>NZ_CP081006.1:1867744-2179034 GCF_022317005.1 Mycobacterium sp. IDR2000157661
GCGCCCTGACGTCGGTGTTCGTCGGACGCGCGTCCGCGCCGGCCAGTGTGACCGCTCGGTGTGAGCCGAATGTGCTGAACAGGGCATTGATCGCCTTCCAGACACCGGCCGGATCGACGGCGGCATCCATGCCGCCCATCGCGGCGTCGGCGTTGGCGTCCGCCTCGTTGATCACCTGCTCGACGAGCGCCAGTAGGACGGCGTCCTTGGACGCGAAATAGAAGTAGAAGGTCGGCCTCGATATACCGGCGCCCTTGGCCAGGTCGTCCACCGAGATCTCGGCCAGCGGCCGTCGCTCGAGCAGCCGCTCGAGGGTGCCGAGAATGGCCTGCTCCCGGTCGTCGCCCGAGGGCCGGGTGGAGCGACGGCCGCGCGCTCCGCGGGCCTGGCTGACAGTGGTCACGGCTCCTGACTTTACACGGTGTCGAGTTTCTCGACACACTGTTGACGATGTCGACACACCGTTGATACGCTCCGGTACCATGAGTGAACACCTCGACGTCGTCATCGTGGGAGCCGGGATCTCCGGCATCAGCGCCGCCTGGCACCTGCAGGAGCGCTGCCCCGGTAGGAGCTACGCGATCCTGGAGCGCCGCGATAACCTCGGCGGCACCTGGGACCTGTTCAAGTACCCCGGCATCCGGTCGGACTCCGACATGTTCACGCTCGGCTTCCGCTTCAAGCCGTGGACATCGGAGAAGGCCATCGCCAGTGGGCCGTCGATCATGGCCTACCTCGAGGAGACCGTCGCCGAGTACGGCATCGACAAGCACATCCGCTACCGCCACCGCGTGCTCAGCGCCGACTGGTCCGACGCCGAGAACCGGTGGGCCCTGCGGGTCGAGCGGGACGGCGAGGAAGTCGAGATGACGGCATCATTCCTGTTCGCCGCGAGCGGCTACTACAACTACGACGAGGGCTACACGCCGGAATTCGTCGGCCGCGAGGACTTCGAGGGCACGATCATCCACCCGCAGCACTGGCCCGAGGACCTCGACTATCAGGGCAAGAACATCGTGGTGATCGGCAGCGGAGCCACCGCGGTCACCCTCATTCCAGCCTTGGCCGAATCGGGCGCCGGGCACGTGACGATGCTGCAGCGCTCGCCGACCTACATCGGCGCCCTGCCTGAGGTAGATCCGTTCGCGGTGCAGATGAACAAGATGCTGCCTACCAAGCCGGCTTACGTGGTGAACCGATGGAAGAGTCTGCTCTTCCAGTTGGCCCAGTACCGGGTCAGCAGGCGTTACCCAGACTTCATGCGCAGGGCGCTCATGACCATGGCACAACGGCGCTTGCCCGCGGGCTTCGACGTCGACAAGCACTTCGGTCCGAAGTACAACCCGTGGGACGAGCGGTTGTGCCTGGCCCCCAACGGCGATCTGTTCAAGACGATCAAGTCCGGCAAGGCCGATGTCGTCACCGACACCATCGAGCGGTTCACCAAGACCGGCATCCAGCTGAGCTCCGGTAAGGAGCTGGCCGCCGACATCATCATCACCGCGACGGGTCTGAACCTGCAGCTGTTCGGCGGCGCGGAGATCAGGCGCAACGGTGTGGCGATCGACCTGCACGACACCATGGCCTACAAGGGCATGATGCTCACGCACATGCCGAACATGGCGTTCACCATCGGCTACACCAATGCGTCCTGGACGCTCAAGGCCGACCTGGTCTCGGAGTTCTTCTGCCGGGTGCTCAACTACATGGACGCCAAGGGTTATGACACCGTCGAGCCGCAGCATCCTGGCAATCGCGTCGAAGAGCGCCCGCTGATGGACTTCACGCCGGGCTATGTCCTGCGCGCCTTGGACTACCTGCCCAAGGCCGGGCACGTCGCTCCCTGGCGGCTCAAGCAGAACTACCTGCTCGACCTGCGGCTGATCCGGCACGGCAAGGTCGTCGACGACTCGCTGAAGTTCTCTGAGCACCGCGCGTCGGTGACGGCTTCGGCGTAGCCGTCAGCGGGCGACCACCACGATGCCGTCGTCGTCGCTGTAGGCGAGGTGGCCGGGTTCGAACGTGACGCCGCCGAACTCGACGGCGACGTCGCGTCGGCCCTCGCCGGTCTTGCTGCTCTTACGCGGATTGGTGCCTAGCGCCTTGATGCCGATGTCGAGGGTGCGCAACACCGCCGAGTCGCGGACGGCACCATTGACGATGAGCCCCACCCAGCCGTTGTCGAGGCCCAGGGTCGCGATGACGTCGCCGATCAGCGCCGAGTGCACCGAGCCGTCGCCGTCGATGACGAGCACCCCGCCCTCTCCCGGTTCGGAGAGAACGGATTTGAGCAAGGCGTTGTCCTGGAAGCACTTCACCGTGGTGATCGGGCCTGCGAACTGCGACCGTCCGCCGAACTGGCGCAGCTGCAAATCGCAGCTGCGGACTTCCGCGCCGATGTCGTCGACCAGGTCAGCGGTGGGACGGAACTCGATGCGCACCGCTCGATGCTAGCGATCCGACCGGCCGACGATGATGTCGCGTACGTACTGCGCGAGGCCCGGCTCCGCGTCGTCGTAGTACCGGGTGAACCGCTCGTCGGCCACATACATCTCGGCCAGGCCGACGTGCATCTGGTGATCGACGTCGTAGAACCGCTCGATCGACGCACGGTGCCGTTCGGCCAGGGCGTCGGCCTCCGGTGAACCGGGCGCGATCCCGCTGCGCTTGGCGTCGGCGAGAGCCCGCAGCAGCGCGTCACCCTCGGCCTTCAGCCCGATCCAGTCCTGCTTGGTGAACGTCGCGACCCGCTGTTGCGACTGCTTCCAGGGCTCGGTATCGCCCCATCGCTCCTGGGCCTCGGCGGCGTACTCGTCACCGAACGCGGTCGAGCCGAAGATCTCGACCTGCTCTTGCGCCGTCAACTGGATGCCGCTGCGGTGTGCACTCATCAGTTCCTCCACTGCCTTGATCGTGTGTTCGAGCCGGTCGGCCTGCTCCAACAGCAACCGGTGCTGCCGCTGGAGGTGTCCGAGAACATCTGCCTGCGCATCGTCGAGCAACGTGCGGATCTCCTCGAGGGCCAACCCGACGGACCGGTAGACCAGCACCAGGTGCAGCCGCTCGATGTCGGCGTCGGTGTAGCCGCGATAGCCCGCCGGAGTACGGACGCTCGGCACCACCAGGCCGATGTGGTCGTAGTGGTGCAGCGTGCGCACGGAGACACCCGTGAGGGCGGCTACCGTGCCGACGGTGTTGGCGTCCATAGCGCCACTATCGGCCCTGACGTCGCGTGAGGGTCAAGCCGGTGTCGGTCGGCGCGGTCAGTCGTCGGCCGACCGGCGGCGCACCAACAGCACCACCAGGATCGCCAGCAGACCCACGGCGACGGCCACGGCTACCGGCGCTCGGGACGGCTCCGGGCCGATCAGAGGAACCGGTGCCGGGCCCGACACCGGGTTGCTCGCCGTGGCGACCGTCGTCTTGGCTTGCGCCGCAGTGACTCTCGCGGCGGAGGTCAGATCGTCCTCGGACTTCACCGGTTCGGTGACGGCCGTCGTCTCGGCGGGCGGCTTCTTCACCGGGGCCTTCTTGGCGGGCGGCTTCTTCGCCGGGGCTTTCTTCGCAGGCGCGGCCTTCTTCACCGCCTTCTTGGCCGGCGCCGCCTTGGCGGCTTTCTTCGCCGAGGTCTTCGCCGCCTTCTTCGCCGGGCTCTTCTTGGCGGCGGGTGGGAAGGGGTCCGGGACAGGGGGCGGCGTCGACCCGGCGGCGGGTATCGCGCCGGCCGCCTCCTCGTCGGGTCGGCCCTGCTCGTCTGCCATCGGAGGCGCTCCTTCGCAGTTTGGTGGTCCATCCGCCGGCGTGGGCCGGGGACCGGCACCCATCATGCCAGGTCGGGTGTGGCGTTATCCGGTGACGGCCAGTCCCGCCGCCAGCGCCAGCGCGACGATCATCAGCGCGGTTTCGACGCGCGAGCGCGCCCCGGACACGTCGGCCGACGCCCGGTGCGCCTGCGCAGCGGGCAACCACATCGTGCGATTGCGCCACCCCAGCAGCACGAGCAGCAGCGTCATCGCGATCTTGGCGGCCAGCAGGCGGCCGTATCCGGAGGTCAACGGCTCAGCGGCGGAACCCATCCGGACGGCGCCTCCCACCACACCCCCTAGCGTCAACACCAGCACGCACCCAAGGGACAGCTGCGAGAAACGCGGCAGCATCCGCGCCCACTGTCCGCGATGCTGGACGGTGAGAACCATGGCCGCCAGGGCTCCGCACCACAGTGCCGCGGCCAGGGTGTGCACCGTGACCGCCAAGCCCCCGACGGCGCTGGCGGCGAAGTGTCCGGTGAGCTGGCGCGTCACCACCCCGATCGCCGCGACGCCGGCCACGACCGTGTTGGCCGACATCGACCGCGGGAGCGCGACGACCAGCCCGCCGAACGCCGCGGCCGCCGCCACGGTGATCAAGCCCGCCTGCCCGGCCGCGGTGGCCGTCGCGAAGTCCACGGTGGCCTTTAGCGTGAGCTCGGGCAGCGGGACCGCCGCCGCCTTCCCGGCCGTCACGATGAGCCGCGTCAGCTCCACCAGCAGCCAGACCGCGCCGGCTGCGGTCATTGGCGCGGCGGCCCTGCGAAGCAGTTCGGCTCGGCGCCTGCCGCCGTCGAGCATCGGCAGCACCGACAAGCCGAGGCACAGCACGCCCGCACAGTCCGCGAGGGTGCGGATCACCGTCGAAGCGACGGTCGCCTGCGGGTAGGCCAGTGCCCAGGCGGCGAGGGCGGCGACCACCGCGATCAGCGCGCCGGCGGCCGGCGCGCGCATCCGGGTCACGTGCGGCGCCGCACCGCCCAGGCCGCACCGGCGGCGACGACGACGATCGCCCCGAGCAGGAACGGCCACACCGGGAGGGCCTCCTCGCCTGTCTCGGCCGGGGCCGGTTCGCTGGGGGCCGGGGGTGCGGGTGTGCCCGTACCCGCGACGGTCAGCCGGAAGGACCACGAGCCCGCGACGACGTGCCCGTCGGCCGACGTGGCGCGGTAGTTCACCGTGTACGTGCCCGACGGGCCGAGCGGTCGCACGCCGACGCTGATGACCGTGTCTTGGACCTGCGGCTCGCCGGTCGACCACAGTTCGCCGTCGGGCCCGACCACCGTCATGGCCGCGAACCGCGGCTGCATCGGCTCGCTGAACGTCGCGCTGACCCTGGTCGGGGGCTGCGGCAGCTCGGCATTCTCGCCGGGGTCGGTGGCGAGAAGGGTGGCGTGGGCGGCGGCCGGCGCGGCGGCGGCGAGTGCGGCCGTCACCAGCGCGATAGCCACGACCGCGGCCGCGACGGCGGATCGCATGGTCGCTGCGCTCAGACCAGGCCGAGGCGGGCCATCAGGTCGGCCTCGATGCCGTCGAGTTGCCGCTCGATCGCGGCGTGAGCGGACCGGCGACGCGAGACGGGCATGTTCTCGGCCGCGGTCACCCCCGTGGACAGGTCGGCGAGACGCTCGGTCATCGCGGCGACGAACTGCTTGGTCTCGGCGTCCTTCGGCTTCTTCTCTGCGACCTGGCGCAGCGACCGTTCGGCGCCTGCGATGCGTGCCGACAAGTGGGCGCCGTGCCCGGAGAACTGCCCGATCTGGCTCAGCGGAACGCCCAACCGGTCCGCGCGACGCTGGTCGACATATCCGCGGGCGGTGATGGCGCCGCGGTAGAGCACGGGCACGGCAACCGGCGCAAGCAGCCGCGTCACCGTGATAGCCCGTCGAATCCGGGTGGGCGACAACAACTTTCCTTCGCGGGCGGCTCGCAGCTGGGTCTCGGCGATTTTGAGGGCGGCTCGGTCGCTTTCGCGCTGCGCCCTCAGCTGGGCCTTGAGCGCGCGTGTCTCGGCGCGCTGCTCGGCTTTGAACCGGCGATGCTCGTTCTTGGCCGACAACCGGGCTTCGAGCCTGGCCTTGGCCTTGATCGCGCGGGCCTCGGCTCGCCGGGTGGCGCGGGTTTTGCGTCGCTTGAACGGGCTCATCCCGGCTGCCTCCCGGACTTCTCTACGGATGCGGATGTCATGAGTGCGTGGAAATGCAGCACAACACTATCGTTCGGCGGTTGGGGGCCCGCCGGTGTGTCCCAGCGGGGAGAACCCGGAGAACGGCCGTACCGACGGACCGCCCGCCTGTCACAGCCGGTCGCCTTGGCAGCGCCGGGCTCAGGGGGCATGCTGGTAGTCACGGGTGCCGGCGGCCTGAAACCGCCCGCCGACAGGGGCGGACACCGCATAGTGGACTCGTCGAAAGAGGGTTTTCATGCCTGCCAACCGCCGGGTCACCCGCGCCGTCGGTGCGGTGCTCGATCTCGCCCCCCGCCACGGTGAAGTTTCGCTCATCCGACTCGTCGACGCGGTCAGCGAAGACCGCAACCGTCCGATCGAGTTGAAGATGGCCGATCTGCCGCCCGGAGTCTGCGGTCAGTGGCGCCAGTACACCGACCGTGACGTCTTCCTCATCCAGAAGGGGCTGCCCGCGTGGGACCGCACCCTTGCGCACGAACTCGGCCACCTGGTCCTCGGTCACGAAGGCATGCCGGTGGTGGAGGCGGCCCGCCAGAACGCCGAGCTGGCCAGTTCCGACCTGATCGGCTACATGCTCAACCAGCGGACCGGTTGCATGGGCCCGGCCGGTGAGGAGGCCGAGCAGGAGGCCGAGGACTTCGCGGCCCTGCTGCTGTACCGGTTGGGCCGGCTGCCGTCGGATCGCTCCTCCATCGTCCAGGTCCGGCTCGGAGAGGCGTTTGGTTGATCGTCTGGGTGATCGCCGGTCTCCTCGGACTGGCCACCGGCGTGCGGATCGGCTGGGCTCTGGTCAACAAGCAGTCGTTGGTGAGCACCGCGATGATCCTGGCGCTGGGCAGCCTCGGCGTGGTGGCCGCGCTCAACTGGCAGCCGCTGACGCTGCTGGTCGACACGCTGCTGCGCTGGCCCAACATCTCGATGGGGTTGTCGCAGCTGGCGCTCGTCGGGTGCGCCGCGGGAAGCTGCGTGATGATCACCACGGTCGCATCGAGCCGTAAGCCGGCCACCGTCCGCAAGATCGCGATTGCGCAGTACGCGATCGCCGCCGTCATCGCGGTGGTGAGCCTGGTGGCGTTCTTATCCGCCGGCCGGCAACCCGAGATGGCTCCCGAGGAGTATCTGCGGCACAACCTCACCGGGGCGGGCAACAATCTGCCGTGGCTGCTGCCCCTGCTCTACGTGCTCTTGGCGTTGTCGCTGGTGGCGTGGGCGGGCCTGCGGTACTCCAATCGCAGCCGCCGCGGGCGTGCCCTGTTCGTCTTCACGATCGGCATCGTGCTCATGGTGGTCGCTTCGGGCTTCTTCCTGCTGCGGGCAGCCGGAACGAGGGGGCCGATCGGAGTGGGCGCCGCGGCGACGCTGCTGGGCTGCGCCATGCTGGTCGTCGCCGCGGGATCGCTGCTGCCGAGCATCGAGGACTGGTTCGGCGCGCGCCGCGAACTGCGGGTCATCGCGCCGATACTGACCGAACTCGGTCGCAGACATCCCGACATCGGCATCGGCGTGCGGCCCCGCGGGCCCCTGGTCTTCCGGGTGGCCGAGCGGATGTCGCTGATCTCCGACGCCCTGTTTCTGGAGGCCACCGCTGCCGATCACAAGCGCCGGCTTCGGGTCGATTCCTCCGGCGCGGTGTCGGACGGTGACGAGGACGACGACGCCGACCTGGAGGCACCGCAGGTAGCCCCGGAAGAACAGGCGCGCGCGATCGCGCGGTGGATCTACGCCGGCAGCGAGGCCGCGCCGGAGGCCGTGCGCGCGGAGTTCCCCGGCCCGGGCTGGATGCGTCAGCCCAGCACGTACGCCGATCGTGAGTGGATCCTGGAGATCGCACAGCAGTACCGTGCACTAGCCCGCCGCAGTGACGCGGCGGGCTAGGTGCTCGTCAGGTTCGGGTTGTGACCTCGGCTAATCGTCCAGGTTCTCGCGGCGACGCAGTTCGTCAACCTTCTGGGCGATGTCCTGCTGCGCCTCGGCGGACAGGCCGACGGTGCGAGCCGCAATCCGGCGCACACCCTCGTCGCGCATGCTCGCGAGCCAGGTCAGTTCCTTGTCCAGCTTCTCGTAGTACTCGTCGTCGGTGAAGTACGCCGGCTTGATCCGGAAGAAGTTGGCAAGGGCGGCCATGGTGGCCGCGGACGGGTTGGTGCGGTTGCCCGAGCGAAGCTGCGACAGGTACGGCGCCGACATGGTGACACCCTCCGCCTTCAGCGCAGCGATCACCTCGGCGGACGTATGCGGTCCACGTCCGGGTGGGTAGACCGTGTCGAACAGGCGGTTCAGACGGTCGGCGAACGTCGTGCTCATCGAATTGACCTCCACATGCATAGACGAGCGGACTCATAGGCGGCGTATTTGCTGATCATCGTAGCGACAGTTGGAGCAACAACCAAGTGCAAACCGCGTTAATTCTCTCGCTGAGTTCGCGCGCTCAGTGATTGCAGGTAGTGGGCCTCGTTAAGGCCGCGCTCCGCGCTGGTCGCCATGCGTCGTACGGTTTGGCAAATAATGACGGTGGTGTAAAACCACTTTTGCCGACGCGAGGGTCTCGACGGGCACTCATACCGTGCTGTCACCCCTTCGTCTCCGTTGATCGGTGACCAGCCGAGCAAGGCGATCGGGTGCTTCGTGCCCCAACGGAATGTCGCGGAATCCGATGCCTGCCGCAATAGCCGTCCGTGCCGTCGTGGGTGGCACAGCGGCAGGCATCCGAGGAGATGGCAACCTCGTCGGAGTAGCCAGCCGGTGCTCAGGACGGCTGAGGCGACGATTCGAAGGGCGTCGAGTCGGCCCTCACCTGCCGCCGACGCACGACCAGTCCTGCGATCACGGCCGACACGGCGACCGTCATGGTGGCCGCGACGGCCGCCCATCGCAACCCAAGTGCGCTGTCCAGCAGCAGCCACAGGCCGAACAGCAGGAATAGCACGCTGGCCAGACCGTGCAGAAACCGTGCGGGCAGCCGCTTGTGCATCACTCGGCCTAGCACGATCGCGACCCCGTCGGCCAGGACCATGCCCAGCGTGGCGCCGATCCAGACCCCGGCCCAGTCGTGGTCGCTGGCCAGGGTGACGGTCGCGAGCATGGTCTTGTCGCCCAACTCGGCGAGCACGAACGACGAGACGATTGCGGGGATCACGAATCGTGGTTCGGCTACCCGCACCTTCTCGCCACCGTCGCCCCCTTCGCGCCACGTCCACACCGCGAAGAGCAGAAAGGCGATGGCCGCAGCGAAGGCGATCGGGCGTTCCGGCAGTGCCAACCGGAGAAAGTGGCCGATCGCGACGGACAGGCCGTGGACGAGCAGCGAGGCGATGGCGACCCCGGACAACACCACCCACCAGCGATGGCGCAGCGAGTAGGTCATGGTGATCAACTGCGACTTGTCACCGAGCTCGGCGACGAACACGACCGCGAGGCTGATCAGGATGGCGGTGAGAATGGCACTGACCTTCCGACGGTTCGCCGACGGGTCGATTGCTCACCCGTCAGCTTTTCGTCGAAGGTCTCGCCCACCGCAACGGATCGCGGTTCGCCGGCCGGGCTGGCGCCACCGCGGTCACGGTGTGCGCGTCGCCAGTGTGTCGACTCGACGATTGCGGGCTACTCCCCTTCGCTGACGTCATCGACGATAGCGGCGACATCGCGCACCCGCTACCGCGCGGTCAGATTTCGGGTGGCCGAAATAAGCGTTCGGGCAACCGGATCCGATGCTTCGAGGCGCCTTAAGCCGCCAGCAGCATGGCGAGGATGGCGGTGTCGGGGTGGCTGATGGGATCGACGCCCACCCGGCTGACCATCGACGTCACGGTGCCGTCGGCCTCGGCCTCCACCCACGCGGCCCGGTGTTCGAGCCCCAGATGCGGGAGCCCGGGCAGCAGAACGCATCCGGACGCGGCGCCTGTGCATTCCGGCAGTGTCGGCATGGTCTCCGACGGTGGATGCAGCATCAGCAGGGCCGGCGGTTGGTGCTCGGCGAAATACCCTGGCGGCACCGCCGATTCGCCGACGACCGGACCCTCGGCGACCACCAGGCCGACGGTGTTCGGCTCCGGCTCGTCGGGTAGCTCTTCTCTCGCGCCGAATATGGTTGTGGTGGAGAGCAATCCGGGTAGCGAAGCGACGCGCACAGCGACCATCAGCAGTTGTGCCCACTCCTTGGTCGAGTCCGGCCAGCGTCCGGAGATCACGAAGCCCTTGAGGGATCCGCGGGAATGAAACGGGGCGATTTCGACCGCCCGATCGGACCCCTGCTCCATATCGCCTCCGCGCCTACGGTGTTGGACCGCGCCCAAGCCGGTTACCGGGTTGAAACCGACACGTCTGTGGATCGATTCGCTCAGGATGCGGCAGGTATCGGCTGGCACGCAAGTGGACACGACTGCTAACGGGAGAATTCGGTTCGCATCGGCCACACCACCCGATAGGTCTCGGTCGCCGAAACCGGGCCGAATTCGTGCGAGTCCGCCGACCCGATCGCGCGGGGATTGTCGGAGCGGGCGTCGAATACGGTGCCGCTGGAAGATGTGTGGACGTCGCCGACGCGCTTGACGAGCCACCGGGTCGACCGCCGCGGGTCGCGGAAGACCCGCACTTGCCCGCTTCGAACGCGCCCGCCGCGCACGGTCAGTACCCAGTCGCCGGGGCTCAGGGTGGGCCCCATCGAGTCCCCCACGACCCGGAACATTCGCAGTGGCCAGCGTCGTGGTCCGTGGTTGCGGCGCACCCCCAGAGGGTAGGTTAGGAACCATGCTGCATCGACTCCTACCCAACGCAACCCCTGCCCATGCCCACTGCGATCTGTACTGCGGTGTTTACGACCCCGCGCAGGCGAAGATCGAGGCGATGTCCTGCCTCAAGACGATTCAGAAGTACCACGACTCCGACGACGAGCACTTCAAGACCCGCTGCATCATCATCAAGGAGCGGCAGGCTGAGGAGGTCAAGCATCACCTGATGGTGCTGTGGGCCGACTTCTTCACCAAGGACCACTTCGAGCAGTTCCCGAATCTGCACCAGCTGTTCTGGGACGGCGTGCACGGGGCGGGCGACGTGAAGAAGTCGCTCGACGCCGCCGTCGCCGAGAAGCTGGTCAAGACGATCGATGAGATCGCCGACATCTTCTGGCAGACCGACAAGGGCAAGCAAATGGGCGTGTACCCGCCTGCCTGATCACCGCCGACGTGAAAGAGCCGCCGAGTCCGTGACCGGCGGCTCTTTTCGTGTCGGATGCTCAGAACAGGACGATGAGGGCGAGCACGCCCAGCAGCACCAGAGCGATCACGCCGGCGCGCAGGAAGGCCATCAGCTGGGAGCGGTTGTAGACCTGGGCCGACGAATGCCACTCCGACGGCGGCAGCGCCGAGCCCGAACCCATTGAGGACGACATCAACCCCTCCTGACCTGCACTGGAACCGCTCTCCCCCCGTGAGATGTGTCACAGCAACACGCTGTGACGCTGATCATAACCCCTTGGTGGGCCGGTCGAAAAATCGCGCTCGTCGACGCCTTCGGAGAATCGTCGCCTTATCACTGCGCGGTTAGACGGACTAGATATTTCGCTCGCGGCCTACGAGCCTGTTGATGATCTGCTCGCGGACCGCCGCGCTTGTCCACAGATTTTTCAGCTCGTAAGCAGATTTGGCGGCTCACACCGTTTTGACGCTGCTTACAGCCTGTGGATGAAGCTGTGGAAACTGTGGATAGCCGGGCATTGCTGTCGCTGCCCAGGCTCGCTTCCGGCCGACTGCATCCGCGTGCCTGCGACCGCCGTCGCTACCCTGGAGCGACAGGTTGCAGTGCGAGGAGCAGGATGATCACGCGCACGCGAGGAGCAAAATGATCACGCGTACGCGAGGAGCGAAATGATTCAAGTGTGTTCCCAGTGCGGGACGCGCTGGAACGTGCGCGACCGGCGCCGGGTCTGGTGCCCGCGCTGCAACGGCACGCTGATGGCGCCGTCGGCCCCGACGCCGGGCGCCGAGTGGAGCGTGCGGCCGTCACGCGGGACCACCGCTGCGGGTGGCCGGCCGCCCAACCGGGCGTTGCCTCCCGGGTACCGCTGGATCGCCGTGCGACCCGGTGCTGCGCCGCCGCCGCGGCGCCCCCGCCGAAGCCTCGGACCGACACCCCGCTACGACGTCATCCCGAGGTGGGGGCTTACCGAGACCTTCGAACCGGCCGACGAATCGCAGCCCGCAACCCGCACCGGTCCGTCACCGGCCATGCTGCAGGGCGCGCTGTTCCTGGCGATGGCCGCGCTCGGCGCTGCGGCGCTGATCCACCTTGTGCGCTATGTGCTGTTGATCGTCAATCGCTCGGTGCTGTTGAACCCGTGGCTGGCCGGCGGTGTCACCTGGCTGGGCGTGGCGCTCAGTGTGGTTGCGATGTTCACGGTGCTTGCCGCCGCGATCGTGTTGACCAACTGGCTCGTCGCGCGGCGGGCCGCCGCATTCGCACACCGGGAACATCAGGATCCACGTCCGGCGTGGCGGCTGCGTGCCGGCTGCCTGATTCCGTTCGTCAACCTGGCCTGGGCGCCGGTGTTCGTCCTTGAACTCGCCGCGGTCGAGGAACGACTGAGCTGGTTGCGCCGACACATCGTGGTGTGGTGGCTGGCCTGGGTGGCCAGCTATGCGGTGTCGATCTTCTCCATCGCCACCAGCTTCACCGCCAACGCCCAGGGCATCGCCGACAACACGGTGACGACCATCGTTGCCTACCTGCTAGCGCTGACCACCCTGCTGCTGGCCGCCAAGGTCGTCTTCGGGTTCGAACGGCAACCTGTCGAGCGACCCGTACGGCGTTGGATCGTTGTTCCCGAAGACGAGGCGCCGACATCCAAGCCGGAAAGCGAAGCGGCGGTTGAGTCCGAAGGCCAGAACCCGGCAGCATAGGCCTATGAATCCGGGCGACGCCGAAGCCGCCGGTGCAGCTTCCGGGCCGCCCGGCGGTCATCCGTTCGTCGTGGCACATCGCGGCGCGTCGGCTGACCGTCCAGAGCACACCCGGGCCGCATACGAGTTGGCTCTGCAGGAGGGGGCCGACGGTGTCGAGTGCGACGTGCGGCTCACCCGCGACGGTCACCTGGTGTGCGTGCACGATCGCCGCGTGGATCGCACGTCGGACGGAACCGGACTCGTCAGCGAGATGACCCTCGCCCAGTTGCGCGAGTTCGACTTCGGTGCCTGGCATCCGAGTAGGCAGCGCGGCGACGGCCAGGGCGAGACCGGGCTGTTGACCCTCGACGAACTGGTGTCGCTGGTCCTGGACTGCAATCGCCCGGTCAAGCTCTTCATCGAGACCAAACACCCGGTCCGCTACGGCGCCCTGGTGGAGAGCAAGGTGCTGGCCCTGCTGCACCGCTACGGCATCGCTTCGCCGGCGTCGGCGGATCTGTCTCGGGCGGTGGTGATGTCGTTCTCCGCCGCGGCGGTGTGGCGGGTGCGGCGCGCGGCGCCGCTGCTGCCCACGGTCCTGCTCGGTGACACGTCGCGCTACCTCGGCGGGAGTGCGGCGACGACCGTCGGCGCCACCGCCGTCGGCCCGTCGATCGCCACGCTGCGGGAGCATCCCGAGCTCGTGGACCGCGCCGCGGCGCAGGGGCGCGCGTTGTACTGCTGGACCGTGGACCATTTCGAGGACGTGCACTACTGCCGCGACCTCGGCGTCGCATGGGTGGCGACCAACCATCCCGGCCGCACCAAGGACTGGCTGCAGAACGGGCTGGCCGGCGCCGGGCGCGACTGAGCCCTGGGCCTACGGCTCGGCGTCGATCACCTCGGCGGGCACGGGCGCATCGGAGCGCAGGGCGGCGAACAACTGCCCTGCGGCGGCGTCGTTCCACACCACCACCGAGCCCGAATCGCCCGCCCCGAATTCGCCGATCGGCACCGTCGTGGTGACGACGTCCCCGCGCAGCGCCCAGGCCAGCCGCGCCAGGTCCCAGATGTGGTCGCCCTCGTCCACCGCGACCGCGTCGCCTGCGGCGTGTGCCATCGGGTACCAGCGCAGCGGGTTCAGCAGCACCGCCGGGCTGGCGGCGCGGTCGAGCAGGGCGGACATGAAGGCGCGCTGGTTGAGCATGCGGTCCAGATCGGCGCGCGGCGTCGCCCGGGTGCGCACGAAGCCCAGTGCGGTGCGTCCGTCGAGTTTCTGGCAGCCGGCCGGCAGGTCGATGCCGGCGAGCGGGTCGTTGATCGGCTCGGCCGGGCACATGGTGACGCCGCCAACGGCGTCGACCATCGTCGCGAAGCCGTCGAAGCCGACCTCGGCGTAGTGGTCGATGCGCAGCCCGGTCGCCTGCTCCACCGTCTGGGTCAACAGCGGTGCGCCGCCGACTGAGAAGGCCGCGTTGATCTTGTCGCTGCCGTAACCGGGCATCGAAACCAGTGAGTCGCGCGGAATGGACACCATCGTGGTGCTGGCGCTCGACCACGGCGCGGGGATGTGCACCATCAGGATGGTGTCGGTTCGGCCGCTGCCGACGTCGCCGCCGGTGGCCAATTGCGACTGCTGCTCAGGCGTCAGATGCAGACGACTGTCGGACCCGACGAGCAGCCAGGTGGTGCCCGCACCCGAGGCCGGCCGCTCCGGGTAGTTCAGCAGCGCCGGGATCCGGTGCAGTGCCGAGTCCATCCACAGCCCGCCCGCCACCACTGCGACGATCGACAACATCATCACCGCCAGCACGATGCGCCCCCAACGCCGTTTGCGCCGTTGTCGCTTGGGCTTCGGCGGCGCGGGCGGGCGGGGCCGGGGCGGCGCGCCTGCCGGTCTGCGTGCCGCTGGCGGCCTGCGGCCCGGGGGTGGCGCCGGCGGCGGTCTGCGGCCCGGCGGGGGCGGAGGCGGCTGCGGCCGCCGCGCGGGGGTCGGTGGATTCGGCGGCCACATGGGTGGGGGTGGCCGGTAGTTCGGATCGCGGCGGATCACCTGTGACGGCTCGGGGCGGGCGCTTCGTGGCCCGCCGGCTTGCGGCGGGGGTACGAAGCCGCGGCGCGGCTGCCGATCGTCGTTCACATCAGGGAATGTACGTGGCCGCGCGCCGGTGTCACTGCAGCCAGCTCAGGTGGTCGGCAGCCAGGGCGTAGCCGACGAACGCCACGGCGTCGATCAGGCCATGCGCGACGATGAGCGGCCACAGCCGGCCGGTGCGCACGTAGACGTAGCCGAACACCAGCCCCATCGCCAGGTTGCCCAGTCCGGCGCCGAAGCCTTGGTAGAGGTGGTAGAGCCCGCGCAGCACGCTGGAGACGACGACGGCGGCCACCGGCCCCATCCGCAACTGGCGCAGCCGGGTCAGCAGAAAGCCGACAACGACCACCTCCTCGGCCCAGCCGTTGGCGAACGCGGTGAGCAACAGCACCGGTATCCGCCACCAGGTGTCGTAGAGCTCGGCGGGTTCCACCGAGGCGTTCACCCCGAGAATTCGCGCGATCTGGTACAGCGCGAGACCCGGCACTCCGATCAGCGCTGCCAGCCCGAGACCGCCGAGCAGATCCGGCTGCCAGCGAGGCCGGCCCAGCCCGATTGCGCTCGGCCCGATACCGCTGCGCCACAACAGGTACACCGCCAGCGCACCCCACGCGAGCAACTGGAACACCCAGGCCAGATTGAGCCCGAGGTCGATGAGGTCGAACGGCGAACGGCGTGGGTTGAGCGCGACGACCTGCCCGGCCAGTCCCAGCAGAACCGACTCGATGAGGTTCAGCAGCGCGCTGTAGGCCGAGAGCCCGAAGGTGACCGCCAACACCACGGCGATCTCGATCCGCAGCGCCCGCTGCTGCTCGCCGGGCTGATCGGGGGCACTCACCGCTGCCACGGTAGCGGGCCTGCCGCATCTAGAGCCTGCGCGCGCGTAGCCCGTTGAGGAACGGGCAACCCATCAGTACCCGGATCGCTTGGCTCAGCCCGGTGACGTCGTCGACCGGTCTGGCGAACGGTAGCCGCACGTCGTGGTCGCCGTCGTCGGTCTCCACCCGCAGTCGGACCCCGTAGCGATCCAGGCCGAGCGGACGAACTCGGCCGCGGCGCAGCGTCATCGGCAGCCGACTGGCCAGCCGTTCCACCACGTCGCGGTGGGCGGACTCCAGGTGCTGCAGCCAGCACGACTCCATCGCGCAGAAGGGGTCGGGCCGCGCACCCAGCAGTGCGCCCACCGCCACCGATTCCGCACCGGTGGAGTCGGCGACGACCACCGACTCGATCTCCAGTCGCAGAAGCTCATATGCGGTCTCGCCATCGCCGTGCTCGCTGTTGACCTGCAGCAGCGCGGGATCGGGATCCTGGGCGGCGACCAGGTCCAGCAGCGCGGGAACCTCAGCGGCGGGAATGTCGCGCAACCGTCCGCCGATCCAGACCAGGGAGCGCACGGGCTCGCGCAGGGCCAACGGCGCGTAATCGGTCATCTCCAGGACGGCCTGCACCCCCGCCTCATCGGCGGAGAGCACGTTGGCCGCGACCGCGCTGTCGACCGGCACGGTGATCGCGAACGAGCCGTCGTCGAGCAGGTGGTGCACGGGGGACTCGGCGTTCTCACATCCCTCTACCGCCAGCATCGCGCCGCCCGCGCGAGCGCAGGCGCTGCGGATCCGCTCGGCTGTCGTCGGTGCCGTCGTGATCGTCGTCATGCCGCCTCCAATCAGATAAGGTGAGCCTAACTTAACTAAGAGGCGACGTGCCCCGCAAGGGTTCTGCTGGCTTCCCGCCCAACCGCCCCGTGCAGCGGAACGGCATTACCACGCGGACCCGTTAGGGTTGGACCGTGCCGCGCATCGCCTATTTGGGACCTCAGGGGACCTTCACCGAGGCGGCGCTGCTGAAGCTGTCAGGGGCGGGCATGCTGCCTGCGGACCCGCGATCCGACGGGCTCACCGCGCTGCCGACCGACAGCACGGCGGCGGCGCTGACCGCAGTCCGCGGCGGGGACGCCGACTACGCGTGCGTGCCGATCGAGAACTCAATCGAGGGCTCGGTGTTGCCGACACTCGACAGCCTGGCCACCGGAACGCCGCTGCAGATCTTCGCCGAGCTGACTCTCGACGTGTCGTTCACGATCGTGGCGCGCCCGGGTACGCCGGCCGATCGCGTTACGACCGTGGCGGCCTTTCCCGTCGCGGCTGCGCAGGTTCGGCACTGGCTGGCCGACCATCTGCCCGCGGCGCGCATCGTGCCTGCCAACTCCAACGCGGCGGCCGCAGCCGACGTGGCCGAAGGGCGAGCGGATGCCGGCGTCAGCACCGCGCTGGCCGCCGAGCGCTATGGGCTGGCCGCGCTTGCCTCCGACGTCGTCGACGAACCCAACGCGCGCACCCGCTTCGTCCTGGTCGGCCCACCCGCGGCCCCGCCCGATCGCACCGGGGCCGACCGCACCTCGGTGGTATTGCGGCTGGCCAACGTTCCCGGTGCGCTGGTGTCGGCGATGACCGAACTGGCGATCCGCGACATCGACCTGACCCGCATCGAATCCCGGCCCACCCGAACCGAACTGGGCACCTACGTCTTCTTCCTCGACTGTGTGGGCCACATCGACGACGATGCGGTGGCCGAGGCACTCAAAGCGTTGCACCGACGTTGTTCAGATGTGCGATTCCTTGGTTCCTGGCCCACCGAGGCCGCCGCGGGCGCCGTCCCGCCCCAACTCGACGAGGCGTCCCGCTGGCTGGCCCGGCTGCGGGAGGGCAAGCCATGAGCGGGCGTCTGGTGTTGGTTCGGCACGGACAGTCGCACGCCAACGTCGAACGTCGTCTGGACACCAGGCCGCCAGGCGCGCCGTTGACCGATCTGGGCCGCAGGCAGGCACGCACGTTCGCCCGCGAGTTGATCCGTCCGCCCGCGATGCTCGCGCACTCGGTCGCCGTGCGGGCGGTGCAGACGGCCGGTGAGATCGGCCGTGAGCTGAGCCTCGGCGCCCTCGAGCTGGAAGGCATCCACGAGGTACAGGTCGGTCATCTCGAGGAGCGCAACGACGACGCCGCGGTCGCCGAGTTCGAAAGCGTCTACCAGAAGTGGCATGAAGGCGATCTCGACATTTCCATGCCGGGTGGCGAGACCGGCCACCAGGTGTTGGACCGCTATGTGTCGGTCATCACCGACCTGCGGCTGCGTCACCTCGACGACGACGCATGGTCCGGCGACGTCGTGGTGGTCAGCCACGGCGCGGCCATCCGGCTGGTGGCGTCGGTGCTGGCCGGGGTCGAGCACACGTTCGCGCTGGACCACCACCTGACCAACACCGAGGCAGTGGTGCTCGCGCCGATCACCGACGGGCGGTGGAGCTGTGTGCAATGGGGCTCGCTGACGCCGCCGTTCTATCCGGAGCCCGATGTGCACCCGGTGCAGGATGCGCTGCAGTCAGCCGACCCGATGGGCTGACACCGTCACCGCGCACCGGCAGCCGACCGCATCGCAGTCGATGCTGAACACGTGCAACACCTCAGGTGTCGCACAATCGGGTTCGGTGCACTCCGCGCGCGCCGCCGCATGGTGGATCAGGGTGCCGTGGCAATGCTCCACGCCCGCGCGACAATCGCGGCACCGGGTCACATCAGCCATGAGTTCTTGATAGCACCCGCGGGCGACGCGACGTGGTTGCCGCGCTGTCTCATCCCCGGCTGTTTGGTCTTCGCGCAAGCGCTCATCCCCGGCTGTTTGGTCTTCGCGCAAGCGCTCATCCCCGGCTGTTTGGTCTTCGCGCAAGCGCTCATCCCCAGCCCAACTCGTGCAGCCGCTCGTCGTCGATGCCGAAGTGGTGGCCCACCTCGTGGATCACCGTTATCGCCACCTCCTCGACCACTTCCTCCTCGCTGTCGCAGACATCGAGCAGCGCCTCGCGATAGATGGTGATCGTGTCCGGCAGCGTTCCGGCGTACGAGGAGTCGCGTTCGGTCAGCGCGATGCCCTCATAGAGACCGAGCAGCCCCGGCTCGTCGTCGTGCCGTGCCTCGACGAGGACCACGACGTTGTTCAGCGCGCGGGCGAGCTTCGGCGGGATCAGATCAAGCGCATCGGAGACCAATTCGTCGAACCGCCGTGCGCTCATCCGCACCGACACGCGGCTACGGTCCCGGCGGCGGCGGGGGTGGCGGCACCGGCACGCCGGGGGCGGGGGTGCCGGAGCGGGCGGTGGTGGGGTGCCGGAGCGGGTGGCGGCGCAGGCACGGGAGCGCCCGGCGGTGGCGGCAGGGCGCCCGGAGGCGGCGGGGGACTGTTGATGAACGTGTTGCCCTGCGGGGGCGGCGCCGGCGCCTCGGTGCCTGCGGTCTCGCCGGACTGCTGCGGACCGTGAGTGGTCTGGTCGGTGCCGTCCGAGGAATCGCTGCCCGAAGAGCTGCTGCTGCTACTGCTGCTGCCGGACTGGTCGCTGGTGATCTGCGACGTGCTGTCGTCGGCGCTGACGTCCGGCATCGGGATCGGCGGGAAGTTCAGCCGCTCCTGCGGAATGTCCGGCGGGGGCACCGGCGGCTGACCGTTGATGAGCAACGGGCCTTTGGCGCTGTTGAGCAGCGTGGACCAGCCGCCGTTGCCGAGGGTTGCGCCGATACTGCACGACACCTGGCGGCTGCCGGCCGACCAGCTGGGCAGCGAAATGGTGCTGTAGATCAGCGTCAGCGTGGTGCTGCGCAACTCGATCGGCGCCAGGTAGGCGTCGGTGAGCCGGGTGCACTGGTCCTTGATGAAGCTGTCCTGTTCGGGCTCGGGCGGCAGGCCGGTCGGGAACTTCTCGGCGAGGTTGACGGCGCCGGTGACCTCCATTGCGTGCGGTGCCGCGCAGTCCACCGGGATGTCGGTGGGCTGGTTGGTGGTCGGGTCGATGCCCAGACAGGTCCCCGCGGGCCACACCTTGGACTGGTCGATCTCGGCGACCTTGCCCTTGAACGGCAGCTGCTGGTTGTTGGCCCCCGGCAGCTGCAGCCCACACAGCATGCGGCGCTCTCCCGACTGGCGCCAGGCCTTCTCACCCGACCACAGCATGCTGATGGTGAACCGGCTGTTGGGATCGAACCGCGGTCCCAGATAGTTCTTGACCGCCGCCGAGCACTGCTCCTGGCTGATCTGCTGGATGCGAGCGGCCGACGGCGGCGGCGCTTCGGGGCCGTACTCGCTGCCGGGGAAGGTGCGCATGTCCACCGATTCGGCGACCTCGAACCGATGCTCGGTGGCGCAGTCGACGATCTCGGCGGCGTCGGGCGTGCGGTCCGGCCAGTTGAGGCAGTCGCCCGCCTTGGCGTGCTTGAAGGTGTCGTTGCCGCGCGGCCCCAGCGAGATGGTGCTCGCGGTCAGTCCACTCGGGCCCTCCGCCTGCGGCAGGGCAGTGATGAACCCGGCGATCAGCAAGGCGCCGAGAGCCGTCAGCAGCAGCGCGCGGTGCGTGGACGTGGCGTGAATCCTCTTCCACCACGCCGGCCGCGAGACCTGCTCATCGTCGTGCTCGGATGGCGAACCTGTGCCGTCCGAGCGGTCGGGTGACTGCAACATCCGCTCCATTGTGACAGGCGTGTCACGTGCTGTGACAAGTGTTGCGGTTGTAAAGTTATGCGGTTGTGCTGGGGCGGCCTTCCGACCAGTAGGGTTGCGCCCGTGATCGACCTCAAGCTGCTACGCGAGAACCCGGATGTCGTCCGCGCGTCGCAACGTGCCC
This sequence comes from Mycobacterium sp. IDR2000157661, assembly GCF_022317005.1. Lineage (NCBI taxonomy): Bacteria > Bacillati > Actinomycetota > Actinomycetes > Mycobacteriales > Mycobacteriaceae > Mycobacterium > Mycobacterium sp. IDR2000157661. Next base: position 1,888,374 of record NZ_CP081006.1, read on the forward strand.
GCGGTGAAGACCCGAGCCTCGTCGACACCCTGCTCGAGTCCGATACCGCCAGGCGGGCCGCGGTGTCGACGGCCGACAACATGCGTGCCGAGCAGAAGGCGGCCAGCAAGAAGGTGGGCAAGGCGTCGCCGGAGGAGCGGCCCGCACTGCTCGAGCACGCCAAGGCGCTGGCCGAGAAGGTGAAGGCCGCCGAGGCTGCCCAGGCCGACGCCGAGCGGGCCTTCGCCGCGGCGCACATGGCGATAGCCAACGTGATCGTCGACGGCGTGCCCGCAGGCGGCGAAGACGACTTCGTGGTGCTCGACACCGTCGGTGAACCGCCGCCAATCGACGACCCGAAGGATCACGTCGAACTCGGCGAGTCGCTGGGACTGATCGACCTCGAGCGCGGCGCCAAGGTGTCCGGCGCGCGGTTCTACTTCCTCACCGGTGCCGGTGCCATGCTGCAGTTGGGGCTGATGCAGTTGGCGGCAAGGCTGGCAACTGAGAACGGGTTCACCCTGATGATCCCGCCGGTGCTGGTGCGCCCGGAGGTCATGAGCGGCACGGGCTTCCTGGGCGCGCACAGCGAAGAGGTGTACCGGATCGAGGCTGACGATCTGTACCTCGTCGGCACGTCCGAGGTCCCGCTGGCCGGCTATCACGCCGACGAGATCCTCGACCTGTCCAGTGGACCGCGCCGCTACGCGGGGTGGTCCTCCTGCTTCCGGCGCGAAGCCGGCAGCCACGGCAAGGACACTCGCGGCATCATCCGCGTGCACCAGTTCGACAAGGTCGAGGGGTTCGTCTACTGCACACCCGAGGAGGCCGAGCGCGAACACCACCGGCTGCTCGACTGGCAGCGCAGAATGCTGGCGATGATCGAAGTGCCGTATCGCGTGATCGACATCGCCGCAGGCGATCTCGGCTCGTCGGCCGCGCGCAAGTACGACTGTGAGGCGTGGGTGCCGACCCAGCGGACGTACCGCGAACTCACCTCGACCTCGAACTGCACGACCTTTCAGGCGCGCAGGCTCTCGGTGCGCTACCGCGACGAGAACGGCAGGCCGCAGACCGCGGCCACCCTGAACGGCACGCTGGCCACCACCCGCTGGCTGGTCGCCATCCTCGAGAACCACCAGCAGCCCGACGGCAGCGTCCGCGTCCCGCAGGCGTTGACGCCGTTCGTCGGAACCGACGTGTTGACGCCGAGGAAGTAACGCCTCGCGTCAGGCGTCCAGCAGTTCGTCGAGGCGGGCGAGGAACTCCTTGGGCCGCTGCGGGGTGAACGCGGGTTGCGGCCGCGCCCCCGGCACGTCGAGAGTCACCAGCGTCGACTTGACGGGCCGCCAGAGGTCGAGCGGCAGCCAGCGGCGCAGATCCGAGCTGCCCCAGATCCGGAACCGGTGGGTGAGCATGCCCAGGGGTTCGGCCTTGTAGCCGCGGACCGACCGCAGCGGGATGATCTTCGATGTGCCCGAAGGGAAGTGGTAGCGCCGCAGCGTGATCGCCTCGCGGTCCAACTGGATCAGACCGTCGTCGTAGTACTGGCGCGGCCCGGTCACGTCGCGTCCCGTCTGGAGCGCAGTTCGTGGCCCTTGGTGGTCAGGCAGCGACCGTTCTGGAGGTTCCACTGCCACCCGTGCAGGTTGCAGGTCAGCGTCGAGCCCTCGACCACGCCGAACTTCGACAGGTCCGCCTTCAGGTGGGGGCAGCGGCGCTGAATCTCCCAGCCGTCCAGGGTGATCGAGGCCGAGTCGTCGTGGGCTTCGGCGAACCAGCCGTCGGCGTAGGCGATGCGCTCGTCGGTCAGGCATTTGAAGAACGTGTACAGGAACTCGTTGTAACCGCCGACCCGCCAGGCCGAGAAACGCGTCGACAGGAAGATGGTGTTGACCCAGTCCGGCTCGTCATCCCGCAGCACCGTGCGTACCAGCTCGGGCGCGATGGCGAACCCGTACCGGAATTTCTCGTCGGGAATAGGTTCGCGCACAACACGTTTCGGGAAGTCCAACACAACTGTCTCATCGTGCCCGCCCCCGCGCAGCCGCAGCTCCACGGGGTAGCCGATGCCGTCGCAGATCTGGTCGCTGGCCAGCATGATCGGCTCGAACACCGTGCGCAGCGGTTCCAGCATGGGCTCGCCGGCCGCCGACGCCCAACTGGCCTTCTCCGCTGCCAGCACAGGCGCCATCCGCTCGGCGTAGTCGGCGATGTAGTCCGCCTTGCGGGTGGTGAAGATCGCGTGCAGCTCGTCGTCGGAAAGTGGATGCGCCACCGAATCCAGTTGGGTGCCCGTGAAGTTCGCGGTCGACCCGGGGATCAGCAGCAGGCCGCCGTCGTGGCCGTGCGTGCGCATCTGCTCGAGGAACACGACCTGGTCGGGAAAGATGTTGGCCGGGTCACCGCGGTCGTCGTTGAGGTGGCGCAACGCGGGGTCCAGAAAGCACGGCGGCCCGGCGGACGGAATCACCCACGTGGCTCCGACCTGCGCGATGTACTGGCGGCAGCGGTCCATCTGCCGCTGCCGCTTCTGCACACCGAACGCCTCCTTGGCGCGGGTGGGCATGTCGTAGACCATCGGGTACCAGATGGCGCCGGAGTATTGCAGCATGTGGACATCGACATGGCCGAAGTCGGCGTGCACCACGTCCAGGTCGACGGGTCGGGCGTCGTTCATGTTGAAGGCGGTGGTGACGCCGTCGGAGACCACCAAGCCGGAGTCGCCGATCGGGCCGTCGGCCGGGGCCCGCAACGCGATGATCATCACGTCGAGGTCGCCCTTGGGGCCGCTGACGCGGTGACTCACCGAGTCGGTGGTTTCGAAGAACCAATGAAAGCCGAGCTTCTCCAGTTCCCGGCGCAGATCGGGCACCGGGTAATCCGGCAGCAGCACGACCGCGTCCTTGTTGACGTGCTCGCGCAGCAGTCGGGGGTCGAAGTGATCGCGGTGCAGGTGGGAGACGTAGAGGTAGTCGCAGTCGCCGAGGGCGTCCCAGTCCAGGCCGCTGTTGTCGGGGAACGGAAACCACGAGGCGAAGTACGCCGGGTTGACCCACGGGTCGCACAGGATGCTTCCAGCCTTGGTGTCGATGCGGAATCCCGCATGGCCCACGCTTGTGACCTGCACAAAGACCCTTCCGTCGCGCTCAACGTGCCGGTGTCGAGCTTAACGGCAGCAGACAGCCGACGTCGTATCCGCGCCCGCACACTACGCTTGCGTTCGTGGAACCGGTATACGGCACAGTCATCCAACTCGCGCGGTTCGCCTGGCGCGTCCAGGGGCTGAGGTTCACCGTTACCGGCGTGGAGAACCTGCCCGAGACGGGCGGTGCGGTGATCGCGATCAACCACACCAGCTACTTCGACTTCACCTTCGCCGGACTGCCCGCCTACCGGCAGCGCCGCGGTCGCAAGGTGCGGTTCATGGCGAAGAAGGAAGTATTCGACAACAAGATCACCGGCCCGATCATGCGCAGCCTGCGCCACATCGAGGTGGACCGGAACAGCGGCGCGGCCTCCTTCGACGAAGCCTGCAGGCGCCTCAAGGAGGGCGAACTGGTCGGCGTGTACCCCGAGGCCACGATCAGCCGCAGCTTCGAGATCAAGGGGTTCAAGTCCGGGGCTGCGCGAATGGCGATCGCTGCCGACGTGCCGATCGTCCCGCACATCGTCTGGGGCGCGCAGCGCATCTGGACCAAGGACCACCCGAAGAAGATGTGGCGGCCGAAGGTGCCGATCTCTGTCGCGGTCGGCGAGCCGATCATGCCGACGCTGCCCGCCCCGGAGTTGACCGCGCTGCTGCACTCGCGCATGCAGCATCTGTTGGAGCGGGTGCAGGCCGACTACGGCGAGCATCCGCCCGGCGAGTTCTGGGTGCCGCACCGGATGGGTGGCGGCGCGCCCACGCTGGCCGAGGCCGACCGGATTGACGCCGAGGAAGCGGCCGAGAAGGCCGCCCGCCGCGCGCGACGCGCCGACCCCGCAGGAGCACCGGAGTAGCGCGATGGAGCCGGTTTTTCGGACACTCGAGCTCACCGCGAGGCTGGCGATAAGGGCCACCGGAACCCGGATCGACTATCAGGGTCTGGAGCACCTGCCTGCCACGGGCGGCGCCGTCATCGCGATCAACCACACCGGCTACATCGACTTCCTGCCGGCCGCACTGGCCGCGATGTACCGCAAGCGCCGGATGCGCTTCATGATCAAGGCCGAGATGCAGGACGTGAAGATGGTGGGCTGGTTGATCAAGCACACCGGGACCATCCCCGTCGACCGGCGGGCCGGGGCCGGCGCCTATGCCGCCGCGGTTGAGCGGTTGCGGGCAGGGGAACTAGTCGGCGTGTACCCGGAAGCCACCATCAGCCGCAGCTTCGAGCTCAAGGAGTTCAAGACCGGTGCGGTGCGCATGGCCCTAGAGGCGCAGGTGCCGATCGTGCCGTTGATCGTGTGGGGCGCACATCGCGCGTGGACCAAGGATCATCCGCGGGCGCTGGGCCGCCACAAGCTGCCGATGATCGTGTCGGTGGGAGAGCCGATAGCGCCGGCCGCAACGAGCGGCGAACTCAGCGTCGTACTGCGCGGCGCGATGACCGACTTGCTGCAGCGAGCCCAGCTGGAGTACCCGCACCCCGAGGGGGCGTTCTGGGTGCCCCGCAGGCTGGGTGGTGCGGCGCCGACTCCGGACGAGGCCAGGCGGCTCGACGAGGCGGAACTGGCGGAGCGGGCCCGCAGGCGCGCCGAGCGGGAAGCGAAGAGCCACCGGTGACGTCGGTGAGTAGCGAAGGCGGATCGCGTCGATGACATTGCCCCGGCTGATTGCCTCCGATGTCGACGGCACCCTGCTCGATGACGATGAGAAGGTCACCGCCCGTACCCGTGCCGCGGTTACCGCGGCGGTGCAGGCGGGTGCGCAGTTCGTGCTCGCCACCGGCCGGCCGCCGCGCTGGGTGCAGCCCGTCGTGGACGCGCTCGGCTTCGCCCCGATGGCGGTGTGCGCCAACGGCGCGGTGATCTACGACCCCGCAGCCGACCGCATCGTGTCCGCCCGGACGCTTTCCGCCGGGGCGCTCGCGGAACTCGCCGACATCGCGACCCGCGTCATCCCCGGTGCAGGCCTGGCCGTCGAGCGCGTCGGGCGCAGCGCCCACGACGCCGCGACCCCGCAGTTCGTCAGCTCGCCCGGCTACGAGCACGCGTGGCTGAACCCCGACAACACCGAGGTCTCCGTGGAGGACCTGCTCAGCCGGCCGGCCATCAAGCTGCTCATCCGCAAGGCCGGTGCGCGCAGCGGTGACATGGCCGCCGTGCTCACCGAACACCTCGGCGGCCAAGGTGAGATCACTTATTCGACGAACAACGGTCTGATCGAGGTGGTGCCGGTCGGTATCAGCAAGGCGACGGGTGTCGACGAGCTGGCGCGACCTCTGGGCATCAGCGCCGAAGAGGTGGTCACCTTCGGCGACATGCCCAACGACATCCCGATGCTGCGATGGGCCGGGCTGGGTGTGGCGATGGGCAACGCCCACCCCGACGTGCTCGCCGCGGCCGACGAGGTCACCGCCGACAACAGCGACCACGGCGTCGCGCGGGTGCTCGAACGCTGGTGGCTCTAGCCGTCCCGCACCGCTAGATGCTCATCGGCGGGGTGAACCGCTCCAGCTGTACGGGCAGCGAGTCGGCCGACGGCTTCGGCAGCTCCACCGGGACACCGTCGATGACCCGGGTCACCGTGCCCTTCTCGCGGTCGAAGTTCAGCGTGCCGTGCTGGAAGTTCTGCACGACCCACTGCGGCTCGTTGATTTCGCTGCTGGTCGGCAGGCCGAGCGCCCCGCGTTCGAAACCCAGTGCGCCCCAGGCCTTGTAGATCTCACCGATGACCGGTTCCGCGCCGCTGGTCGGCGACCAGTACACCGCGCCGTGCTCGAAGGTGACGTAGCGGGCCGGGCCTTGGCCGGCGGCCTCCAGCGATGTCGGCCTGCCCAGCGGACTGGCCATCCCGCCCATCGACTCCCAGCGCGCGAAGATGGCGCCGCCGCGCAGCGACTCGGCCAGGTCCTCGGGCCCGGGCGGGTCGTTGAACCGCGCCGCGATGTCGCGGACGCGGTCCATCAGCGCGTATGCCGCGTTGCCCGGGCACTCGGTGGCGCCGACGTCGCGGTGGGTGAAGATCGCGGGCAGCAACGGTGTCGCGCCGACCGGGAATTTCGCGAACGACCCGCCGGACGACGCCAGGGCCACCCGCCCGTGGGGGTCGATGCGGTCCAGGCCCAGTCGCCAGCCCAGGAGGCGGCCGGTGGTGCGCAACTGAATCGGTGTCGGCGGCACCGCCTCGAAGTTGCCCATCATCGCCACACCCCAGGTGTCGCGGTTGAATCCGCCGGTGTGCGCGCCCTCCACGGGTCTGTTCATCCCACCCGCACGTCCCTCGAAGACCTGGCCGTACTTGTCGACGAGCGCGTTGTAAGCCAGGTCGCACCAGCCCAGCGTGCGGGTGTGGTACTCGTAGATGGACCGGACGATGCCCGCCGAGTCCTGCGGCGCGTACTCGTTGCTGCCCGCGGTGTGGTGCACCACGCCGGCGCGAATTCCCAAGTCGAATCGCGGATTTCCGCATTTCATCGACTCGTCGGCCCCCCACCGCGCGCGGTCGATGATCGCAGGCGGCACGCCTGGTGCGTTGACTGCCGACGGCACGGGCAGATTGTCCGCCGGGGGCGCCTGCGGCGGGCTGATCAGCACGGCGTTGACGTTCTGCCCGAACGGCTGCTCGACGTTGGCGGGCACATACCCCAGCCCCGGCCGGTTATCGGGTGTGCGCGGGCCCGGCGTAACGGGCGCGGCCGGTGACCGGTTGACCGCGATCTGCACGGTGGTGGTGCGGCCCACGAACACCGGTTCGGTGCCCCGCACGGCGGCCGGACCGCCGCCCTCCGGCCCTACGCCTGCCATGGGCTCGGCCTCGTACCACGGCCCCCAGCTGCCGTCGGCCCTCTTGGCTCGTACCCGTGCCGTGGTGCCTGCGAAGTCCTGGGCCGTCAAGGCGACCATCGAGAACGGTTCATCCTGGTGGATCTCGCGAACGGTCTCGCCGCCGCCGAGGTCGGTCAGCGGTTGCTGCGCGAGCCGCGGCGGCTCAGGAGCCGGTGCCGGATCGTCGTCGCCCGGCACGCCGTAGACCGCCATGGGCAGCATCACAACCGTCGCCGCGACCGCGGTGAAAAGCAAAGATGGCGAGGACCGCGCACGGGAGGAGCGAATTGGGTGCCGCCCTCGCGAAGAGCGAAAACCAGGACTCGGCACGGCCTGATGTTACGTATGTGTCAGATGTTGCTGCTGTTCCGACACGGCCGAATGCCCGAATTTATCCGCGACCTGCAACGGCACCGCAGAGCCCGGGGGAAGGCTCTGCGGTGCCGTCAGGTGACAGGTCCTAGGCGCCGGGGACGGGCGCCGGGCCCGGCAGGGGCGGTGCGCCCGCCGGAACTCCCGCGACGGCCGGAGTGCCCGGCGGCTTCACCGCCGACATGATCGCCGGCATCACCATGCCCTTGAGCAGGTCGATCGCCTGACCGGCACCCAACTGCTCGGCCATGCTGTTGATCTCGCCGAGGATGCCGCCGCTGCCGGTGCTGGGCGCCGCGGCCGGCATGGTCGCCAGCGACGGGTCACCAAGGATCGGGTAGGTGCCTGCGGCGGGATCGAGCCCGATCGGCGCCGCGATCGGGATCTCACCGGGGGCGGGCAGCCCGGCCGCCGAAGAGATCGGCGTGGTGGCCAGGCCCGGGTCGGTCAGCGCCGGCGGCGTCGACAGGCCCGGCGTGGTCAGGTCAGGAATCGCCGCCGTCGGGCTGGTGAGCGCGGGATTGGGCAGCGCCGGGCTGGTCAGCGACGGGTTAGCCAGCCCGGGATCGGTCAGCGCGGGGCCGGTGGCCGTGGCCGACGGCAGCGTCGCGCTGGGCGTGGTCAGGCCGGGCGTCGTGAGCCCCGGCGTGGTGAGCCCCGGCGTGGTCAGGCCCGGTGTCGTCAACTCGGGCGTGGTGAGCCCCGGTGTGGTCAGCCCCGGTGTGGTGAGCGTGGCGGGCGTGCTGGCGCCCGTGCCCGACAGCATTCCGGTCGGCATCGGCGGCAGGTTGATGCCGAACTGCGACAGTCCCTGGGACAAGGCCGACATCAGCTCGTTGGGCAGGTCGGTGATCATCGCGGCCTGGACGAACTCACGGTGCTGCGCCGCGGGCTTGGTGCTCTCGGACAGTTCGCTCACGGCGACGACTGCGGCGGGGCTGGCGACCGCCAGGGCCAGCACTGCGCTGGTGGCTGTCGAGAGCCGGCGTCGGCGACGGTTCGGCACGGAAGTCTCCTCAATACATGGACTACATCGGTAGGCGATCTCGTGGACAACCCAGGTCTGGCGCTGCTGGCCAGAAGCTAACGTGAATGACGGTACCCATGTGACTTGTGAGACTGAAGTGACGATGCGTAATCGTGAGCCGATCGCAACCTTGCCCATCGTGGCATTCGGGGTGTGATGCCCCGGTCCGATACCCTTGCTGCCGATGACCTCCCCTGTTTCCCCGGTCGCGCCCGGCGCTTCGCGCGGGGGCCCAGCGCACCAGCACCCCAGCACCCCTTACGACCTCTTCGTCGTCGGTTCGGGCTTCTTCGGGCTCACGGTTGCCGAGCGCGTGGCCACCCAGCTCGGCAAGCGCGTGCTGGTCGTCGACAAGCGCCCGCACATCGGCGGCAACGCCTACTCCGAGCCCGAGCCACAGACGGGTATCGAGGTGCACAAGTACGGCGCGCACCTGTTCCACACCAGCAACCAGCGGGTGTGGGACTACGTCCGACAGTTCACCGACTTCACCGGCTATCAGCACCGCGTCTTCGCGATGCACGCCGGGCAGGCCTACCAGTTCCCGATGGGTCTGGGGCTGGTCTCGCAGTTCTTCGGCAAGTACTTCACCCCCGACGAGGCGCGCAGGCTGATCGCCGAGCAGGCCGCCGAGATCGAGACCGCCGACGCGCAGAACCTCGAGGAGAAGGCGATCTCGCTGATCGGCCGGCCGCTCTACGAGGCGTTCGTCAAGCACTACACCGCCAAGCAGTGGCAGACCGATCCCAAGGAGCTGCCCGCCGCCAACATCACCCGGTTGCCGGTGCGCTACACGTTCGACAACCGCTATTTCAACGACACCTACGAGGGCCTGCCGGTCGACGGTTACACCGCGTGGCTGCAGAACATGGCCGCCGACGAGCGCATCGAGGTGCGGCTGGACACCGACTGGTTCGCGGTCCGTGAAGAGCTCCGTGCTGCGCATCCGGAGGCCCCGGTCGTCTACACCGGCCCGCTGGACCGCTACTTCGACTACGCCGAGGGCCGGTTGGGTTGGCGCACACTGGACTTCGAGCTGGAAGTATTGAGCGACTGCGGTGATTTTCAAGGCACACCCGTCATGAACTACAACGACGCCGACGTGCCCTACACCCGCATCCACGAGTTCCGCCACTTCCATCCCGAGCGCGCCTATCCGACCGACAAGACGGTGATCATGCGGGAGTTCTCGCGGTTCGCCGATGACGACGACGAGCCCTACTATCCGATCAACACCGAAGCAGACCGCGCGTTGCTGGCCGCATACCGGGCCCGGGCCAAGGCCGAGACCGCGTCGCAGAAGGTGTTGTTCGGTGGGCGTCTGGGCACCTACCAGTACCTGGACATGCACATGGCGATCGCCAGCGCGCTCAGCATGTACGACAACACCCTTGCGCCGCATCTGCGTGACGGTGCACCACTGACCGAACCGGGCCCGTGAGGAGCGACAGCGCATGAGTGACATCCCGTCCGGCGCGCTCGACGCCGGGGAATCAAGAGCGGTCAGCCTGCTGGCGCGCGTCATCCTGCCGCGTCCGGGCGAGCCGCACGACGTCCGCAAGCTCTATATAGAGGAGTCGGACACCAACGCCCGCCGTGCCCACGCACCGACGCGCACCACATTGGAGATCGGCGCGGAGTCCGAGGTGTCGTTCGCGACGTATTTCAACGCCTTCCCGGCGAGTTACTGGCGGCGCTGGTCGACCCTGGAGTCGGTGGTGCTGCGCGTCGAACTGGTCGGCAGCGCGCGCATCGACGTCTACCGGTCCAAGGCAACCGGCGCGCGTATCACCGTGGGCGGCGAGCCGATCGCCAGCGCCACCGAAGGCGAGGTCGCCGCCATCGAATTCGAGGTCGACCTGTCACCGTTCGAGGACGGCGGCTGGATCTGGTTCGACATCACCACCGACTCCGCGGTCACCGTGCACAACGCGGGCTGGTACGCGCCGGTGGCTGCGCCCGGGCGTGCCAACGTCGCGGTCGGCATTCCTACCTTCAACCGTCCCTCCGACTGCGTCAGCGCCCTGGCCGCGCTGACGTCGGACCCGTTGGTGGACAAGGTGATCGGCGCCGTCATCGTATCCGACCAAGGCACGAAGAAAGCGAAGGACCATCCCGGCTTCGACGCGGCCGCCGCCCCACTGGGGGGTCGGCTGTCCGTGCACGACCAGCCGAACCTCGGCGGCTCCGGTGGATACAGCCGGGTGATGTACGAGGCGCTCAAGAACACCGACTGTGAGCAGATCCTGTTCATGGACGACGATATTCGCATCGAACCCGACTCGGTGTTGCGCGCGCTGGCGATGAACCGCTTCGCCAAGGCGCCGACACTGGTCGGCGGTCAGATGCTCAACCTGCAGGAGCCGTCGCACCTGCACGTGATGGGCGAGATCGTCGACCAGGAGAACTTCATGTGGACCAACGCGCCCCACACCGAGTACGACCACAACTTCGCCAAGTACTCGCTCGCCGACGAGGACAGGGATCGCAGCCGGCTTCTGCACCGGCGCATCGACGTCGACTACAACGGCTGGTGGATGTGCATGATCCCGCGCCAAGTCGCCGAGGAACTCGGCCAGCCGCTGCCGCTGTTCATCAAGTGGGACGACGCCGACTACGGGCTGCGCGCCGGTGAGCACGGCTACGGCACGGTCACTTTGCCCGGCGCCGCCATCTGGCACATGGCATGGAGCGACAAGGACGACGCGATCGACTGGCAGGCCTACTTCCACCTGCGTAACCGGCTGGTGGTCTCGGCCATGCACTGGGACGGAAACGCTGCCGGGTTGCTGGCCAGCCACCTCAAGGCAACCATCAAACACCTGCTCTGCCTTGAGTATTCGACCGTCGCCATCCAGAACAGGGCGATGGAGGACTTCCTGGCCGGCCCGGAGCACATCTTCGCCATCCTCGAATCGGCGCTGCCTGACGTGCGCAAGATGCGCGAGTCGTATCCGGACGCGGTCGTGCTTCCCGGCGCGACGGCGCTGCCGCCGCCGTCGGACAAGCGCCGCAAGAAGGTGAAGATCCCGACGAACCCGTTGGCGATCGCGATCCGCCTGCTGCGCGGCATCATTCACCAGCTTCGGCCGCACGATCCGACCCACCACCGTCGGCCACAGCTGAACGTGGCCACCCAGGACGCCCGGTGGTTCCTGCTGTGCAAGGTCGACGGTGTCACGGTCACCACCGCCGACGGCCGCGGAGTGGTGTTCCGCCAGCGGGACCGCAAGAAGATGTTCGCGCTGCTGCGTGCTTCGCTGCGCCAGCAGCTGCGCCTGGCGCGCAAGTTCAACCGCATGCGCAGGGTCTACCGCGAGTCGCTGCCGGTGCTGACCAGCAAGCAGAAGTGGGAGTCGGTACTGAACCCCGGGGGCGATGGTCTGGCGCGTGGAGCGCAGGGGACGACTCGGGGAATGGCTTGAGGTCGTCAGCACATGCCTGAGAGCCTCCGCGGCGAGGAAGCCGCCCTGGTCGCCGTGCAGTCCGCCCTGGCCGAGCGCCCCGGCGTGCTGACAGGCGCCCGGGCGTTGTCGCATTTCGGCGAGCACAGCCTCGGCTGGATCGCCGTTGCGGCCGTGGGCGCCGTGGCCGCGCCGCAGCGGCGCCGCGCCTGGCTGGCCGCCGGTGCAGGCGCGTTCCTGGCCCACGCGGCCGCGGTGGTGATCAAGCGCATGGTGCGCCGGGAACGCCCGCACCACCCGGCGATCGCCGTCAACGTCGGCACACCGAGCCGGCTGAGTTTCCCGTCGGCGCACGCCACCTCGACCACCGCGGCGGCGGTGCTGCTGTCCCGGCCCACCGGCCTGCCGCTGCCCGCGATGCTGGTACCGCCGATGGCGCTGTCACGCATGGTGCTCGGCGTGCACTACCCGTCCGACGTGTTCACCGGTGTCATGGTCGGGGCCGCCGTCGCGAAGGCCGTCGCCGTAGTGGCCGACCGGGCCGGGAAAGACGTCCCGAGGAGCAGGAACAGCCGATGAGTATCTCCAGTGAGAGCAGCGCAGGACCGATGAGCAGCGAACCGGCGCCGGTCAAGGGTCCGCCGCGCAACGTCGTCACCGGTCTGGTCAAGGCGGTCCGGCCGCGGCAGTGGGTCAAGAACCTGCTCGTCCTGGCCGCCCCGATCGCCGCCTTGGGCAGCGATCTGACCTTCGACTACGACGACGTCGCGATCAAGATCGTCGTCGCGTTCGTCGCGTTCTCGCTTGCGGCCTCGTCGATCTATCTCGTCAACGACGCCCGTGACGTCGAGGCCGACCGCCAGCACCCGACGAAGCGATTCCGCCCCATCGCGGCCCGGGTGGTTCCCGAGTGGCTGGCATACACCACGGCGTCGGTATTGGGCGTCGTCGCGCTGGGGATCGCGTGGCTGGCCTCACCGAACCTGACCGTGGTGATCGCCGTCTACCTTGCGATGCAGTTGGCCTACTGTTTCGGCCTCAAGCACCAGGCCGTGCTCGACATCTGCATCGTGTCCTCGGCGTACCTGATCCGGGCCATCGCCGGGGGCGCCGCGGCGGGAATCCCGCTGTCGCAGTGGTTCCTGCTGGTCATGACATTCGGCTCGTTGTTCATGGTGGCCGGAAAGCGTTATGCCGAGCTGCAACTCGCCGACCGCACCGGCGCGAAGATCCGTAAGTCACTGGAGAGTTACACCGCGTCGTACCTGCGCTTCGTCTGGACGCTCTCGGCAACGGCGATGGTCCTTTGCTATGCGCTGTGGGCGTTCGAACGCGACCGCTTCGAGACCTCCTGGTATGCCATCTCGATCATCCCGATCACCATCGCCATCCTGCGCTACGCCGTGGACGTCGACGGTGGCATGGCCGGTGAGCCCGAGGAGATCGCGTTGAAGGACCGGGTGCTGCAGTTGCTGCTGTTGGCCTGGATCGGGACCATCGGTGCCGCCGTCTTCCTCAGCTGACACCACCCTGGTCCGGCGGACGGGCGAGGCGGACCGTCGCCTCGCCCGCCCACCGGCCCTGCGCTACGACAAGACGGTTCGGGTCAGCCTGTGGCTGAGCGTGCTGGTGGTGGCTTTACTGTTCGGCTGGGGTGCCTGGCAGCGGCGCTGGATCGCCGACGACGGGCTGATCGTGCTGCGCACGGTGCGAAACCTGTTGGCGGGCAACGGTCCGGTCTTCAACGCCGGCGAACGGGTGGAGGCCAACACCTCGACGGTGTGGACATATCTGATCTACCTGGGCGGACTCGTCGGCGGTTCGGTGCGGCTGGAGTACGTGGCATTGGTGTTCGCGCTGACGCTCAGCGTGCTCGGGGTGGTGCTGGCGATGCTCGGCACCGGGCGGCTCTACGCGCCGAACCTGCAGGGCCGCCGGGCGCTGATGCTGCCCGCCGGCGCGCTGGTCTACATCGCGGTGCCGCCGGCCCGCGACTTCGCCACCTCGGGCCTGGAAAACGGTTTGGTACTGGCTTATCTCGGGCTGCTGTGGTGGATGATGGTGCGCTGGGCCCAGCTACCCCGCGCGTACGTACCTGCGGCCGCCCCGCCGTCGCGCGGCGGCGCGCCCACCATCCGCAGGCAACCGCTGGTCCGGCAGAGCCCGCCACCATCTCGCAGCGAATCCAGGTTGTTCGACGCCGCACTGGCTTTCGTCGCCGGGATGAGCGTGCTGGTGCGACCCGAACTCGCCCTGATCGGCGGGCTGGCACTGGTGATGATGCTTATCGCGGCGCGCGACTGGCGGCGCCGCGGGCTGATCGTCCTCGCCGGTGGGCTGGTGCCGGTGGCCTACCAGATCTTCCGAATGGGCTACTACGGTTTGCTGTTTCCCGGCACCGCACTGGCCAAGGACGCTTCGGGATCGAAATGGTCTCAGGGCTTCGTCTACCTGGCCAACTTCAACCAGCCCTACCTGCTGTGGGCGCCGGCGATCCTGCTGACGGGGCTGGCCGGGGTGGTGTGGGTGGCCAGGGGCCGCACCCGGTCGATGCGCACGATCTCGGCGTCAGGTGACGGCTGGTTGGCCCGGATCGTGCAGAGCCCGGCCGCCGTCGTGATCTTCTTTCTGGTCAGCGGACTCCTGCAGGCGCTGTACTGGATTCGGCAGGGTGGCGACTTCATGCACGGCAGGGTGCTGTTGACGCCGCTGTTCTGCCTGTTGGCGCCCGTCGCGGTGATACCGGTGGTGCTCCCCGACGGCAGGCGGATGGCCCGCGGCGCCGGTTGGTTGTTCGTCGGCGCCACCAGCGTGCTATGGCTGGCGGTCGCGGGATGGGCGTTGTGGGCGGCGAATTCGAGCGGAATGGGTAGCGACGCCACCCGTGTGACGTACACCGGCATCGTCGACGAGCGGCGGTTCTACGCGCAGGCCACCGGCCACGCACACCCGCTCACTGCCGCCGACTATCTGGCCTACCCCCGCATGCGTGCGGTGCTCGAGGCGATCGAGAACACCCCCGACGGCGCGTTGCTGCTGCCTGCGGGCAACTACGACCGCTGGGACGTGGTGCCCGCCATACCACCGCCGCCCGACGCGCCGAAGAACGGAAACGGGCCGCACACGGTCTTTTTCACCAACCTCGGCATGCTCGGCATGAACGTCGGCCTGGACGTGCGGGTCATCGACCAGATCGGCCTGGCCAATCCGCTGGCCGCACACACCGCACGCCTCGAGGACGGCCGGATCGGCCACGACAAGAACCTGTTCCCCGACTGGGCGATCGCCGAAGGGCCGTTCCTCAAGGAACCGGAGTACATCCCCGGCTACATCGACGAGGACTGGGTCAAGCAGGCCCAGGCCGCACTCGAATGCCCCGCGACCGAGGCGATGCTCAACGCGGTGCGCGCACCGATGGGGCCGCGCCGGTTCCTGTCGAACTTGGTGCACGCCTATCAACTGACCCAGTACCGGATCGACCGAGTGCCGCTCTACGAGCTGGTCCGCTGCGGTCTGGAAGTGCCGCCGCCGTCGGTTCCGCCGTACACGGGCATGCCGGCGACCGGGCCTTGATGCGGGAATTTCACAGCCTGTAACGCATTGTGGCGCCGGGTCGATAGAGGGGTCGCGCACCGCGCGCCGTGCGGCAAAGGCCATTGGGCGACCAGCGACGACACGCTCTGAATGGAGGTATCACACCAAGGTGTGGTTGACTGCACGGGTTGCGCGGCGAGCCCGACGGGCGATTCCGCGTGCGGCATACGACAGATGGGATAGGTAGAAGCATGAAGTTCGTTGGCAAGATCCGGGGTGCCTGGGTCCGCCGGCTGGCGGGGGCTGCGCTTGCGGCTGCCGTGCTGCCCGGCCTGATCGGCGCCATCGGCGGCTCGGCGACTGCAGGGGCCTTCTCTCGTCCGGGTCTGCCGGTCGAGTACCTCATGGTTCCGTCCGCCGGGATGGGACGCGACATCAAGGTTCAATTCCAGAACGGCGGCCCGAACGCTCCGGGTGTCTACCTGCTCGACGGCCTTCGCGCGCAGGACGACTTCAACGGCTGGGACATCAACACCGCGGCTTTCGAGTGGTATCTCGACTCGGGTCTGGCGGTCATCATGCCGGTCGGCGGCCAGTCCAGCTTCTACAGCGACTGGTATTCGCCGGCCTGCGGCAAGAACGGTTGCCAGACCTACAAGTGGGAGACGTTCCTGACGTCGGAACTGCCGGCCTACCTCGCGGCCAATAAGGGCGTGAACCCGAACCGCAACGCGGCGGTGGGCCTGTCGATGGCCGGTTCGGCCGCGATGGTGCTCGCGATCTACTACCCGCAGCAGTTCCAGTACGCGGCTTCGCTGTCGGGCTTCCTGAACCTCTCCGAGGGCTGGTGGCCGATGCTGGTCGGTCTGTCGATGGGTGACGCGGGCGGCTACGAGTCCAAGGACATGTGGGGCCCGTCGAGCGATCCGGCGTGGAAGCGCAACGACCCGATGGTCAACATCGACCGACTCGTCGCCAACGGCACGCGCGTCTGGGTGTTCTGCGGCAACGGCAAGCCCGCCGAGATCAACGGTCAGGTCGAGGGAGACAACTTCAACGCGAAGTTCCTCGAGGGCTTCACGCTGCGGACCAACGAGACGTTCCAGGAGCAGTACCTGGCTGCGGGCGGTAAAAACGGCGTGTTCAACTTCCCGCAGAGCGGCACCCACAGCTGGGGCTACTGGGGTCAGCAGCTGCAGCAGATGAAGCCGGACATCCAGCGGGTGCTCGGTGCCACGCCGCAGCCGTCGGCACCGATCGCCACCGCGGCGTCGGTCGAGACGCCGGCCGCGGGTAACTGACCCTCTCGTCAGTCAAACGACAGTTGGCGGCGGCGATCCTTCGGGGTCGCCGCCGTCAGCCGTTTCCGGCACGACCCGCGGTGCAGGTTTTCTGCGCGGCCCGCCGCGGTGGTGTGATTGACTACCTCGCGCGGGGACAGCACACGAACGTGAGGTGGGGCAGTTGAAGCAGGGGTTTGTCCGGGTGATCCTGACCGTGGCACTGGCGGCGGGACTGTGGACGGCGGCTGGATCGGTGGGGCCAACGGCCAACGCGCAAGTCGAGATGCTGATGGTGCCCTCGGCGGCCATGGGCCGCGACATCCCCGTCGCGTTCCAGGGCGGCGGCCCGCACGCCGTCGTGCTGCTCGACGCCTTCAACGCCGCCCCCGACGTCAGCAACTGGGTGACGGCCGGCAACGCGATGGCCACCCTGGGCGGCAAGGGCATATCGGTGGTCGCGCCCGCCGGCGGCGCGTGGAGCATGTACACCAACTGGGAACAGGACGGCAGCAAGCAGTGGTCGACGTTCCTCGCCGATGAGCTGCCCAACTGGCTGGTCGCCAACAAGGGGCTCGCACCCAGCGGGCACGGCATCGTGGGCGCCGCTCAGGGCGGCTACGGCGCGATGGCGATGGCCACCTTCCACCCCGACCGGTATCGCTATGCCGGATCGCTGTCCGGCTTTCTGGCCCCTGAACGTACCGGCGTCGACGGCGCCATCACCGCCGGGCTGCAGAAGTACGGCAACGCCGAAACCCGCGACATGTGGGGCCTGCCACAGCTGGGCCGCTGGAAATGGCACTCGCCCAACGTGCACGTGCAACTGCTCGCCAACAACAACACCCGGCTCTGGGTGTGGAGTGCGGGTCCGGGCGGCTGCACCGATCCCGCGGCGATGATCGACTACTGCGACATCGCCCAGGGCACCAATCGCGAGTTCTACCAGCACTATCGCAACGTCGGCGGGCGCAACGGACACTTCGACTTCCCCCCCGGCGGCACCCACGACTGGGGTTCGTGGAGCGGACAACTGGCCGCCATGTCGGGCGAGTTGGTCACCGCCATCAAGTAGGTAGCGACCCGGTTCCGCCCACCGAGAGGCCGCTCGGTCAGCCGGTACCTTGGAAACGTGCGACGCGCGGTATGGACAACAGCGGCAGGGTTGCTGCTGATCACCACGGCCGCTGCGGCCGTCTCGGCATGCTCCGGCGAGGACGTCATGGCGACCATCGGCATGCCGACCACCGAGTCGGCGCCGGCGCACGGCACGTCCGGCGCCGCAGCGCCGGGTCCGCCAACGGTCGGCGGCCGGTCCAACGCGCTGGTCGTCACGGAACGGCAGCGGGGCTACCTGGACGCCCTGACCGCCGCAGGCGTGCAACCGTCCAGTGACCTGCTCGCACTGAGCATCGGGTCATACGTGTGCCAGGCGCGTGCCGCCAAACACGACGAGCAGGAAGTGTGGGACTCGGTGTATCCGCAGGTGCGCAGCGACGTCACCGACCGGCTGTCGTCGATGGCGCCGTCGCCGCTGGACGTCGATGCAGTGACGGCCGACTACATTCGCATCGCAACAGAACGACTCTGCTAACAGGAGCCTTACCGACTCATGGTCAACACCAACCGGCGGAAACGCCATCGGATACTCGCGCTCGTCGCCGCTTCAGCGATGGCGCTGGTGGTGGTGTTGCTCGTCGCCGTCATCGTCGTCGTGCTGCGCAAACCGGACACCCCGCCCACCGCCGTCCCGCCGACGGCGGTGCCTCCGACGGGCCCGCAGACCACCAAGAAGCCCCGCCCGGAATTCCAGGACGCCAGCTGCCCGGACGTGCAGATGATCGCCATCCCGGGCACCTGGGAGTCCTCGGTGCAGATGGACCCGTTCAACCCGAACCAGTTCCCGATCGCCCTGCTGCTCGGCGTCACCAACCCGATCCGCCAACAGTTCGGCAGCGACCGCCTCGAGGTGTTCACCGTCCCCTACACCGCCCAGTTCCACAATCCCTTCGCCCAGGACGGGCAGATGACCTACGACGACTCGCGCGCCGAGGGCACCCGCGCGGCAGTGCAGGCCATGACCGACATGAACAACCGCTGCCCGCTGACCAGCTATGTGCTCGTCGGCTTCTCGCAGGGCGCGGTCATCGCCGGAGACATCGCCAGCGACATCGGCAACGGGCGTGGCCCGGTCGACGAGGACCTGGTACTGGGCGTCACGCTGATCGCCGACGGGCGCAGGCAGGAAGGTGTCGGCAATGACATCGGCCCGACCCCACCCGGGCAGGGGGCCGAGATCACGCTGGAGGACGTGCCGATGCTCGACGGTCTGGGCCTGGCGATGACGGGGCCACGGCCCGGCGGGTTCGGTGCGCTCAACGGCCGCGTCAACGAGATCTGCGCACCGGGGGACCTGGTCTGCTCGGCGCCGCCGGAGGCGTTCAACATCGTGAACCTGCCGAAGACCATCGACATCCTCGTGGGGGGCGCAGGCCAACCCATCCACGCCATGTACGCCACGCCGCAGTTCTGGAATGTGGACGGGGCTACGTCGGTGCAGTGGACACTGAATTGGGCGCGGGATCTGATCAGTAACGCGCCGCAGCCGAAACATGGCTGACCTGTGACCGCAGTGATTTGGACTGCGTGAACCGGTCGCCTAACATTAAGAAAAAGCTAAGGACAGTTAATCAAGGCCGACCGTTAGGATCTGCGAGTTCGAGGCGGGTCGAGGTCGTCCTAATCGGCATCAAGACGGTGTGCCGTTGACAGGAGAGTGAAGATGGGATTCCACAACCCGTTCATCAAGGACGGACTGATCAAGTTCCCCGACAACGGAAGCCTGGTCCGTCACGTCGAACGATGGGCGAAGGTTCGTGGGGACAAGCTCGCCTACCGCTTCCTGGACTTCTCCACCGAGCGCGACGGTGTGGCCCGCGATCTGCACTGGGCGGACTTCGGCGCCCGAAACCGCGCCGTGGGCGCCCGCCTGCAGCAGGTCACCCAACCGGGTGACCGCGTCGCCATCTTGTGCCCGCAGAACCTCAACTACCTCGTCGCGTTCTTCGGCACGTTGTACGCCGGCCGCATCGCGGTGCCGCTGTTCGACCCGAACGAGCCCGGACACGTCGGCCGGCTGCACGCCGTGCTCGACGACTGTCACCCGTCGGCGATCCTGACCACCACCGAGGCCGCCGAGGGGGTGCGCAAGTTCTTCCGCACCCGCCCCGCCACCGAACGTCCGCGCGTCATCGCCGTCGACGCGGTGCCCGATGAGGTCGGCGCCACCTGGGAGCCGGTCGACGCCGCCGAGGACAGCATCGCCTACCTCCAATACACCTCAGGCTCGACGCGAATCCCGACCGGTGTGCAGATCACCCACCTGAACCTGGCGACCAACGTCGTGCAGGTCATCGAGGCGCTGCAGGGTGAAGAGGGCGACCGCGGGGTGTCCTGGTTGCCGTTCTTCCACGACATGGGCCTCATCACGGTGATGCTCTCGCCGATGATCGGCCACTACATCACGTTCATGACACCTGCGGCGTTCGTCCGCAGGCCCGGTCGCTGGATCCGCGAGATGGCCCGCAAGGAGGGCGAGACGGGCGAGGTCTACTCCGTGGCGCCCAACTTCGCCTTCGACCACGCGGCGGTGCGGGCGCTGCCCAAGGAGGGTGAGCCGCCCCTGGACCTGTCCAACGTCAAGGCGATCCTCAACGGCAGCGAGCCCATCTCGGCGGCGACCGTGCGCCGCTTCAACGACGCGTTCGGCCCCTACGGCTTCCGCCCGCACGCGATCAAGCCGTCCTACGGGCTGGCCGAGGCGACGCTGTTCGTATCGACCACCCCGATGAACGAGCCGCCGAAGATCACCTCCGTCGACCGCGACGAGCTCAACAACCACCGCTTCGTACCCGTGCCCGATGACTCGCCCAAGGCCGTGCCGCAGGCAGGCGCCGGCAGGATCGGCGTCGCCGAGTGGGCGGTCATCGTGGACAACGAGACCGCGACCGAGCTGCCCGACGGTCAGATCGGCGAGATCTGGATCAGCGGCCAGAACATGGGCACCGGCTACTGGGGCAAAAAGGACGAGACCGTCGCGACTTTCCAGAACATCCTGAAGTCGCGGACCGACCCGTCGCACGCCGAGGGCGCGCCCGACGACGCCACCTGGGTGCGCACCGGCGACTACGGCGCCTATCACGATGGCCAGCTCTACATCACCGGCCGCGTGAAGGATCTGGTGATCATCGACGGGCGCAACCACTACCCGCAGGACCTGGAGTACTCCGCCCAGGAGGCCACCAAGGCGCTGCGGACCGGGTTCGTCGCGGCCTTCTCGGTACCCGCCAACCAGCTGCCCGACGAGGTGTTCGAAAACGCCCACTCGGGACTCAAGCGCGATCCCGAAGACACCTCCGAACAGCTCGTCATCGTCGGCGAGCGCGCGCCGGGTGCGCACAAGCTGGACATGGGCCCGATCGCCGACGACATTCGCGCCGCCATCGCGGTTCGCCACGGCGTCACCGTGCGCGACGTGCTCCTGACCCCCGCGGGTGCGATCCCGCGCACCTCCAGCGGCAAGATCGGCCGGCGCGCATGCCGCTCGGCCTACCTCGACGGCAGTCTGCGCAGCGGGAAGGTGGCCAACGCGTTCCCCGACGAGACTGACTGAGACTGAAGCGAAATGGCAGACACTCAAGACAATCCCGAACTGACCGGCGACGAGATTCAGCAGGCCCCACCCCAGACCGACATGACCGTCACCGAGATGCGCGACTGGTTGCGCAACTGGATCGCCAACGCCACCGGTCAGGCGCCGGACGCGATCAGCGACTCGGCGCCGATGGTCGAACTCGGCCTGTCCTCGCGCGACGCCGTGGCGATGGCCAGCGACATCGAGGACCTGACCGGTGTCACGCTGACGGCCACCGTCGCATTCCGCCACCCCACCATCGAGTCGCTGGCGACGGTGATCGTCGAGGGCGAGCCGGAACTCGACCACGGCGACGACGACGAGGACTGGAGCCGCGACGACACGGCGGACCGCGACATCGCGATCGTGGGCCTGGCCACCCGCTTCCCCGGCGACATGAACACGCCCGACGAGACGTGGCAGGCGCTGCTGGAGGGTCGCGACGCGATCAGTGACCTGCCCGACGGCCGCTGGGAGGAGTTCCTCGGCGAACCGCGCATCGCCGAGCGGGTCGCCAAGGCCCGCACCCGCGGCGGCTACCTGTCCGACATCAAGGGTTTCGACGCCGAGTTCTTCGCGCTGTCGAAGATGGAAGCCGACAACGTCGATCCCCAGCAGCGAATGGCGCTCGAATTGACGTGGGAGGCACTGGAAAACGCCCGTATCCCGGCGTCGACCCTGCGCGGCGCCAACGTCGGCGTCTACATCGGCAGCTCGCTGAACGACTACAGCTTCCTGGCCATGTCGGACCCGTCGATCGCGCACCCGTACGCGATCACCGGCACGGCCAGCTCGATCATCGCCAACCGGGTGTCGTACTTCTACGACTTCCGGGGGCCGTCGGTGGCCATCGACACCGCGTGCTCGTCCTCGCTGGTCGCTGCGCACCAGGGCGTTCAGGCGCTGCGCTCGGGTGAGGCCGACGTCGCGATGGTCGGCGGCGTCAACGCACTGATCACCCCGCTGGTCACGGTGGGGTTCGACGAGGTCGGCGGCGTGCTCGCGCCGGACGGCCGGATCAAGTCGTTCTCCGCCGATGCCGACGGCTACGCGCGGTCCGAGGGCGGCGGCATGCTGGTGCTCAAGCGGGTGGCCGATGCCCGCCGCGACGGCGACGAGATCCTCGCGGTGATCGCGGGCAGCGCGGTGAACCACGACGGCCGCTCCAACGGCCTGCTCGCGCCCAACCCGGACGCGCAGGCCGAGGTGCTGCGCAAGGCCTACCGGGACGCCGGCATAAACCCGCGCCTCGTCGACTACATCGAGGCGCACGGCACCGGCACCATCCTCGGCGACCCGATCGAGGCCGATGCGCTGGGCCGCGTGGTCGGCCGGGGCCGCGCCGCCGACCAGCCTGCGCTGCTGGGTGCGATCAAATCCAATGTGGGACACCTGGAGTCGGCCGCGGGCGCCGCGAGTCTGGCGAAGATGACGCTGGCGCTGCGTAACGACAAGATCCCGCCGTCGATCAACTACACCGGACCCAACCCCTACATCGATTTCGACGGCGTGCACCTGAAGGTGGCCGACACGGTCACCGACTGGCCGCGCTACAGCGGCCACGCGATCACCGGAGTGTCCGGATTCGGCTTCGGCGGCGCCAACGCCCACCTCGTATTGCGCGAGGTCTTGCCGTCCGACCTCGTCGAGCCCGAACCGGAGCCGGAACAGCAAGAGCAGCAAGCGAAGTCCGCCGGTGCTGGCGCCGTCTACGTCGGTGGTGTGCGGATGGACGAGTACGGCGAGTTCGTGCACTCCGACGACTCCGCCGCCTCCGACAACTATGCCGCCGACGATGACGACGATGCGCTGGACCGACCCGCAGCAGCGCTTGACGACGAGCCGGAACTGCCCGGCCTGACCGACGAGGCGCTGCGGCTGCTGGAGATCGCCCGCGAGGAGCTGGAATCGGCCGATCAGCCGAAACCTGTTGTTCTACTGGCGGTTTCGGGGTTCCTGACGTCTCGCAAGAAGGCGACCGCCGCGGAGTTGGCCGACTGGATCGACAGCCCCGAGGGCCGGGAGGCGTCGCTGGAGTCGATCGGCCGAGCGCTGTCGCGGCGCAACCACGGACGTTCGCGCGCAGTGGTGCTGGCCCACGACCACGACGAGGCGGTCAAGGGTCTGCGTGCCGTCGCCGAGGGCAAGCAGCACCCCAGCGTGTTCAGCTCCGACGGTCCGGTGACAAACGGCCCGGTGTGGGTGCTGGCCGGTTTCGGCGCCCAGCACCGCAAGATGGCGAAGAGCCTGTATCTGCGCAACGAGGTGTTCGCCGAGTGGATCAACAAGGTCGACGCGCTCATCCAGGATGAACGCGGGTATTCGATCCTCGAGTTGATCCTCGACGATGCCGTCGACTACACCAACGAGACCTGCGAGTACCCCATCGAGGTAGTCCAGACCGTCATCTTCGCCGTGCAGATCGCGCTCGGTGAGCTGCTCAAGCATCACGGTGCGAAACCCGCTGCGGTGGTGGGGCAGTCACTCGGCGAGGCGGCGGCGGCGTACTTCGCGGGTGGACTGTCGCTCGAGGATGCCACCCGAGCCATCTGCTCGCGTGCGCACCTCATGGGCGAGGGCGAAGCGATGCTGTTCGGTGAGTGGATCCGGTTGATGGCTCTTGTCGAGTACTCGGCCGAGGAGATCGAAACCGTATTCAGGGAAACCGAAGCTTTCAAAGATCTCGAGGTGTGCGTGTACGCCGCCCCGACGCAGTCCGTCATCGGCGGCCCGCCCGACCAGGTCGACGCGATGATCGCCCGCGCCGAGTCGGAGGGCAGGTTCGCCCGCAAAATGCAGACCAAGGGCGCCAGCCACACCTCCCAGATGGACCCGCTGCTGGGCGAGCTGGCCGCCGAACTGATCGGTATCGAGGCGCACCCCACGCAGGTCGGCTACTTCTCCACCGTCCACGAGGGCCGTTACATTCGTCCCGGCGAGACCATCCACGACGTCGACTACTGGAAGAAGGGTCTGCGCCACAGCGTCTACTTCACCCACGGCATCCGCAACGCCGTCGACAACGGACACACCACCTTCCTGGAGCTGGCGCCGAATCCGGTGGCGCTCATGCAGGTCGGTTTGACGACGGCTGCGGCTGGTCTTCACGATGCGCAGCTGATCGCGACGCTGGCGCGCAAGCAGGACGAGGTCGACTCGATGACCACCGCGATGGCCCAGCTGTTCGTGTACGGGCATGATCTGGACCTGCGTACCCTGTTCCCGCGCCGCTCCAAGGGCCTTGCCGGGGCGCTCGACTTCGCCGACATCCCGCCGACCCGGTTCAAGCGCAAGCCGCACTGGCTCGAGGCGCGTTTCACCGGCGACAGCTCAGTGATGATGCCGGGCAACCACGTCGCGATGCCCGACGGCAGGCACGTCTGGGAGTTCGCGCCCAAGGGTGAGCCGGACCTGGCTGGACTGGTGAAAGCCGCAGCGGCGCAGATCCTTCCGGATGCGAAGCTGGTGGCTTCCGAGCAGCGGGCGGTACCCGGCGAGGGTGCGCGGCTGGTGACGACGCTGACCCGCCACCCCGGCGGCGCCAGCGTGCAGGTGCACGCGCGCATCGACGAGTCGTTCACGCTGGTCTACGACGCGGTGGTGAGCAGAGTGAGCGGCGACGGCGCCGTCGGTGCACTGCCCGCCGCGGTGGCGACCGGAGTCGCTGTCGCCGAACAGGTTTCGCCGGCTGCTTCGCCGGCCGAGGCCGAGGACGAGGGGGGACTAGATGTCGCCGCCGGGGCGGCTCCGGCGATCCTGCAGGACAACCTCACCGCGGGTGCGGGTCTGGCGGCCGGCTTCGCGAAGTGGTCGCCGGAGTCCGGTGAGACCATCGGCCAGCGCCTCGGCGCGATCGTCGGTGGCGCCATGGGTTATGAGCCCGAGGACCTGCCGTGGGAGGTGCCGCTGATCGAGCTCGGGCTGGACTCGCTGATGGCGGTGCGGATCAAGAACCGCGTCGAGTACGACTTCGACCTGCCGCCGATCCAGCTGACCGCCGTGCGGGACGCCAACCTGTACGCCGTCGAGAAGCTCATCGCCTACGCAATCGAACACCGTGACGAGGTCGACCAGCTCGCCGAGCACCAGAAGACGCAGACCGCCGAGGAGATCGCCGCCGAGCAGGCCCGGTTGATGGGCGGCGCGTCGACGGTGGCCGAGCTCGAGGAAGTGCTCGCGGAGAAGGCCGGCGAACAAGCCGCCGGGCTCAGCGGCGCGAACGAGGTCACCGCGACCACACCCGTGGCCGATCCGCAGGCGGAACCCTCGACGCAGGGTGACGGGTCGATCCCGCCGCCGCCGACCGATCCGAGCGGACCGCCCGTCCCGCCGCCGCCGACGGACCCCAGCGGCCCCACCGGTCCATCGCAGTCGACCGTCGCGGCGGCCGCCAAGGCGCTGAGCCAGGAGGCTGTCACCGAGGCGCTCGGCGCCGACGTGCCGCCGCGTGATGCGGCCGAGCGTGTCACCTTCGCGACGTGGGCGATCGTCACCGGTAAGTCACCCGGCGGCATCTTCAACGAGCTGCCGGCCATCGACGACGCCACCGCTGCCAAGATCGCCGAACGACTTACCGAACGCGTCGACGAGGGCACCATCACCGCCGACGACGTCCGCGCCGCAAGGACCGTCGAGGAGCTCGGCACCACCGTCCGCGACTATCTCGAGGGCGGCAAGGTCGACGGCTTCGTGCGGACCCTGCGCGCCCCGCAGGAGGGCAGCAACCGCATCCCGGTGTTCGTCTTCCACGCCGCCGGTGGTTCGACGGTGGTTTACGAGCCCCTGCTCAAGCGGTTGCCGGCCGAGACCCCGGTGTACGGCATCGAGCGCGTCGAGGGCTCGATCGAGGAACGGGCCCGCGAGTACGTTCCCAAGCTGATGGAGATGCAGGGCAACGGCCCGTTCATCCTGGCCGGCTGGTCGCTGGGCGGGGTGCTGGCCTATGCCTGCGCGATCGGGCTCAAGCAGGCGGGCGCCGACGTGCAATTCGTCGGGCTCATCGACGCGGTGCGCCCGGGCGAGGAGATCCCGCAGACGCAGGAGGAGACCCGCGCCCGCTGGGATCGCTACGCCCGCTTCGCCGAGCGCACCTTCAACGTCGAGGTGCCCGAGATCCCGTACGAGGAGCTCGAGAAGCTCGACGACGAGGGCCAGGTGCGCTTCGTCCTCGACGTGGTCGCCCAGAGCGGCGTGCAGATCCCCGGTGGCATCATCGAGCACCAGCGCACGTCGTATCTGGACCAGCGCGCCATCGACACCGCCGAGATCAAGCCGTACGACGGCCACGTCACGCTCTACATGGCCGACCGATACCACGATGACGCGATCTACTTCGAGCCGCGCTACGCCACCCGCCGGCCCGACGGCGGCTGGGGCGAGTTCGTCTCCGACCTGGAGGTCGTGCCCATCGGGGGCGAGCACATCCAGGCGATCGACGAGCCGTACATTGCGAAGGTCGGCGCGCACATGAGCGAGGCCCTCACCGCCATCGAAGCCCAGGAAAAGGATCAGGAGAAGCAGGCGAAGTGAGCACCGAAGTTTCTCCCACCCCCACCCGGAAGTTTCTCCCACCCCCACCCGGAAGTTTCTCCCACCCCCCACCCGAAGACCACCGCTCAACAGCTCACCGAACTCCGCGAGAAGCTGGAGCAGGCCAAGGAGCCCGGTGGCGAGAAGGCCGTCGCCAAGCGCGAGAAGAAGGGCATCCCGAGCGCCCGCGCCCGGATCAACGCGCTGCTCGACCCGGGCTCGTTCCTCGAGATCGGCGCGCTGTGCAAGACCCCGGGGGACCCCAACGCGCTTTTCGGCGACGGTGTGGTCACCGGCCACGGCCGCATCAACGGCAGACCGGTCGGGGTGTTCAGCCACGACCAGACGGTGTTCCAGGGTTCGGTCGGCGAGATGTTCGGTCGCAAGGTGGCCAAGCTGATGGAGTGGGTGGCCATGGTCGGCTGCCCGATCATCGGTATCAACGACTCGGCGGGCGCCCGCATCCAGGACGCGGTGACATCGCTGGCGTGGTACGCCGAGCTGGGCCGCAGGCACGAACTGCTGCGCGGACTGGTGCCAGAGATCTCCATCATCCTGGGCAAATGCGCAGGCGGAGCGGTGTATTCGCCGATCCAGACGGATCTCGTTGTCGCCGTGCAGGATCAGGGCTACATGTTCGTCACCGGACCGGACGTGATCAAGGACGTCACCGGTGAGGACGTCTCGCTCGACGAACTCGGCGGTGCGGTCGCCCAGGCCCGCTACGGCAACATCCATCAGGTGGTGGACAGCGAGGCGGCGGCGTTCCAGTACGTGCGCGACTATCTGAGCTTCCTGCCGCCCAACACCTTCGACGATCCACCGATCGTCAACCCGGGGCTGGAACCGGAGTACACGCCGCACGACTACGAGCTCGACTCGATCGTGCCCGACAGCGACAACATGGCTTACGACATGCACGAGATCCTGCTGCGGATCTTCGACGACGGCGATGTCTTCGAGGTGGCCGAACAGCAGGGGCCCGCGATGATCACCGCGTTCGCCCGCGTCGACGGCAGGCCCGTCGGTGTGCTGGCCAACCAGCCGATGCACCTGTCCGGCTCGATCGACAACGAGGCCTCCGACAAGGCCGCGCGGTTCATCCGCTTCTGCGACTCCTACAACCTGCCCCTGGTGTTCGTCGTCGACACCCCCGGCTTCATGCCCGGTGTCGAGCAGGAGAAGGGCGGCATCATCAAGCGCGGCGGCCGCTTCCTGAACGCCGTCGTCGAGGCCGACGTGCCGAAGGTGACCATCACCATTCGCAAGTCCTACGGCGGGGCGTACGCGGTGATGGGTTCCAAACAGCTCTCGGCCGACCTGAACTACGCATGGCCGACGGCGCGCATCGCGGTCATCGGCGCCGAGGGCGCGGCCCAGCTGCTGGTCAAGCGCTTCCCCGATCCGACGGCGCCCGAGGTGCAGAAGATCCGAGCCGACTTCATCGAGGGCTACAACCTGAACATGGCCACGCCGTGGATCGCCGCCGAGCGCGGGTTCATCGACGCGGTGATCCAGCCGCACGAGACGCGGCTGCTGCTGCGCAAGTCGATGAAGCTGTTGCGCGACAAGCAGATCACGCGCGTGCAGCGCAAACACGGCCTGACCCCGATCTAGTTTTATCCGCGAGCGTGCGTGCCTGCACACGACCACGCCGCGAACCTTCGCATCACCCTATTGGCGGCTGCACCGGAACTTCGGGCGCGAACACCGGCATCGGGCGCGTGGGCGGGGTTCCGATGCCCGGCGGCGCCACCGCGACGGTGGGAAGCTCTCCCCTCGGAGGTTGTGGTAGCTGCTGTCCGGCGCCCTGCCCCTCGGCGGGCGGCGCCGCGCACTGTTTCTGATCGTCGTTCCACACCCCGCCGCTGTGCTTACAGCAGTATTCGTTGGCTGTGTTGATCCAGTTGATGGTGTTGTCGATGCCGTCGTCCAACGCCTGTGTGCAATCGTCGTACGCCTCGATGTCCCACACGGGCTCGGCAACGGCCGCGCCGCTGAACAAGAGAGCGGCACATGCCAGCATGGCGACGAGGCCGGCGAACAGCGTCGCGGATCGGCGCTGTGCGCCTCGGTAACGGTTTGTCATGGTCAGAACCTTCACTGATGCAGTAGAGCCGTCGAAATTCGTGAACCGCGACACATGCCCATGGTTCGGGTCGTCGGCGCTGCCGAATCCTTCGGAGACCGTGTAGGTCGCGGGGCTTGTCTGGTGATGTGCAAGAAGCGCGTGATCGGGCGCTCGACCGAGGGGGCTATGCGGACTCTTCTGCCATAAGGGTCCTCGTCTTCATCGCGACATCTGACGCCGTTCCCCGTTTCGGGGCCGTCGGGGCAAGGATCTCACACCGCACGTGAGACGTGCACCGGTTTCCTCGAACAAGTTCGAGTCGTCGTCACCAAACTCGTTGCGAGCGAAACCATTAAGCCTCGGCGCGAGCTGGTCTCGGGCATGGCATCGCCGTCGGTCTCAGCCGAGGCGCCGGCTGAAATGTCCGTCGACCTTTCCAGCCGTCGAGCAGAGGCCTACGCTGGACGTCATGATCAGGCAAGTCCTGGTGCGCTCGGCGACCCTGTTGGGGTCGTGGGCCGTCGGACTGCTGGTGGCGGCCTGGGCGGTTCCGGACGTGTCGGTGACGGTGCCGGCGTTCATCGTCGCCGTGGTGGTGTTCTCGGTGGGCCAGGCGCTCACGTCGTTGGTCCTGCTCCGGTTGCCGCGCGACTACGCATCGCTGCTCCTCGGCGGCACCGGGCTGGTGCTGACCGCGCTCGCCCTGGCGGTCGCCGCCGCGCTCACCGATGGCCTGAGCATCGACGGGTTCGCGTCGTGGTTGACCGCGACGCTGGTGGTGTGGCTGGTGACGACCATCGGCGCCATCTCCCTGCCCGAGACGTTTTCCCGCGAGCACAGCGGGGCCGCCAGACCGTAAGCGAAGTCGTCCGACCATAGAGAGGCGCGATGGGACTCACTCATCACGATCCGACCGATCACCATCGGACCACGCAACCCCATGCCGGCATCACTATGAAGGACAATTTCTACTGGCCGGGGCTGATCCTGCTGGCGCTGTCGGCGGCGGCGATCGTCGCGACCATCGCCGTCGCCGCCTATGGACGCTACGACTGGCTCCTCTCGACGGCGCTCGTCGCGGTGCTGGGAGCGGTCGCCGGCGCCATGTGGATCGTGGTCGAGAACCGCCGTGTGCTCCGGCTCGAAAAACGGTGGGAATCAGAGAAGCGCAAGCCAGCCGGCTAGGGCGCGCGCTCGCCGCAACGAGGCTACGGCTTGATACGGATGTGCCCCGGGCTGTACAGGCCGCTGTGGGTCGAGGTGTCCAGTTCGAGCGTGGCCGGCCGCGCGTCCGCGGCCTCGGGGGCCGGCTCGAACTTGCGCAGCGACCCCCAGTCGCGGCCCCAGTCCTGTGACAGGTACGTCGCCATCACCTGCGCCCGCAACAGCAGGTCCGTGATGCCGAGCAGCCCGCCGTTGATGCCGTCCTGCCAGCTGTCGGTGTCCTTGCGCTTGGCGTTGTAGTCGGGAGTGATGCGGAACTTCGGCACCTCGGTGACGCCGTTGGCGTGCAGCATCGGCTGCTGGCACGGGAAGGCCAGGCCCACCGCCCAGTCCATCAGCACCGGTTGCTCGGAGCCGACGTACTCCTGCACCGACCGCAGCTCGGGCACCCGCGGCGGGGTTACTGCGACCCAGTCGCCCGGTGTGAGCGAAAGATCCTCGGCCACAACGCGAACCGCCACCGCATCGGCGGGAATCTCGGACCGGGGGAAGCGTAGATTGCGCCACGACGGGATCGGCCCGAGGTCGTAGGGCACCAGTCTGCCGGCGGGCACCGGGGCGCCGTCGGGGCCCGGCCGCGCGAACTCCAACTCGACGGTCTGCCCCTCGGTGCGGGCGTTGAACACGCTGTCACCGGTGATGGTGCCCGCCGCGGTGACCACGACGAGCGGGTGCGCATCGTCGGCAGGCGGCAACCGGTACCACCCGGAGGACAGGCTGCTCTCCTGCTGGGGACCCTGGACGTAACTGCCCGCCACCGGGACGCGCGCCGGGTCCAGCCCATAGGGCAGCGGGACCGTCGAACCGTTCACCCCAGGGGTTTTCAGCTCGGTCGGCCGATCCCAGTCGTAATCGGTCCCCGGCATCGGGAGGTTCACCCGGATAGCTTCGGCGACAATCTCTTCCGGCACGCCGTCAGCGTCGAAACCGGTCGGGTCGACGCCGCCCAGTGGACCCAGCGGGCCGTAGTCACCCGGAAGCGGCGTCAGGAAGCCGTCGTTGGGATCGGGTTCGACCAGCACGTCGTCGGCCAGGCCACAGCCACCGGCCAGCGCCCGCAGATTGGACCACGCATTGGAGTACGTCGGGTACTGCCGGACCACACCCACCAGCATGGAGGCGACGAACACCACCACCATGAAGCCCGCCGTGATGGGAATCGGCGCCGCGGTCAGCGCCCGCACGATGCGTCCCTCGCCGCGCGTGCGCGACGAGAAGTGCAGCCACAGCGTGTACAGGGCCGTCACCGCGAACAACGCGAAGAACACGGTGCTGACGGTGAGGCCGCCCAGCGCCGGCATGTCGTTGTTGAACGGCACCCCGTAGCTCGACACGTACCACCAACCGTTGGTCGTGGCGAAGCACAGCGAGAGCAGGAAGAACACCGCAGCCAGGAACGCCATTCGGTTGCGCGACCACCGCAGTACCGTCGGCGAGACCAGCACCGTCGCCAGCGCCGCCATCGCCGCACCCACCGCGGCGAACAGGCCGAAGTGGTGCACCCACTTGGTCGGGGTGAACATCAGCACGAAGACCGTGGCGAGGATGATGCCCATCAGCCGCCACGCCGGACCCCGTGCCACACCGGCGACCCGCTTGCGCCGCAACATGATGAACATCGACGCGAACAGCGACAACGCGGTGATGAGGAATCCGAACCGCCGCGACAGCGATCCGTCGACCGTCGGCAGGATCAGGTAGAAGTAGCGCAGGTTCTCGGTGTACCACGCCTGGTTCGGGCCGACGTCCGTGCGAATCCGCGTGGCCTCCAACACCGTTGCGAATGTCTGGTCGAAGAAGATCACGGTGAGCACCACGGTGCCCGCCGCCAGCAGTGGCAGCACCAGCGGCCAGGTGCCCACCAGCTGACGCCGCTTCACCAGGATCCGCAGGATCGGCCGGCCGCCGGCGAGCAGGGCCGCCACCGCGATAAGGCCCGTCGGCTGGATACCGAGCGTGAACGCCGCCGTGACGATGGCCAGCGCCGCAGGCGTCAGGCGGCCCGACGTGATGGCCCGCTCGATCAGTACGTAGGTGATCAGCGCGCCGGTGGCGATCTGGCCTTCGGGTCGCAGGCCGTTGTTGAAGGGCATCCACGCCGCCAGCAGCACCAGGCCCGCCGCCCACAGCGCGGGCCTGCTCGCCGCCACGGCGGGTCCCAGTCGGGGCAGCACCTCGCGGGAAAGCAACAGCCAGCACACGATTCCGCACACCAGGTCGGGCAGCCGGATCCAGATGCTGGCATCGCTGATGCTGGTCATCATGGCCAGCAGGTTGTAGTACCAGCCGAACGGATCCTCGGGACTTCCGAACCATCGGAAGTAGTTCGACATGTATCCCGCATGCCCGGCGACCCGTGCCATCGCCAGGATGTAACCGTCGTCCGACGAGTTGGCGCCGATGACATGCCATCCGACGAACCCGCCGACCACCACGACGTCGGCGGCGGTGAACGTGCGCCAGCGCTGCGGAATCCAGCGCTGCATCCGCCTGCCGTCGATCCGGTCGAGGCGCCAGAGCGCGAGCAGCGCCAGCATGGTCGACAGGATCGCCAGCACCATCGCCGCCAGCTTCAGTGGCGTGGGTTCGGTGGTGAACCGGGTGTCGATCTCCGCTGACAGCGAAAGTCCCTGCGGCGCAGGGCCGGTCAGGTCGGTGAACACCCCGACGATCGCCGGCCGCAGGTTCGGGTCCGGGAAGCCGCTGGACTGTTCGGCGCCGTCGGCCTTCGTCAGGCCGACGAAGTTCGCGAAAGTGCCGGCCTCGGAGGAGGTGATCTCGATCCGCTCGCAGTCTGGGGAGGCGACCCGGGCGCGGGGCACGCTGGCCACCACCACATTGCGGTCGGTGATGTCGACGCGTTGCGCGGTGACGGTGACGAACAGGCTCTGCAGCGCGGCCTGCTTGCCGTCCTTGGGTGCGGTACTGAGCACCACCCCGCCGCGCGGCGGCAGCGCGCGAACCACGTCACACGGCACGGTCACCGACATCGACACCGGCGCTTGTGAGATCAGCGGCGCGGTGACGTCGGTCAGCTCCCCGTTCTGGGGCCATTCCAACGTCGCGGTGGTCTGCTCGACCGGAAGCAGCGGTGTCGCCACCGACAGCACGAAACCGAGCAGGCCCGCGATCATCGCGACCCAGCGGGCCGTCCGCACGTCGCCCCGCGAACTCATGGCAGCGCCCTGATCGGTCCGTTGCGGCTCCACCCGAACACCCGCTGCGTGCCCTGCTCGATCGCCGGGTACGGCGCCTGCGAAGCAGGCACCACGCGGTCATAGCGCTCGATCGAACCCCAGTCCCGGTACCAGTCGTTGCGCAGGTAGGTCGGCACCGCCGACGTACGCAGCAGCGCCTGGATGAACAGGAACGGGCCGCCGTCCTCTGCGGACTGCCACATGTTCGACGACGACACCACCTGCGTGAGGTCGGGCAGGATGCGGTACTCCGGCAGCTCGGCCACGCCGAGGCGTTCGGAGAACGGGCGCTGGCAGGGGAAGTTCGCGGCGGTGGCGATGTCCATCAGCACCGGCGTCGAGGAGCCGAGGTACTGCTGAGCGGTCTCGAGCACCGGGACGCGCGGCGGTGTGAACGCGAACCACTGATCCTCGGAGAGGTTGGGGTCATCGGCGACGATGCGCGCGACGTTGGCCTCCGGCGGTGCGGTGGCCAGCGGGAAACGCAGGTTGCGCCAGGCGTTCTGGCGGAATACGTCGATGGGCTGGACCTCGTTGAGCGCCTGGTAGCTGCCGTCGGGCCGGTGGACACCCCACTGCAGCTTGAGCGACTGCCCGTAGCTGAACGACCCGTCCTCCTCGTAGTACCAGATCGCGCCCGCCGCAGCCACGGTCACCAGTGGCCGGTCCGCGGGGCGCTCGCCCGCGGGGAACGGCAACCGGTACCAGGCCGAGGTCAGCTCCGCCGCGACTCCCCCTTCCGAGCCGGGCTCTTCGTAGCTGCCCATCACCGGTGTTCGGTCGGGGTCGAGCCCGAAGGGCAGGAACACCTTCGAGCCGTTGACGCCCTCCGGACCGTAGCCGCCGCCGGTGCCCGCCGCGAAGCCGACCCCGACGACCGGTTCGTTGGCGTTGCCGTCGGAGTTGACCAGACCGGGCTTGACGGCGACCGGTTCGGCGGGGTCGAGGGTGTCGCTGACGCCGTTGGGGTTGAAGCCGACCGGGTCCTCGCCGCCGAGCGGCCCGTACTCGCCGAACCGCTGGCCCGGAACGGGTTGCAGCAGACCGGCGTTCGGGTCGGGTTCGACGAGCACGTCGTCGGCCATACCGCAGCTGGAGCCGGACACCAGCGCCTCGAGGTTGGCCTTGCCGATGGTGTAGACGGGATAGCGCTGTACGGCGCCCTTGGCCAGCGAGCCCACCTCGAGCACCACCATGATGACGGCGACCACCAGAAGCGGTGTCGAGGCGAGCACCCGGTTACGCCGGGTGTCGGCGACCTGGGTGTGGCCGGCGTAGTCGATCCGGAAGTGCAGCCATCCGGCGAGCACCCCCGTCGCGATCGCCAGAGCGAGGAAGATGCCCGTCACCGGGATGCCCGCGAGTACCGGTTGCTTGTCGAACCAGGGCACACCGTAGTTGCCGACGTAGAACCAGCTGTTGAGCCCCGAGGTCGCCCACGCAAGCGCGAACAGCAGCGCGGTGACGAACAGCGCGAGGTGGCGGCGGCTGTGCAGGCCGACCCGGGCGAACGCGAACGCGGTGACCGCCCCGAGCGCCGCCGCGAGCCCCGCGAACGCGCCGAACTGCACCGCCCACTTCGTCGGCGTGAAGGTCAGCAACAGCAGGCCGACCGCGGTGGTCCCGACCAGCCGCCAGACCGGGCCGCTCGCCATGCCGGGCACGCCGCCGCGGCGCAGCAGCACGGCCAGCATCCCGAACAGGCACAGCAGCATGACCAGCACCGCGAACCGGCGCGTCATCGACGAGTCGATGCTCTCCTCGACGGTGAGGAAGTAGTACCGCAGGAATTCCTGATACCAGGCGATCGTCGGCCCGACCACGTACTTGATGCGCGCCGACTCCGCGACGGTGGCCAGGGTCTGGTCGCGGAACACCACGACGAAGATCAACGCGGCCGACGCCACCAGTGGCATCACCTGCGCCGGCACCCCGTCGACGGCCCGTCGCGCCCGCACGTGGCGCACGATCGCGCGAACCCCGACCAGCAACGGGGCGATCGCGATCAGCCCCTGCGGTGCGAGGGTCACGCTGAGCACGGCGACGGCGACCGCCAGCGCGGCCGGCCACAGCCGCCGAGTGGCGATCGCGTTCTCCACCAGCACCCAGCACACGATCGCCCCGAATGCGATCAGCGGTTCGGGCCGCAGTCCGTTGTTGAAGGGCAGCCACGCCGCCAGGAACACCGCGCCCGCCGTCCAAACCGTCACCCGGTTGGCGGCCAACCGGCGGCCCAACCGCGGCAGCACCCAGCGGCTGATGATGAGCCATGTGCCGATCGCGGCCAGTGTCGCGGGCACCCGCATCCACACCCCGGCGGTGCTCACCGCGGCCATCTTCGACAACACCGACAGGTACCAGTCGAACGGCGCCTCGGTGGCGCCGAAGAAGCGGTAGTAGTTCGCCGTGTAACCGGCCTCGTCGGCGACCCGCGCGATCGTGAGGTTGTAGCCGTCATCCGACGACGTCGCCCCGATCAGGTGCCACAGCAGCAGCGTGCCGACCACCGCAGCGTCGGCCAACCAGTGCACAGGCCCCACCCGCCAGAACCGCCGCCACGCGCCGGGAGCGCGCCGTCCCGACCTGCGGTCCAGCACCGCGAGCGCGACGACGGACGCGATCACGCACAGCACGCCGAGCACCATCACCGCAAGCTTGAGCGTGGTCGGCGAGGTGATGAACCGGGTGTCGACGTCGATGCGGGCGGACAAGCCCGGTTGCGCGGCCACCTCCAGGTCGGTGAAGATCCCGGCGACCTGCGGCTTCTTCTCGGCGGGCAGCGTGCCGACGGCACCGGGGATCCCGACGAAATCCGCGCCGACCTCGCCGGGATTGGCCCAGATGCGCACGGCGCTGCACTGCTCGGCGGCCACTGCGTCGCGGTCGGCTACCGCGGCGACGGTGTCGCGGAACGCGACGAACACCACGTCGGCGGACGCGCGGACGAACAACCCGTTGCGGCTGGCGTCGATGCCGCCGGGGGGCACCGTCGACAACACCAGCCCGCCGTCGTCGGGCAGGGTGGCGATGGCCCGGCAGGGAATCGAGACGTCGAGTGACTGCGGCGCGCCCGACACCAGCGGAGCGGTGATGTCGCTGACGAACCCGTCGGCGCCGGGTGTCTGCGGCCACAGGATCGTCGCGGTCGTCTGCTGAACCGGCAGCAGTGGAACCAGCCCGCACAGCAACACCCCGGCGAGGCCCGCGAACACGGCGATCAGCCGAGCGAGGCGGTGGGTCCGCTCAGACTGGTCGCGTGGCACGAGGCTCGATGGTAGGCGAAGCATCTGATGACCCCCTGGCACCAGGCTTTGCCGCCCTGTGTGCGTTGCCGAACTGGAACACCGCATACCTAGATCTGTTAGGGTAGGGCCCCCTAGCACTTCTAGGTATGCGGAGTTCGTTCATGCACATCGACAAGGATCTGGTCGCCGCCTCGGCCACACCGCTGGTCCTCGGGATCCTCGCCGACGGCGAGTCTTATGGTTACGCGATCCTCAAGCGGGTCAACGAGCTGTCCGCAGGCCGCATGCAGTGGACCGACGGAATGCTGTATCCGCTGCTGCACCGCCTGGAGCGGCTGGGCTACGTCTCGGCGGCCTGGGGGACATCGCAGGGTGGACGACGGCGCAAGCACTACGCCATCACGTCGGCGGGGCTGGCAGCTCTCGCCGAACGGCAGCGCCAGTGGACGGTGGTCGCTGAGGCGCTCGACCGCGTCTGGCAGTCCGCCGTCGTCCCTCCGGGCCTGGCACCGGGTGTGTCGTGACGGACGCGAATCTGATGCTGGAATCGCAGATCGCGCACTGGCGCGGCTTCGTCGAGCGGCATCGCGCCATCTCCGCCTCCGATGTCGACGAGATGGAAGATCACCTGCGCGAGCAGATTGCCGATCTGGCCGAATCGGGTCTGTCCGACGACGAGTCGTTCCTGGTCGCCGTGAAGCGGCTGGGCAACGTCGACGCCATCTCGCGGGAGTTCGCCCGCGAGCACTCCGACAGGCTGTGGAAACAGCTGGTGCTCGTGCCCTCGGATACGTCGCCGCAGCATCCGCAGCCCAACCGCGAACTCCTCGTGGTGATCGCAATGGCTCTCGGCGCGGCGGTCGCCCTGAAGTGGGCGCTGGCCGTCCTCGGTGACTCACCGGCCTTCGGCCGTAACGCCGCACTGCTGGTGTTTCCCTTCCTGGCGGGCTATTTCGTCTGGAAGCGCCGGACCGGGCCGCGCATGTGGGCGCTGCTCATGGTGCCGGCGGCGGCGTTGGCCCTCGTGGTGAACACCTATCCGTTCCCGCCCGCCTCGGACACCGAGGTGCTCGCCGCGATTCACCTGCCGATCGTGTTGTGGCTGCTCGTCGGCCTGACCTACGTCGGTGGGCGCTGGCGCCACCACGGTCGTCGAATGGACTTCATCCGGTTCACCGGTGAGTTCGTGGTCTACTGCACCCTGCTGTTGCTCGGCGTCGGCGTGCTGGTGATGTTGACGGCAGGCGCATTCCAGGCCATCGGGGTGGACCTCGAATGGCTTATCGAGGGCTGGGCGGCGCCGGTTGCCCCGCCGGTCGTGGTGCTTCTCTCCGCGTGGCTGGTGGAGGCGAAGCAGAGCGTCATCGAGAACATCGCGCCCGTGCTCACCCGGGTCTTCACCCCGCTGACGATCGTCATGCTGCTGGCGCTGCTGGTGGCTTTCGCCCGTGCAGGCACCATCATCGGTGTCGAGCGCGAACTGCTGATCCTGATGGATCTGATCCTGGTCCTGGTACTCGGCCTGCTGCTGTATGCCATCTCGGCGCGCGACCCGCTATCGGCGCCAACGGTTTTCGACCGGCTGCAGCTGGCACTCGTGCTCAGTGCCCTCGCCGTCGACGTCCTGATGCTGACGGCGATGCTGCTGCGCATCGCCGAGTTCGGCTACAGCCCCAACAAGGCCGCGGCGCTGGGGCTGAACCTGGTGCTTCTGCTGAACCTGGCGTGGTCGGCGTGGCTGCTCTCGAGGTTCCTCAGACAGCGCCGACCGTTCACCGCAGTCGACCGCTGGCAGACCGATTATCTGCCCGTGTACGGCGTGTGGGCCTTGGCCGTCGTCATCGCGCTGCCGCCCCTGTTCGGCTTCGGCTGAGCGTCGTACCGTGCTGGGCACTCAGGACAAGCGCAGCGGCGCCGGGCTCCACAGGCCGCTACGGGTCGTCGAATCGAGATCCAGCCGGGCCGGTTCGGCGTCGGGGTAGTAGGGCGTGAGCTGCTGCAGCGCGCCCCAGTCGCGGAACCAGTCGTCCTTCAGATAGCTCGGCAGCGTGGTGGCCCGCAGCAGCAGTTCGGTGATCCCGAGCGGCCCGCCGCCGAGGTAGTCCATCACCGGCGAGTTCGCCTCGGCGCCGAACCGGTCGGGCAGGATCCGCCACTTCGGCACCTCGATGACGCCGTTGCGGTGGTAGAAGGGCCGCTGGCAGGGGAACGCCAGGCCGACCAGCCAGTCCAGCAGCACCGGGTCCTGGGAGCCGACGACGTCCTGCAGCGTGCGCAGCTGCGGGATGCGGGGCGGGGTCAGCGCGATCCAGTGCTGCGGGTCGAGGTCGTCGTCGGTGGCGACCAGCC
Source organism: Mycobacterium sp. IDR2000157661 (assembly GCF_022317005.1). Taxonomy (NCBI): domain Bacteria; kingdom Bacillati; phylum Actinomycetota; class Actinomycetes; order Mycobacteriales; family Mycobacteriaceae; genus Mycobacterium; species Mycobacterium sp. IDR2000157661. The sequence goes on from NZ_CP081006.1 coordinate 1,927,250, forward strand.
GCACCTGGGTGGCGTCGTCGGGGATCGCGGCCATCGGCGCGCGCAGGTTGCGCCACGCAGGCGCCGCGCCGACGTCGGCGAAGCCGATGGAGCCGCCCGGTTCGTCCGCGGCGGCCTGCTCGTCGGTGGCCCACTGCACGACGACCTCGCCCGGATCGAAGCGGCCGGCCGCGGCGACCGCCAACAGCGGCCCGGCCTCGTCTCCGGCGGGCAGCCGGTACCACGCCGAGCGCAGTTCCGCGGGCTGCTGGGTGCCCGAGCGCCAGCTGCCCATCACTGGGGTGGTGGCCGGGTCCAGGTCGAACGGCAGCCGGGCGCGTGATCCGTTGACACCGGCAGCGGCCGTCGTGCCGCCCTCGGTGCCCGCCTCGCCGGCCTGGTCGTCGCCCTCGGGGGTGTCGGCGAAGTTCGTGGCGGTGCCGGGGCCGCTCATCACCTCGTCGGCGGACAGGTCGGACGGGATCCCGTTCGGGCCGAACCCCTGGGCGCTCACCGAGAGCCCCTGCCCCACGGGCGCGCCGACCGGGCTCAGCATGCCGGCATTCGGATCCTGCTCGACGAGGACATCCTCGGCCATTCCGCAGGTCTTACCCGCCAGCGATTCGAGGTTCGATCGGCCCACGCTCCAGGCCGGGTACTGGTCGATCATCGCGAGTGTCAACGACACCACCTGGAACATCACCAGCAGCCACGCGGCAATGGCCAACGGCGCCTGCAAGATTCGCTGCCACCGGGATGGGGATCGGATGGAGCCGGGCGGTGCGGCGTCGCGGCCGGAGAAGTGGAACCACGCCGCGCCCAGCAGTGCCACGAGCGAGAGTCCCAGCAGGAGGGTGGTGAACCCGAACCGCCACTCCGGGAACTCGTTCGACCACGGCACCCCGAAGTTGGACACGTACCACCAGCCGTTCACGGTCGCGAACGACAGCGCCATCGCGAACAGTACCGCCGCGGCGAACACCGATCGGTTGCGGCGCGAGCGCATCGCGGCCGCGGTGACGGCCACTGCCGCCAACGCGCCGAGTGACCCGGCCAGTCCGGCGAACACGCCGAAATGGTGGGTCCACTTGGTCGGGGTGAACATCAGCGCCAGGAACGAGATGATCGTGATGCCGATGATGCGCCTGCTCGGACCCAGCGCTGTCCCCGGAATCCTGAACTTGCGCAGCGCCATCGCCACCGACACCGCCAGGGCCAGCAGCAGCGTCAGCACCGCGAACCGGCGCGCCACCGACCCGTCGGGACTGGTGGTGAACAACCGCTCGTAGCGGATGTGCTCGTCGAACCAGGACAGGCTCGGGCCCACCGCCGACTTGAACGAGTTGGCCTGCAGTTCACCGATCAGCGTCTGATCTCTGAAGATCAGGATGATGGTCACCGTGCACGCCGCCAGGATGGGGGCCAGCAGCGCAAGGTAGCCGAAGCGCGAAGTATGCGCGGCCACAATGGTTTTCAGCGGGCCGACGGCGACGAGCAGAGCGCCGACGGCCGCGATGCCGGTCGGGCCGGAGAACAGGGTCAGCGCGCCGATGATGATCGCGATCGCCACCGGCAGCAGCCTGCTGGTCGCCACGCCGCGCTCGACCGCACACCAGGTCGCCAGGATGCCCAGGGCGATGATCGGCTCGGGCCGCAGCCCGTTGTTCAGCGGCAGCCAGAACGCCAGGAACAGGCCCGCGGCCGTCCACGCCGCCGCCGGGGTGGACTTGACGGCGTGACCCAACCGCGGGATCACCTCCCGGCTGATCAACCACCAGCAGGCCAGCGCCATCACCAGGGTGGGCAGCCGCATCCAGACGCTGGCAGTGCTGACCTGCGACCACAGCGCCAGCAGGTCGTAGTACCAGCCGAACGGCGCTTCGGGGGTGCCGAACCAGCGGTAGTAGTTGGCCATGTAGCCGGCCTGCTCGGACACCCGGGCCATGGTGAGGATGTAGCCGTCGTCGGCGGTGTTGGCGCCGACGAAGTGCCACCACACCAGCACGGCGGTCACCACACCGTCCAGCGGCGTCAACGACCACCAGCGCGGGGGCAGGAAGCGTTTGGCCCGCCTGCCGTCGGCGGCGTCGAGAACGTGCAGCGCGCCGAGTGCGACGACGGTCATCGCGACACCGATGATCATCGCGAGCGTCTTGAGCAGCGTCGGCGTGCTGCTGTAGCGGGTGTCGAGGGTGGCCGAGAACGACAGGCCCGGCGGTGCGCGCCCGGACAGGTCGGTGAAGACGCCGACGATCTGCGGGCGGAAGTCGTAGCCGCCGCGCTCGCCGCGCAGCGGCTCACCGGCGTCCTCGGATTCGGGGCCCTTGACCAGGCCGACGAACTCCCCGGTGACCTCGTCGGCGCGCGCGGTGATGCTCAGCCGCTCACACTGCGGGCTGAGCACCTGATTTAGCGGTGCGCTGACCACCGGGGTGTTGCGGACGATGACGAGCAGTTCGTCGCCGACCCGCTCGACGAGCAGGCCCCGGTCGATGGCCTTCGGCGCCGGCCCGGGCACCGTCGACAGCAACACGGTGCGGTCGCGGTTCTCCGGTCCGACCAGCCCCGCCGCGACGCCGCACGGCACGCTGATCTCCAGGTCGGTGGCGACGTAGCCGATCAGGGGCGCCTCCACGCTTTCCAGCACGCCGTTCTGCGGCCAGTTCAGCTGCGCGGTGGTCTGGGTCACCGGCAGCAGCGGGGTGGCGACCGCCAGCACCGCGCCGAGCAACCCGGCGACGATCGCGATGAGCCGCGTGGTCCGATGGTTCGTCCCGGCGGCAATCACGGAGCCTGATCTTAATTGGGCGTGCGGATGGCGAGGACGAACGGCCCGATGCTGGAGACATCGAAGCGTGGATCGTCGAAGAGCGCCTCGTCCAGCGCGACCTGGTAGCGGCGCACGTTGGGCTGGTTGGGGTACACGTCGGAGGCCAGCCGCAGGGTGTACGTGTCGTCAGCGCCGCGGCGCATCAGGAAGACACTCGGCGGCTTCCACGGCAGGGAGTCCAGCGCCTCGATGAACGCGTCCGAGTCGGTGAGCCTGGCCCAACTCTCGATCGCCTCGGCCCGCTTCTCGAACTGCGCCAGCGGGTTGGCGTAGTGCGACGTCAGGCCCTGGAAGCCCCAGTACGGGTAGTAGGACAGGAAGCTGTAGTCGGCGGTCAGCACGACGGTCTCGTCGCGCGGTCGGCCGGTCACCTCGAGGATCTTGTCGTCGATCTCGCGGTAGTAGCGTTCCGCGCCGGGAGGCCGACGGTCCGCGCGTTGCCCGTAGCCGTCGGTGTCGGTGTAGGCGACGACGATGTCGGGGCGCAGCACGTCCGGGATGTCCTGGCTGAACGTGACCGCGCCGATCGCACCCAGGGTGGCGGCGGCCGCGACGACGCGCCGGGCCATCTGCGGCTGGTACCGGTGAGCCAGCGCCAGCGTCGCATCGAGGAATCCGAACGCGCCTGCGGCGGTGAGCAACACCGTCAGCGTGGGCTGCAGGCGGAACGACAGCAGGGTGGTGCCGGCCAGCGTGGTCAGCATCGACAGCAGCGACCAGGCGTAGACGGCCAGCACCGCGATGCCCAGCGCAGCGGCCCGGGTGGACGAGCGCACCCGCCAGACCAGCCACAACGTGCCGACCATGCACAGGGCGCCCAGCAGCGTGAAGTGCAGCATCGGGAACTCGAGCTCGGCGCCGGCCGATGGCAGATAGTGCTGCGCGGTGCCGGTATCGGCGGGTTCACCCTCGAGCGCGGCCAACAGCCACGGGCCGAGACCGATCAACCACATGGCTCCGGAGATGGCCGCGATGACCAGCAGGCGCAGCAGCGGATCGAGGCTCCTGGGCTTCATGTCGCCGCCGGAGCGGCTCCGGCGCGCCACCGCGAGCCCGAACGCCATGATCGCCAGCGTGAACGCGGCATAGCCCAGCAGCAGTGAATAGAACAGCGCCGCGACCCCGAGGAACAACCCCGTGCCGATGACGGCGGCCCACCCACCGCCCCTGATCTGGCCCCGCAGCCCCGACCACGCGAGCACGAACACCGGCGGCAGCAGCACGGTGATGATCGCCGCGTAGGGCTCGGCGGACGAGTAGGCCAGCGTGGCCGCGGCCGTGGCGGTCGTGACCACCAGCGCGTACTCGAAGCGGACCAACACCGCCCACAACGCGAGTGCCACGACGATCCCGACGGTGATCGAGATGATCGCCCACGGCTTGAACATCTCCCAGGCCGGCGTGCCGGTCAGCGCGGCCAGCCGCCCGCCGAGCCAGAACCAGCCCGGCGGATAGAACGGCGGCATCCCGTAGTAGGTCATGTCGCGCAGCGCAGGGTCGTCGGCCAGCCGGGTGAGGTACTCGGTGCGGAACTGCTGGTCGACGGAGATGCCGAACAGGTACAGCTTCGTCGCGCCCAGCGGCATCGCCAGCGTCACCACCGAGAACGCCGAGAGGAACAGCACCGACGTGGACCGGGCCAGCCACCGCCGACCGCGACGCCACGCCCACCCACCGGCAAACAGCCCGGCCAGACACGAGACCTGCCCGACGGTGGTCAACGCGTGCAACTGATTCGACGAGTTGTACGCCGGCCATTCGACCCGGGCGATCGCGACCAGCGCGACCACTGCCACCAGCGCCGCGACGACGGCGGCCGCCGCCATCTGGCTGGCTACCTTGAAGGGCCCCGCCAGCGCACTGCGCATCAGATGGGCAGCTTGCGGAAGATCGGGCGCGGAATGTGGCGCAAGACCATCATCACGTACCTGAACGTCCCCGGCGCCCACACCAGTTCCTTGCCCTTGGCCGCCGCGGTCACCGCGAGTTCGGCGACGTCCTCCTTGTCGACGGTGAACGGTGCCTCCTTGGCCCCGGTTGCCTTCCAGTGCTCGATCGTGGTGCGGGTGCGCACCTGGCCCGGCCGGATGACCAGAACCCGAACGCCGTGCTCGCGCAGGGCCTCTCCGAGGCCGAGGTAGAAGCCGTCGAGGCCGGCTTTGGTGGACCCGTAGACGAAGTTGGACCGTCGCACCCGCTCACCGGCGGCCGAGCTCATCGCGATGATCTGCCCGAAGCCCTGGGCGCGCATCTTCTCACCGAGCAGCACCCCGACGGAAACCGCTGCGGTGTAGTTGATCTCGGCGATCTGCACGGCCTTGCGCTGGTCCTGCCAGAGTTCCTCGGCGTTGCCGAGCAGACCGAACGCGACGATCGCCACATCGATGTCGCTTGTGACGTCACCCCCGCCCCAAGCCTTGTCGATCACGGCGCGGTGACTTCCGGTGTCGAGCCCGTCGAAGTCGATCCACTCGACGGACTTGGCCCCTGCCGCCGTCATCGCGGCGATGGCGTCGTCCTTGCCGGGATGGTCGGGCAGATCGGCCAGCACGATCCGTGCCTGTGCGGTGCGCAGGTAGCGCGCGCAGATCGCCAGGCCGATCTCCGAGGTGCCACCGAGCAACAGGATGGTCTGCGGATTACCTACGGCGTCAAGAACCATATGCGCGCACCCTTACAACAGCTCCAAACGTCGGGCCATGTCGGATGCGAACACGCCGTTCGGATCGACCTTGCGGCGCAAGGTGATCCACTCGTCGATTCGCGGGTACATGGCATGGAAGGTTTCGGCGGAGGTGCGGGAGTCCTTCGCGGTGTACAGCCGGCCGCCGAACTCCAGCACCCGCCTGTCGAGGTCGCTTACGAACTCGCCGAGGCCGGGCTTGATGGGGAAGTCGACGCAGACGTTCCAGCCCGGGATCGGGAAGCTCAGCGGCGCTTGATTGCCCGGTCCGAAGAGCTTGAACACGTTGAGGAACGAGTGGTGCCCGGAGCGCTGGATGTCGACGATGATGCTCTTGAACTCGTCGACAGCCGGGGTGGGCACGACGAACTGGTACTGCAGGAACCCCGCCGATCCGTAGGCGCGGTTCCATTCACCGAACATGTCGAGCGGGTGGTAGAACTGCGTCAGGTTCTGCACCTTGTCGCGATAGGTGCCGGACTTGCGGTACCACAGCTCGCCGATCGGGCCGAACGTGTACTTGTTGCCCAGGCCGTTGGGGAACAGGTCCGGGAAGGTGAGCAGTTGCGGCGCATCGAATTTCAGCGGGTGCTTCTGCAGCTTCTTCGGCAGTTGGTCGAGCCGGGCCAGCGAGCCGCGTGAGATCGCGGCGCGGCCGAGTTTCGGTGGCGCGCTGATCGCGTCGAACCACGCGCTCGAGTAGGTGTAGTCGTCCTCGCTGCCGTCGCTGTGGAAGGCGATGGTGTCGTCGAGGCCGGCGGTCACGTCGCCGTCGGCGATGAAGTACGCGGTCTCGGTGGGCGTCATCTCGATCGTCGCCCGCAGGATGATCCCGGTCAGCCCGTTGCCTCCGACGGTCGCCCAGAACAGCTCGCACTCCTCGCCGTCGGGGGTCAGCGTGCGGACCTGGCCATCGGCGGTGAGCAGGTCCATCGAGCGGACGTGGCTGCCGAAACTGCCCGCGCTGTGATGGTTCTTGCCGTGGATGTCGCAGGCGATGGCACCGCCCACGGTGACCTGCCGGGTGCCGGGGAGCACCGGCACCCATAACCCGAACGGCAGCGCCGCCCGCATCAGTGTGTCCAGGCTCACGCCCGCATCCACATCGACCATCCTGGTGTCCGCGACGATGGAGTGGATGCGGTTCAACGCCGTCATGTCGATGACCAGACCGCCGCCGTTCTGCGCGTTGTCGCCGTACGACCGGCCCAGTCCGCGGGCGATGACGCCCCGCTCGCCGGCTCGACCCACGGCGTTGGCGATCTCCTCGGGATCCGGGGTCGACAACACCTGCGCGACGGTCGGGGCGGTGCGGGCCCAACCGGTGAGGCGGCGCGGGGTCGTCACCAGGTAATCGGACATCGTGACGAGGGTACCGTCCTCAGCGAAGCCGGAAGATCACCGCGCGCTGTACTACGAAGTTGATCACCGTCGCGGTGCCCTGGGCGATCACGAACGCGACCGGTACGCGCCACGGCTTCCCGTCCCACGCCATGTACAGCAGATAGTTGATGCCGACCTGCGCCGCATAGGTGACCGCATACAGGGCGACGACGGCTATGAACCGCGCGGTGCTGGGCGGTGCCTGGAAGGTCCACCGGCGGTTGATCAGGTACGCGGTGGTGGTGCCCGCGATGAAGCTGATGGTCTTGGCGACGTTGACGTGCAACCCGGCGGCGAGCAACCCGACGTAGAGGCCGAAGTCCACCACTGCCGCCAACCCGCCGGTGACGATGAACCGCCACACTTGCGTACGCAGGCTGAGGTTGGGCGAAATCGGCGGCTCGGCCACCCGGGCAGCTTACGGCGCGCCCGGGCACCGAGGTCAGCGGGACAGCCCGCTGGCGGCCAGGACGTCGCAGAGTGCGTCGACGGCCGCACCGAAGGAATGTTCGGCCGGTGTGCCGAACCCGATCACGACGCCGTCGGGGTCGGGCACCTCCGGGCCGGCCAGCGGGTGGCGCATGAGCGAAAGCCCTTGCAGCGCAACACCGGCCTCGCCGGCACGGTGCAGCACCTCGGGTTCGGCGCCGCCGGGCAGCGTCAGCAGAAGGTTCAGTCCGGCGTTGAGTCCCGTCATGCCGATCCCGAAGCCGTGCAGCGCCTCGACGAGTGTGTCGCGGCGGCGCCGGTAGCGCAGGCGCATCCGGCGGATGTGCTTGTCGTAGCCGCCGCTGGTGATGAAGTCGGCCATGGTCAGCTGCGCGATGCCGTTGACGTAGAACTGTTCGCCGCCAGCGGCTTCGAGCACCGGCTCGACGAGCCCGCTCGGCAGTACCATCCAGCCGAGCCGCAGCACCGGCGACAGGCTCTTACTGGCCGAGCCGAGGTAGGCCACCCGGTCGGGGTTCAAGGCCTGCAGCGCGCCGATGGGCTGGCGGTCATAGCGGAACTCGCCGTCGTAATCGTCGTCGATCACATAGCCGTTCGTGCGTTCGGCCCACTCGACGACGGCGCTGCGACGAGACGGATGCAGCGACATGCCGAGCGGGCTGTGGTGGGCCGGGGTCAGCAGCGTCGCAGGTACGTCGAGGTGTTCGAGGTCGGCCACCACGGCGCCGTGTTCGTCGACGCCGATCGGCACGGTGCTCGAGCCCAGCGCCGCGATGGCATCGCGAAAGATGAAGAGTCCGTAGGCTTCCACGGCGATCGGCCGGTCCCCGCCGAACACCCGCGCCAGCACCTCGACCCCGTGCCGGGTGCCCGCGCAGATGACGATCGAGTCGGGGGAAGTGCGGACACCGCGCACCCGCCCCAGGTAGTCGGCGAGGGCTTGGCGCAGTTCGGGACGGCCGCGCGGGTCGCTCATCCGCAACGCCTCGGCCGGCGCGGCGGTCAGCGCCCGGCGGGTGGATACCACCCACTCGTTGCGGGGGAACTGCGACACGTCGGGCGAGCCGGGCATCAGGTTGTGCACCGGTGCAGCCCGCACACCGCGCCGCGGCGCGGGCACTTGCCGCCCGCCGGTGTTGAGGACCCAGGTGCCTGCGCCCTGCCGTGACGCGAGCCAGCCCTCGGCGACCAGTTCGGCGTAGGCCTCGGCGACCGTGTTGCGGGCCAGTCCGAGATCGGTGGCCAGGCTGCGCGAGGGTGGCAACACCGTGCCAGGCGTCAACCGCCCTGAGCGCACCGCCTCGCGCAGGGCGGTGACCAGCAGTTCTCTGGCCCCGCGGGTACCGGGTGTGATGCGCTCGCGCAGATCCAGGTGCAGATCGCGGCTACCAATATTGGCCCACGAAGTCACCGATCAATTGAACCATGGCGATGGGCCATTGCGCAGTAGCGTCGACCGTATGACACAGACACTTGAATCCCGGACCACCGCCGATCGCCTGAAGATCTACAAGACGTCACCGGAGTTGCTCGACGCGATGATGGCGCTGAGCACAGCGGCGGCCAAGGACGTCGACGTCGAGCTCGGCGAGCTGATCAAGATCCGTGCATCGCAACTCAACCGCTGCGCGTTCTGCCTCGATATGCACACCCGTGACGCCCGCAAGCACGGTGTGAGCGAGCAGAAACTCGACGTGCTCGCCGCCTGGGCCGAGGCGGGCGACCTGTTCAGCGAACGTGAGCGTGCGGCCCTCGAGCTCACCGAGGCGATCACCGAACTGCGCGACGGCCCGGTGTCCGACGACGTGTACGGCCGCGCCGCGGCGGTGTTCTCCGACCGCGAGCTCGGTCAGGTCATCGCGATGGCGGTCACCATCAACGCGTGGAACCGCATCAACGCCGCGATCCGCCAGGAGCCGCCGCGCCGCTAATACGGTGTCAGGGTGCAGACCGCATCGGGTGCCGAGATCGTCGTCGACGGGTCCGGACCTGATGCGGTCGTGTACAAGCTGCACCGCGTGGGCACCGACCCGCGAACGCTGAAGGTCCGGCTGGGCATCGCCGTGCGGTCGGACTGCCTGCTCTCACCGCTGCTGCCGGCGCCCGAGCCCGTGGGCCCGCGGTGGCGGACCCGGTGGCCGCACGTGGAAACCGTTGTGCCGCAACCTGGGAGCCTGCCCTGGGCGGACGCCGGGCGCCTGCTGGCCCGCCTGCACCGTGAGCCGCTGCCACCGCGGGTGCCGCCGCACGGCTGGCCGCAGCGGATGCGGCGCGCGGTCGACGCGCTGCGCGACGACGGTGATCCGGGCGTACGCCGGGCGGCGGCCGGCCTGCCCGATGCGGCTTGGCGGGTGGGTTCGCCGGACCGGCCCGCCACCCTGGTGCACGGCGACTGGCACCTGGGCCAACTCGGCCGTCGCGACGCCCACGCGCCCTGGCTGTTGATCGACGTCGACGACCTCGGCGTCGGTGACCCGGCGTGGGACCTGGCCCGCCCGGCCGGGCTCTGGGCGGCCGGGCTCATCCCGGACGCACACTGGGCGCAGTTCGTCGACGCCTACCGCGGCGCAGTTGGGCCGGCGCTGCCCGACGGCGATCCGTGGCCGGTGCTGGAACCTTTCGCGCGCGCCGCTGTGGTGCAAGCGGCCGCGCACCACCCCGACGACGACCTGCTGCGCGCGGCGTGCGCGCGCATGAGCTGACGTGAACTAGCTGGAGAAGAACAGCCTGCCGAAGCCCTGTTTGCGGTAGTGCTTGTTGCCGCGATGACCCCAGCCGGGGCCGTAGCCGTACCCGTGCTGCATCGGCGCCGGTGGCGGCGCGGACTGCACGAACCGGTTCTCCATCTGGGTGAGCGCCTCGAGCTCGCCGAAGTCCAGAAAGATGCCGCGGCACGTGTCGCACTGTTCGAGGTGGATGCCGTTGCGCTCGTAGGTCTCCATCACTCCGGCGCACTTCGGGCACAGCAGCGTGTTGCCTGCGCCGGGCGTCGGTGCCTTGGGCGGCTCATATGGCGGGATGCTCATACCTGCATAACGGTGCCGTCACTCGCCGGGTTCCACCGGGTGACGCAGTCGACGCCTCACACCCAGTACGGGACGCGGGCGCGGTACTGCCGCATGGCGAATGCGGCCATGATCCAGCCGATCACGGTAAGCACCAGAACCACCACCCAGTGGTGCACTTCCTGGTCGGCGCCCAGCAGCGGGGCCCGCACGATGTCGAGGTAGTGCAGCAGCGGGTTCAGCTCGACGATGTTCACGTAGTTGCCCGCGCCCTGCTGCTGCAACGTGGCCTCGTTCCAGATGATGGGCGTCATGAAGAACAGCAGCTGCACCAGGCTGAACAGCAGCGGGCTGATGTCGCGGTAGCGGGTGGCCAGGATGCCGAAACACAGCGACACCCACACACAGTTGACCACTATGAGTGCCAGCGCCGGAATCACCGACAGATCGGTCCACCTCCACGGTTTCGGGAAGATGATCGCGATGATGACGAAGATGATGATGTTGTGCGCGAAGAGGATCATCTGTCGCCACACCAGCCGGTACACGTGCACCGACAACGGCGTAGGCAACTGCTTGATCAGCCCCTCGTTCGAGACGAATACGTCTGCGCCCTCGATGATCGCCGCGTTGATCAGGTTCCAGACGATCAGGCCGAGGGTGACGTAGGGGAGGTGCTCGGACAGCTCGAGCTTGAACAGCTTCGAGTACAGCAGTCCCATGGCCACGGCGGTCGCCCCGGTGGCGATGGTGATCCAGAACGGGCCCAGCACCGACCTTCGGTAGCGCTGCTTGATGTCCTGCCAGCCCAGGTGCAACCACAATTCTCGCTTGCCGAAGCCGGCGACCAGATCCCCCCAGGCCCTGCGCATCGTCCTCGACTGCGTAGCGGCGTCGGTGAATGTCACTGCGGCGGCCTTCCGAACCTCTCCCTGCGGCCCATACGGCGCAATTCGATCCAATCCCGGAAACCGCGAAGGTCGCGTCGACTGATCAGGAAGTACCAACCGAACCGAACCCACTCTTGCGGAATGTATTTGCGCAGTCCAGCTTGGTTCTGCAGGTATCCGCGGTTGCGATAAGTGAAGTACCGCTTCGTCGCATTGTCCGGGTACTGAGTGTGCATCCGGCCGCCGAAGATCGGTTTGAACTCATCGGATCCCTGAGGGTGCAGGAAAACCGTGTCCAGACACGTGCCGAAGGGCAATCCGGACCGCAGCAACCGTCGGTGTACCTCGACCTCATCGCCGCGAACGAAGAGTCGCAGATCGGGTACGCCGATGGCTTCGACCGTGGAAGCACGGAACAGCGCACCGTTGAACAGCGATGCGATGCCGCGCAGCAGGTCCTGCCCGGCGCCTTCGGTCCGAAGCTCTTCGACGCGGCGCCGCCAGACCAGTCCCCGGCGCAACGGAAAGGCCAGTAGCCTCGGGTCCGCCATGTCGCCGACGATCGGGGACACCGCGGCGAGACCGTGTCGTTCGGCGCACGCGAGCAACGTTTCGAGTACCTCGGAGTCGGCCGGCCGACCGTCATCGTCGCCGAGCCACAACCAGTCGGCGCCCAATGCGAGAGCGTGCAACATCCCCAGCGCGAATCCGCCTGCCCCGCCCAGGTTACGCAAGGATCCCAGGTAGGTGGACGAAATGGGTTGCGCGGCAACTAGTTCACGAACCCGCTGATCGTTGTCATTGTCGACGACAACCAGGTGATCCGGCTGATGTGTCTGCGAAGTCAGCGCATCCAGCGACTTGGCGAGTTCATCGTGCCGCCGGTGCGCCACCACAACGGCGAACACCGTGTCAGTCATGCGGCACGGACCCTCGCCTTGTCTCCTCGAGCGTCTCGCGGACATGCCGCGCGGCATCCTCGCCCTCGTATGCACGTATCACGTCTTCAATGCCGCCCGTCATCTTTATGGTGCCGTGGTCGATCCACATCGCCGTCTTGCACAGCCGGGCCAGGAACTCGTTCGAGTGACTGGCGAACACCAGTATCCCGGATCGCTCGACCAATTCTTGGAGTCGACTCTGCGCCTTCTTGAGGAACTCCGCGTCCACCGCGCCGATGCCCTCGTCGAGCAGCAGGATCTCCGGGTCGATGCTCGTCACCACTCCCATCGCCAGGCGGACCCGCATACCGGTGGAGTAGGTGCGCAGCGGCATCGACAGGTAGTCGCCCAACTCGGTGAACTCGGCGATCTCGTCCACCTTGGCCATCATCTGCTTGCGCGTCTGGCCGAGGAACAACCCGCGGATGACGATGTTCTCGAAACCGGAGATCTCCGGGTCCATGCCGACACCGAGGTCGAACACCGGCGCCACCCGGCCGGTCACCGTTGCCACCCCGCGGGTGGGTTCGTAGATGCCCGACAGCAGCCGGAGCAGCGTCGACTTGCCGGCCCCGTTGTGGCCGACGAGCCCCACCCGGTCGCCGAGTTCCAGCGACATGGTGATGTCGCGCAGCGCCTCGATGACCACGACGTTGGACTCGTTGCGGCCGATCGCGCCGCCCGCCTTGCCGAGGAACGCCTTCTTCAGCGAACGGGACTTGGCGTCGAAGATGGGAAACTCGACCCACGCATTACGCGTCTCGATATGCGGGATCAACTGCGGCTCCTACCCGAAACTCAGAGATACTGGCCGGTCCCGTGTTGGCCCGGTCCGCCGCGGACCCCGACGCCGGGCGGCAGCGCGCCCTGTCCCCGCATCTGTTCGAGCTGCTGGCGTGCCGCCATCTGCTGGGCGAAAAGTGCGGTCTGGATGCCGTGGAAGAGCCCTTCGAGCCAACCGACCAGCTGGGCTTGGGCGATGCGCAGTTCGGCATCAGACGGGGTGCCGTCGTCGGTGAACGGCAGGGTGAGCCGCTCGAGCTCCTCGCGCAGTTCGGGCGCCAGGCCGTCCTCGAGCTCGCTGATGCTGGTGCGGTGGATCTCACGCAGGCGGTTGCGGCTGGCCTCGTCCAGCGGAGCCGCCCGGACCTCCTCGAGCAACTGCTTGATCATGGTTCCGATCCGCATCACCTTCGCCGGCTGTTCGACGAGGTCGGTCAGCGACTTGCCGTCGTTCTGCTCCTCGTCGTCGCCCTCACCTGTGCTGCCACTGATGATCTCGATGTTGTCGTCGTCGGTCATTGCACCTGCGTTCCCTCTAATCGGCGCGCCATTCGTCGATACGGCCGCCAGCTACCCAGCGACACTAGTCGGTCGCAAACACCGGCCCCGCCCGCCGGTACGGGGTCGCCTCCGGATCACCAGCAACGACGGTCGGATTAGCCCTCCGGACGCCGAGCTCACTGGACTAGTATGGCTGCCCAGGTGACCCAGTCCGACACGGCGGGTCAGGGCCGCAACAGGCCAGAATCGTGTCGGTATGTGCATTTCACAGACGCTCTAAGGTGGGCTGGCATGGCATACGACGTCGCCCGGGTGCGCGGTCTGCACCCGACCCTGGGCGATGGCTGGGTGCGTTTCGACGCCCAGAACGGGATGTTGCTGCCCGACACCGTCGGCAGGGCGGTGTCGACCGCCTTCCGCGGTTCGACGCCCACCCCGGTGGGGCCCCATCCGTCGGCGCAGCGCAGCGCCGCCGTCCTCGACGCCGCCCGCCAGGCGATGGCGGATCTGGTCAACGCCGACCCGCGCGGTGTGGTTCTCGGGGCGGACCGGGCGATCCTGCTGACGTCGTTGGCCGACGCGTCGTCGTCCCGGGTGGGACTCGGCTACGAGATCGTGGTGACCAGACTCGACGACGAGGCCAACATCGCTCCGTGGTTGCGGGCCGCCAACCGGTACGGCGCCAAGGTGAAGTGGGCCGAGGTCGACATCGAGACCGGCGAATTGCCGAGTTGGCAGTGGGAGAACCTGATCACCCGGCCGACGCGGCTGGTCGCCATCACGTCGGCGTCGGCGACCCTGGGAACCGTCACCGATCTGCGCGCGGTGACCAAGCTAGCGCACGACCTCGGCGCGCTGGTGGTGGTCGACCATTCCGCGGCCGCGCCCTACCAGTTGATCGACATCGACGACATCGATGCCGACGTCGTCGCGGTCAACGCGTTGGCCTGGGGCGGACCGCCGATCGGCGCGCTGATCTTCCGCGACCCTTCGCTGATCGACACGTTCGGCTCGGTGTCACTGAACCCCTACGCCATCGGCCCGGCGCGGCTGGAGTTGGGCGCCCACCAGTTCGGCCTGCTCGCCGGAGCGGTGGCCAGCATCGAGTACCTGGCCTCGCTGGAGGAGTCGGCACACGGCACCCGCCGCGAACGGCTGACGGTGTCAATGCAATCGGCGAGTTCGTACATGAACCGGCTGTTCGACTACCTGTTGATGTCGCTGCGCTCGTTGTCGGCGGTGATGGTCATCGGCAGCCCTGAGGCCCGAATCCCGGTGCTGAGCTTCGCGGTCAGCGACGTGCCCGCCGAGCGGGTCGTGCAGCGGCTCGCCGACAACGGCATCCTGGCGATCTCGAACGCAAGCTCACGGGTGCTCGACGTCATCGGCGTCAACGACATCGGGGGTGCCGTGACCGTCGGTCTCGCCCACTACACCACCACCGCCGAGGTCGACCAGCTGGTACGCGCGCTCGCCTCGCTGGGCTGATCTAGAGTTCAGTCGGCAACGCGCAGAAGGACTTTGCCCGCCACCTCGCCGGAGTCAAGCAACTCGTGTGCGGCGCCGGCCTCCGCGACCGGGAACTCGGCGCCGATGATCGGTCGCACCTGGCCCGTCTCGATCATCGGCCATACGTTGGCGACCACCTCGGCGACGATTTCGCTCTTACTGCCGGGCCCGCTGACCGGGCGCGAGCGCAGGGCGGTGGCGATCACGCCTGCGCGTTTGCCCAGCAGCTTGCCGATGTTAAGTTCGGCCTTCACGCCACCCTGCATCCCGATGATCACCAGTCGACCACCCACGGCGAGTGCGTCGATGTTGCGGTCGAGATAGGCGGCGCCCATGATGTCGAGAATCGCGTCGGCGCCACCCTCGGCCCGGACCCGCTCGACGAAATCCTCGTCGTGGTAGTTGATGGTCAGCTCGGCGCCCAGTTCGGCGCACAGGTCGAGCTTGTGTTGTGAGCCTGCAGTCACCGCGACGCGACTGCCGATGGCGCGGGCCACCTGCACGCCGTGTGTTCCGATGCCACTGGCGCCGCCGTGGATCAGCACCAGTTGTCCGGCCCGCAACCCGGCCGTCATCACCAGGTTCGACCACACGGTGCAGGCGACCTCGGGCAGCGCCGCGGCCTCGTGCAGCGACACCGATTCCGGCACCGGCATCACCTGTCCGGCGGGCACAGCGACGTATTCGGCGTAGCCACCGCCGGCGAGCAGCGCGCACACCTGTTGCCCCACGGGGCGCTCAGTCACCCCTGCGCCGAAGGCGGCGATGGTTCCCGAAACCTCGAGACCGATGACGTCGCTGGCGCCGGGTGGGGGCGGGTACTTTCCCGCCGCCTGCAGCAGGTCGGCCCGGTTGACGCCGGCGGTGCTCACCTTGATCAGCACTTCGCCATCGGAGGGCCTGACATCGGGAACGTCGCGCCAGCTCAGTCGGCCTTCCGGCGAGGCCACGATCGCACGCATTCAATTAACGCTACAGCCTGCACAAAGAGTCTGATCAATCGCTCCGCAGCAACATTCCCGGCGTTTACCATGACCGGATGGAGGGGATGATCGCGGGGCGTACCGCAAGCGCGATGCCCGGCTTGGACATCGCTGAACAGCGCAGTTGGCAAAATTTTCTGGACTCGGCGTTGAGGCTGTACGCGACCCTGAACCGGTCGCTGGTCGACACACATCAGCTGACGCTCAACGATGTCCGGCTGCTGGACATGCTCGACAAGTCCGCGAAGGGTTCGGCGCGGATGGGCGATCTCGCGGACGCCCTGATGTCGCTGCCGAGCAGGGTCACGCGGCAGATACGCCGACTGGAGATGCAGGGACTGGTGCGCCGGGGCGCGAGCCCGGACGACGGCCGCGGCGTGCTGGCCAGCATCACAGACGAGGGCACAGCCGCCGTGCGCAAGGCGATGGTCACCTATGGCGAGGGAGTGCGCGCGCATTTCCTCGGGAGACTTTCGCGGCCACAGGTCGCGGCGATGGGGGAGAACTGCAGGCGTATCGGTGTCGCACTGAAGGACGGGGTACCGAACGCCAAGGTCGGTCGGGTCTGACCTCTTCGCCGCCGAGGCGCCGATGGCCGTACTCTTGTCGGCGGTGGCGTGGCAGAGCGGCCTAATGCACTCGCCTTGAAAGCGAGAGACGGCTAACACCGTCCGGGGGTTCAAATCCCTCCGCCACCGCTCTCTTCATTCGTCCTCCCATCGTCGTCATCCGGCAGCAGGTACCGCTGCGGATGGTGGTAGTTGTTGACCCGAGCCTGGCCGGTATCGAGCAACGGCGGCGGAATCCATTCGATGCGACCGTCTTTTCGTTTTCGCGTCGTCCATCCACCCTCGGTGACGAGGCGGTTGTGCGGGGGACACGCCAGCACCTCATCGGTGATGTTCGTCAGTCCACCGTCGACCCAGTCCAGCACCGCGTGGTGCACCTCGGAGCCGTACCCGGGCACGGTGCAGCCCGGTGCCGTACACCCGCGATCCCTGGAATGCAACACAATTCGCTGCCCGGCAGAGGCGAGCCGCTTGGTTCGCCCGAGATACAGCGGCTCCTGTGTGTGCTTGTCGAAGATTGCAAGATAGTGGTGGGCATGGCGGGCCAGGCGGATGACGTCGCTCATCGGCAGCGTCGTGCCGCCGCCTGTCACCGCAATGCCGGCGGCGGACTCCAGGTCCTGCAGCGTCGTCGAGACGATGATGGTCACCGGTAATCCCCTGTGCTTACCCAACTCTCCTGATGAGAGCACGGAGCGGCCCATCGCCTTCAGGGCATCGTGATTGCGCTGGCTCTGTGTGCGTTGATCGGCGCGCACGTGGACTTCGCTTGGCTCGCCGTCGACGCACGGTGCCTCGTCGTCTGGGTTGCACATGCCCGGCGCCGCCCACTTGCCCAGCACCGCATCGAGCGTCGCGCGTGCTTCCGGATCGAGCAGCCCGCGGACAGGGCTCATCCCGTCGGCTTCCTGCTTGCCGATGGTGAAGTGCCGACGGCGGGCCCGGTCCACGTCGTCGAACACACCATCGGGATTCACCAGTGCGGCCAGCCGGTCGGCGGCCTGGCGCAGTACGTCCGGCGTGTGCTCTGCGGCCAGCTGCGCGAGCGTCTCCTCGCACCCTTCGCGCGTCTGATAGTCCACTGCCACTGGCAGTTCGCGGAAGAACTTGCGGATCACCCGGACATGGTCAGCGCCGAGTTCGCCCGCGGCCTGGCGCTTGGCGACGTTGGGCAGCGGTGGCTCCAGAGCCTCCCCGGTCATCGTGCGCCGAGGGCCCAGATCCTTGGCTTCGTCCAGGCGCCTGCGCGCGTCGGAGACGCCGATTCGTAGCCGCCGTTGGAGCACCTCACTCCAGTTCTTGGCGCCGATGTCTGCCGGTGCGACACGGCGGCTGAGCTCCCCGAGGATTTGGTGTTCGAGCGCCGGCGCGCGACGTCGGTCGCTTTCGAGAGTGTCGAGCAAGCCCAGCAGCTCACCGACGTCCGCCGCCTCGAGGCGCAGGTCCATGAGGCCGTCCCGAGCGGCCCGCAGGCGTGCGACTGCCGCCTCGACCTCGCTACCGGGCACCAAACTCATAATTCGAACATATATTCGACCACCGACAAGAAGTGTCGATCCGGGGCCAGTGGTGCCAATGAGTTCAGAGTTGTTCCGCTGTGCCCGTCGAGCCCTGCTCAGTCGACCAGCTGCGCCAACGTCCGCACGCCCGAAACGATCTGCGACTCGGTCAGATTGGCGTAGCCGAGCAGCAACCCCGGCGGTGCGGCCCCGGGATCGGCGTAACACGGCGCTAGCGCCTCGATGCGCACTCGCCGACCCGCCGCCCGGCGCACCAGTTCGTCGATCACGAAGCCATCGGGGAAGCGCACGGTGAGGTGCACTCCAGCGGCAGCGCCGAGCACGGTCGCCTGCGGCAGGTGCTGCGCCAGCGCCCGCAGCAGCACGTTGCGGCGGTTGAGGTAGCGGCGACGCATCTGACGCAGGTGACGGTCGTATCCGCCCGATGACAGGAGGTGCGCGAACGCCAACTGGTCCATCACCGAACTCCCGGTGTCGGCAAGGCCTTTCGCCCGCGCGATCGGCCCCGCCAGATGAGATGGCACCACCATCCAGCCGATCCGCAGTCCCGGAGCCAGCGTCTTACTCGTCGATCCCATGTACACCACGCGGTCGGGTGTGATGCCCTGCAGGGCGCCCACCGGCGCTCAGTCATAGCGATACTCGGCGTCGTAATCGTCCTCGATGATCAGCCGACCACCACGGGCCCATTCGGTCAGCGCGGCGCGGCGCGCCGCCGATAGCACTACACCGGTCGGCGACTGGTGCGCCGGTGTGGTCAACACCGTATCGGCGCCGCTGCCTGCGAGCGCTGCGACGTCGATGCCGTCCTCGTCGACCGGCACCGGGATCGGTTCGACGCCGTTGTGCCGCAGTATCTTTCGATGTAGCCAGAAGCCTGGGTCTTCCATCGCCAGCGGCGCAGGGCGCAGCGACTGCCCCAGCAGCGCGACGGCCTGGGTGGCGCCGGAGCACAACACGATGCGCTGCGGGTCGGCGTGCACCCCGCGGGCGCGGCGCAGGTAGTCGGCCACCGCGACCCGGGCTGCCAGCAGGCCCTGCGGCGCGACGTAGCCGAAGGCGTCGGCCTCCGCATCGGCCAGGCCCTGTCGCAGTGCCCGTAGCCAGGCGTGCCGTGGAAAGCTGTGCAGGTCCGGCAATCCCGGCAGAAAGTCGACCTCGTAGCGCGGTTGGCGGTCCACGCCGCCGGTGGGATCGCCTGCGGCGGCATCCACCGTGGCCACCACGGTGCCCGAGCCATGCCTGCTCAGCAGGAAGCCCTCGGCGACGAGTTGGCCGTAGGCATCGACCACCAGACGGCGCGACACCCCGAGGTCGGCGGCCAGCACCCGCGTCGACGGCAGCCGGGTGCCCGGGCTGAGGTGACCCGTCCGGATGGCGTCGCGCAATCCGGCTGTGAGCTGTCGGTGCAGCGGTTGACCGTCGGCGCGGTCCAGTTCCACCAGCAATTCTGGACCGGAAGTGGTACCCGAAATGGGCATCGAAGTGGTGCCTATCTTGAGGCCAGTGGACAACTAGCGTGACCGTATGACAACCACGCCGACGCGCACAAGGGCTGGATTCGTCGAAGTCACCCTCATCGCGTTCGGGGTCTACGCCCTGGCCATCGGCCTGTTTATGATCGTCGCCCCCGGAACGTTCTTCGACACGCTGGGCGCCTTCGGCGTGCGCAACGACCACTATATCTTCGACAACGCCTCCTTCGAGGTGCCGCAGGGCCTGATGCTGCTGGCGGCGGTGCGATGGCCGTCGTGGCGTGTTCCCGCTCTGGCCTTCGCAACGGTGCACTGGGCGCTGCACTCGATCAGCCACCTCGTCGACCCCCACCACGCCGCCGGCGACTGGGTCGGGTGGCTGGAGGCCGGCGGACTGGTGGTCACCACCGCGATCCTGGCGCTCGCGCTGCGCAGCAGCCTGGCGGCGGAGCGAAGCCGCTGATGCGGGTGCTGGTCGCCGGTGCGACGAGCGTGCCGGGGCTGCCGTTGCTGCGGGAGCTGATGAGGCGGGGCCACGACGTCGTCGGCGTGACCCGGTCGTCGGACAAGACCGCCGACATCGCCGCGGCCGGAGCGAGGCCCCTGGTCGCCGACGTGTTCGACGCCGAGAAGATCGACAAGGTGGTCGCCGACGTCGGCCCCGAGGCGGTGGTGTCGCTGCTGACCACCCTGCCGAAGTGGGGCCCGTTGCGCTACAAGCACTTCGAGCCTGCGCGGGAATTGTGGAGCCGCGGTGCGCCCAACCTGGTGCGCGCCGCACAGCGGTCCGCGGTACCGCGGGTCATCGCCGAGTCGGTGATCTTCGCCTACGGCTATCCGAGCAGCGGGCCCGCGCTGATCGACGAGTCCGATCCCTACCCCGGCCCGCCGCCCAAGGGCGGGGAGGCGATGCTCGCGGCGCTGCGCAGCATGGAGCAGACGGTGCTTACGTCGGGCCGCAGCACCGATACCGAGGGGATCGTGTTGCGCTACGGCGCGTTCTACGGGCCCGGCGTGCCGCACGACGAGTTGATCACCCGGCTGGCGAAGTTCTGGGCGTTCCCTGCGGTCAGCGGCAGCGGGGTCGTGTCGTGGGTGCACATCGACGACGTCACGACGGCGACGGCCCAGGCGCTCGAGCACGGCAGGGGCGGCGAGATCTACAACATCGTCGACGATCGGCCGCAGTCGTTCGGCGACTACGTCCGCGAAGTGTCGGCCAACCTGGGCCGGCCTCGGCCGCTCCCTGTGTCGCCGAAGCTGGTAGGCCTCGTGGCGCCGTATGCGGCGGCGGCGTTCGGCACCACGTGGCTGCCGTTGTCGAACGCGAAGGCCAAGGCCGAACTCGACTGGACGCCGCGCCCCCGGTCTACTACTCGCCGGTGAAGTTCGGTGCGCGCTTCTCGAAGGTCGCCTTGATGCCCTCGCTCAGATCCTTGCTCGGCAGGAACGCGGCATTCCAGGCGGCGACATAGCGCAGCGACTCGGACACGCGGGCGATGCGCTGCTGGTCGAGCACGTCCTTGACGCCGTTGACCACCAGCGGCGGGTTGGCGGCGATCTCGGCGGCGGTCTGGTGGGCGGCCGCCAGCGAAGCCTCGGCATCGGGGTAGACGTCGTTGACGAGCCCGATTCGTTCGGCGCGCTCACTGTCTATGTCCTTGCCCGTCAACGCCAGCTCGCGCAGATGGCCGTCGGACAGGATCAGCGGCAGCCGCGCCAGGCTGCCCACGTCGGCGACGATCGCGATCTTGACCTCGCGGACAGAGAACTTCGCGTCGGCGCTGGCATAGCGGATGTCGACCGCCGAGATCAGGTCCACCCCGCCGCCGATGCACCAGCCGTGCACCGATGCGATGGTCGGTGTGCGGCAGTCGGCGACGGCGTTGATGGCTCCCTGCATCCGCAGGATCGTGGCGTGAAAGTCGGCTCTGGGGCGGGCCGTCGCACCCTCGGCCAGCACCTCCGACAGCGAGCCGCCCATCGCCATCAGATCCAGGCCGTAACTGAAGTTCTTGCCCGAGCCGGTCAGCACGATGGCCCGCACGTCGCGGTCGGCGTCGAGCTTGGCGAACACCTCCGGCAGCTCGGTCCAGAACGCGGGTCCCATGGCGTTGCCCTTGCCGGGACCGATCAACGTCACTCGCGCGACGTGGTCGTTGATGTCGACGGTGACGGATTCATAGGTGTCGGCCATGGAAAAAGGCTAGCGACTCACCCGCCGGGGATCCCGATCACCACCTCGTTGACTTCGGCGTCGGGCATGAACTGGCACAACGCGTCGGCCATCAGCAGCGCGGCGAGTTCGGCCTCGGGCACGGGCGGGTTTGCCCCATCGGCGATGATCGCCCGGATGACCGCCAGCTTGGTCGCCTCGTCGAGGTCGGTGTACTCGCGGCACGACATGGTCGTCGCGTTCGGTGGCGCAGGCACCTCGGGCACGTCGGTGCTCGGCAGACCGGGGATCTGGATGTCGGGCAGGCCCGGGATCGACGGGAGCCCCGGGATGCCGGGCGTTGACGGCGAGCGCGGCGTCGTCGGCGACGACGTCAGCGGCGGCCCTGGTTCGGTGGTCATCGCGACCGACCCCTCGGTGGTCTGCGTGCATCCCGCCACGGCAAGAAGGATCAGCGCCGCCCCGGCCAACCAAGCGATCCGCACGTGCGTCCTCACCCCGGCAACGATATGCCCATGCGCGACGTAGCGTGTGCCTCATGCCCGATGACTTGCGACCCGGCCCCGAATCCCCGCCGACCGACGAGCTGCGCAGCGCCGAGAGGTCCTTCGCGGTTCTGCAGCAAGTCCTGCACGGCATCGCCGCCGACGATCTGCACAAGCAGACCGGCTGCCGCGAGTTCGATGTCGCCGCGCTGACCGACCACCTGCTCAACTCGATCACCACGATCGGCGGAATGGCCGGCGCCGAGTTCGGTGAACGAGATCGCGACGCCTCTGTCGAGGAGCAGGTGGTTCTCGCGGCGCGGCCCGCCCTCGACGCGTGGCGGCGCCGTGGCATCGACGGCACCGTCGCGTTCGGTGGCAACGAGGTGCCCGCCAAGGTGATGGTCGGCATCCTGTCGCTCGAGTTCCTGGTGCACGCCTGGGATTACGCAAGCGCTGTCGGTCGTGAGGTCGACGCCGAGGAATCGCTGTCGGACTATGTGCTCGGCCTGGCGCGCAAGATCATCACGCCGGAGGGACGGGCCGACGCCGGCTTCGACGACCCGGTCGAGGTGCCTGCCGACGCCGCGGCGCTGGACCGGCTGCTGGCCTACACCGGCCGCCGGGCCCAGTCACCTAGCAGCTAAACCCGCTCGAGGTAGAAGTACAGGTGCCGCCCTGCCCCAGAGCTGAAGTCGAGGGCGCCCTTGCCGTTCATGATGCCGACGACGGCGTTCTCGTCGACCACCTTGAAGTGATCGTGCACGGGGGCGCCGTCGTAAACCATCGACGCGACGACCTCGCCGCGGAACTCCTCCATCCAGAGGCTGGCTTCGCCCTTCATCGCCTCGGTGTTGGAGAACCTGTTGCCGTCGGCGTCAAGGCAGACGAGCGGCTTGGCGTCGGCGGCCGAGTGGAACGTCTTGCCGAACCAGTTGAGTCGCTCCATGAAGCCGTTGGCCTTGTGGCCGGTGTGGAACTCGCCGCCCTTCCACTCGCCGAGCATGAACTCGATGGTGGCCGGCTCCAGCGTGGCCCAGAAGTCATCGAGTTCGGCGTCGGTCAGCTGGTCGGTGCGCTCCTTGAGCGCGGTGAACGTCTCACGTGCGGTTCGCGTGGCGGTCATGCGGTTCCTTTCCAGCGTCGGGCGAATTCGATGAAGGCGTCATTCTCTTGCGGCGCGGCCACGGTGACGCGCACGCCGTCGTCACCGTAGGGGCGGACGATGATCCTGTTGTTCGCCGCGGCCTCGGCGAATTCCTGGGCGCGGCCGAGCAGCGGCAGCCAAACGAAGTTGGCCTGCGAGTCCGGCACGGGGTAACCGGCGTCGCGCAGCACCGCGGTGACACGCGACCGTTCGGCGACGACGGCGTCGGTGCGTGCGAGCAGTTCGTCGGCCGCATCCAGCGAGGCGATCGCCGCGGCCTGCGACACGCTGGTCGCGGTGAACGGCACGTACACCTTGCCCAGCGTGGTGATCACGTCCGGGTCGCCGACCGCGTAACCCACCCGCAGCCCCGCCAGCCCGTACGCCTTCGAAAAGGTACGCAGCACAACGACGTTGCTGTGCCTCTGGACCAGACCCAGGCTGTCGGGCCGCATCGGCTCGCGGATGTA
Organism: Mycobacterium sp. IDR2000157661; assembly: GCF_022317005.1. Taxonomy (NCBI): domain Bacteria; kingdom Bacillati; phylum Actinomycetota; class Actinomycetes; order Mycobacteriales; family Mycobacteriaceae; genus Mycobacterium; species Mycobacterium sp. IDR2000157661. The sequence continues at coordinate 1,951,029 of NZ_CP081006.1, forward strand.
TTCGACGTAGGCCTCGTCGATGGCGATCAGGATGTGCGGGGGCACCGACGCGACGAAGCGGGCCAGCGCGTCGGGGTCGACGACCGTGCTGGTCGGGTTGTTCGGGTTGCACACGAAGATCAGCCGCGTGCGATCGGTGATCGCGGCGAGCATGGCGTCGAGGTCATGGGTGTGGTCGACCAGCGGCACCTGCACGGGCGTGGCGCCGGCGGTGCGCACCTGCAGCGGGTAGATCTCGAAGCTGCGCCAGGCGAACAGGACCTGGTCGCCGGCGGAGGCGGTGATCTGGATCAACTGCTGGCACAAGCTGACGGACCCGCAGCCGACCGAGATGTGCTCGGGGGCGAATGCCCCGTCGCCCACGTGCTTGGCCAACCGCTCCTTCAGTTCGACGTAGCCGTTGTCGGGATAGCGGTTGATGGTCTCGGTCGCCTGCACGATCGCGGCGCGCACACTCGGGAGTGGACTGTCGACGGTCTCATTGCTGGCGATCTTGATCGCGCCGGGCACCGTCCTGCCCGGTGTGTAGGCGGGCAGGTCGGCCATCTCGGGGCGCAACCGGACTGTCACCGGACCAGTCTAGGGGCCGCCGACGTGCGCTTTGCCTGCTGCCATGGCCGATGTGTACGCTGTCGGATCGGCGGTAATCGTCGGGAGGCGTGCCAGAGCGGCCGAATGGGGCTCACTGCTAATGAGTTGTCGCCCTCAAAGGCGACCGGAGGTTCAAATCCTCTCGCCTCCGCCGAGCCGACGAACGTCGGCCGACAACTGAAGATCGACCATGCGCCCGTAGCTCAACGGATAGAGCATCTGACTACGGATCAGAAGGTTAGGGGTTCGAATCCCTTCGGGCGCGCCCACTCACCCTCTTGTTGTGCCGTGGCCAATGGCGTGGCGCCATGACCCGACACTGTGTAGGAGCCGCCGGTCGCCTGCACCGAAGTCGAGCATCTCGTCGGCACGCTCACCGTGAAGCGGACGGGCGAGCGGATTGGGTGACTCTCGGGTGACACCGTCGAGGTTTGGTCTTAACTACGTATGTCAATAGTAGATTGGACCGGTATCACCGTCGAAGAAGAGGGAATCGATGCTCGCCATTGCCCGCGCTCCGCTCGCGGTCCTAGCCGCCGTCACGCTCGTGTGTGCCGGTTCGGGCGTTGCCGGTGCCACGGCGGCGGACGCTGTTCGGAATAACGCCGCTGTCACCGCCATCTCTCCCGGCAACGGCCAGGTCGTGGGCATCGCCCATCCCGTCATGGTGGAGTTCGCCGCCCCGGTGCGCTATCGGCTGGCCGCGCAACGGGCAATGACGATCGAGACACCGAGCGAGGTGTCCGGGCGTTTCACATGGATGTCCGACCGGGTGATGCAGTGGGAGCCGACCACCGTCTGGCCCGCCTACACCCCGGTCTCGGTGACCGCGGGTGATCTCTCGGTGGAGTTCGACGTCGGCGCGGCGGTCACGTCGGTTGCCGACATCTCGTCGCACACGTTCACGGTCAGCATCGACGGACAGGTGGTTCGGGAGATGCCGGCGTCGCTGGGCAAGTCTGGATTCGATACTCCCGTCGGCAGTTTCACCGTTCTCGAGAAACAGCGCCGGGTCAAATTCGACTCTCGGACCATCGGAATTCCGCTCGACGACCCGGAGGGGTATCTAATCGACGGCGAGTACGCGGTGCGCATCACCTGGGGCGGCGTGTACGTGCATTCGGCGCCATGGTCGGTCGGTTCTCAGGGGTATGCCAACGTCAGCCATGGCTGCATCAACCTGAGTCCCGAGGACGCCGCATGGTATTTCGACATGGTCGGCATCGGCGATCCGGTGACCGTGCGAAGTTGACGCGCACCAGGCCGCGGCTATGTCAGGGCGGATGCATCATTCCGCCGTGCCCCATACCTCCGGGACCGCCCATGCCGCCTGGACCCATTCCGCCCATTTGACGCATCATCGCTGCCATCCCCTCATCGACGAAGCCGGTGACCTCCCGGGCGTGGGCGCGGATGGCTTCGATGACAACCGGATCGTCGGCGACCTCCTCGGCAACGACACCCTTGGCCGTCATCGTCAGATTCCGGCGATAACCCCCGGCGTTTCGAAACAACGTCGGCAGGCTGTCGCTCATACAGGTGACCTCGGCACCGTTATCGAGGTGGTTGTACATGTTCGCGACATGCTGTTGCAGTTCCGCAGTGAGCGTCGGGGAATCCGATTGGGTGGTGGTGCGCACACCGCCGGGAATCTCCTCGACCACACGGTTGATTTCACGGTGCCGATGGAACATTTGGGCGTAGGTGCGCATATCCACCGGAGTGACGCCGCCCATCATGCCCATCGCACCGCCGCCCTGTTCGTGATCGACCAACCGCATCAACGGTGCATTGGCCCCTGTCAGCCGGAGCACATACCCCAGGACAACGGCCGCTCCGCCCGCCCCGGCCGCGGCAAGGGCGGCCCGTCGCGTGATTTGACGCATCAGCGTTCTTCACCTCCGATAGCTGGCTTATCCGGATTGCGAGGATTCGAGCTCACCGCAACACGACGCGCTTCAGCCTGGCAGCGGTGGGGGTCGGCGGCGGTGACGAAGTCGGCTACGCGATCACGCGGTTGCCACATCATATACCATACCCGATGGGGTATACGCGACACGGGCTGCATCACCGGGGATGCACCAACCAACCGTGCGCTAAGGGCGACTGTGCTCGTGGAGAAGCCGCAAACGGTTCTCATAATCGGCTTCATCGATCTCGCCCCGGGCGAAGCGGTCGGCCAGAATCTCCTCAGGCACGCGGTAGTGCTGCTGCGGTGGCATCGACGCCGTGCTTCCGGAGTCCTTGGCGCCCAGGCTGACGCGGATGAGTGCAACGATGCCGACGACGACAAGCGTCCAGAACAGCACCATCCCGATACCCATGCCGGCGTAGCCCCACCAGCCCATGTCGTGGCCATACCAAAACATCACGATCGACCTCCGTAGACGTGTGTTCGATTGTGGTCGTGGACCCGCTGAGATGTCAGGGTCGATCGCAATGAGGCATAGGGACTTTTGACCCCACTCGGCCAAGCCGGCGCTCGTGTCGCTTCAAACGACCCCTTGGCGCTGTGTCATCATCGGGTCAGTGGCACAAAGTAAAGCGCAGAAAACCGACAGCGGGCTGGCGGCCCGCGTCGCAGCTCTCGCGTCAGCGGGTGCCGCGGTGATCCACATCGCTGTGACTCCGACGCACTGGCAGGAATGGGTGCTGTCGGGCATCTTCTTCGCACTGCTCGCGCTATTTCAGTTCGTGTGGGCGTGGCTGGTGGTGACGCGGCCATCGACTCCGGTGCTTGGCGCGGGGATCGTGGTGAATCTCGGGTCCGTCGCGGTATGGGCCCTGTCCCGCACCGCGGGGGTACCGTTCGGCCCCCACGCCGGTGAACCCGAACTGGTGCGTGCTGCGGGAATCTGTGCGCTCCTGCTCCAGTCCTACATCGTCATGGGAGCCGCATGGGTGTGGGTGCGAGGCCATCGATCACGATCGGTACCACGCCTCGGCTACGGCATGGTGCTGGCCGGCGCAGGCACGGTGATAGCGGTGGCGGTTGCCGTGGGAGTGGTTTCGGGCCTCCAGCACGGTCATCACTCCTCCGGCGGAGAAGCAGAGCATGGTCACCACCCGCCGGACGGCGCCGAAGAAGGTCACCACGGGGTCCCGGCACCCCCACCGGCGCCGCGTCCGGCAGCACCTCAGGATCCCGCTCAGGAACCAGCACCTGCGCACGACCACGACGACCACCACGACCACGGCTGACACGACGTGCGCGACGGGCGGGCGCTAGGCGGTCTCCGCGGTCTTGGCGGGTTCCAGCACAGACTGCGGTGTGCCGCGGGCCAGCAGCCACCACACCATCGGGTAGGCGGTGATGAACCCGAGCGTGATGCCGCCCCACATCACCAGCCAGAACGCCATCGAGGCATGGGGATACCCGAGCACGAAGGCGACGAGCAGCATCGTGGCGCCCATGCCGAGGTCGAATGCCAGGACCGCCAGGGCCGAGATCAGGGTGGCGACCCGTAGTCGCCTGCCCGACGAGGACTGCCGCCCCAATGTCACCGTCAGCGCGTGGTATTCGAAAGCGATCAGAAGAGGCAGTGCGAACACGGCGATCAGCAGGATCATCGGCCACACGTGCTCACCGGCGATTGTGATTCCGGTCAAGGTCACGATCGGCACCGCGATGGCGTGACCCACGAACGAAGCCGCGCCGCCGGGGATCACCTCGACCGCGACCTTCGCCGGCATGCCCAGCTCCGGTGCGCTGCCATGTTCACTCTGCCATTTGGGGCTCGCTGGACGGCCCCAGCGGTAGTAGGCCCAGAGTCCGAGCGGGCCGGACCAGACGGCGGTGATCGGCCACACGAGCTCCATGCCTCGTACTCGTTGGCGATACCCGCCCACATAGGTGTCAACGAGGATCCAGGCGGCAAAGAGTAGTCCGGCGACGGTGTAGATCCAGGCGAAAACCGTCACCCAGGTGGGGATTACCGCGACCTGCAGGTGAACCATGTGGTCATCCATCGCACGCCCTCTCCTTGAGGTGTCACTAGATAGAGCTCTTCCGCATAGCGGCCGACGCAGTCACCGATGCGGCGCTCCGCGGCCGGCCTCATCACGAGGCACGCGCGATACTTCTCCGTATCTACTACGTAGGTATACAGCTAGGAATTCGCACGGTCAAGCAGTGAAGACGGCGCGCCGAGCCGATGAAGGGGACCGGCAACCCCTATTGCATCCCGCACATCAGCAGTCCGGATGCGGCCATGGCAGCAATCAACACCGGTCCAGCGGCGATCACGGTCATCGTGCCCGTCAGCGCGGCCGCACAGCGCCGGTGTGCCGGCGCTCCGCGGGAAGAGGTGAGGCGGTGGGCGCGTTCGAGAACCGCGACATCGGCCGCTCCGAGGGCGCCGGCGGGGGTGGCACCCGACATGGCGAGCAAGCCGGCCAACAATGGTTGTCGACCGTGACGTCTGGCAGCAGTGTCATCGGCGCACATCTCCAATAGTCGGGAAATATGTTCGGCGCCTTCGGTAATCAGTTTCACGCGTGGGAGGGCCTTGGCGAGCACCCGCAGGGCGGCGACGACCTGGGGGTGGTACCCGGCAAGGTGGGCGCGCTCGTGAGCGATTACGGCCTCTAACTGCTCTTCGTTCAGGGCAACCACGGCGGCGCTCGTCACCACGATCGCGGGCGGGCGAGCGGACACGCAGTAGGCGGCGGGTTCGTCGGCGTCGAGAACCAGAACATCCGGCGCGGCGGTACGCCTGCCCACCACGCGTACGGCCTCGGCGTGTCGATGCGAGCGTCGACGCATGGCGGTGAGCGTGGCAGCAAGCCGGGCCGCGGTGGCCATCACGAGCACGGCAGCGGCAATCGCGGCGCCCAGCAGGGCGAGTCGGGGAAGTGTGCCGGCCTGACCGGTCGCGATGACTCGGATCTGGGCGACACACGATGCGATGAGGTACTGACGATGGTCCCAGTGGTTGACAAGCTGGGCGAGCAGGGCTGCCACGGCTGCCACACCGCTGATCAGCATGGTGGCGATGGCGGTCAGCCAGGCCGCCACGCCGAGGCGCGGAAGCTGCGCGCTGCGGGTCAGGCGGCGTAACACGGGAGGCCCGACGAGGAGCACCACGAGGCCGTAGAGCAGTAGGCACGCCGCGACGGTCACCGGCGCCCCGCCCGCCTCGACAACCGTCGCAGTGCTGCGCGCAACCCGGCGGACTCCTCGGCGTTCATCTGCTCGACGAAGTGGCTGAGCACCAGATCGGGCCGGCCCCCACCCTCGAGCGCCTCGCGCATCAGGCGCGCGCTGTGCTCTTCGCGCGAGAGCGTCGGCCAGTACCGATACGCCTTGCCGTCGCGCTCGCGCGCGAGCCAGCCCTTGCCGTGCAGGTTGTCCATCGTCGACATCACCGTGGTGTATGCGATGTCCCGCTCGACGGAGAGTTCGTCGAACACGTCTCGCACGGTAGTCGAGCCGGTCGCCTCACGATCCCAAATGCGGTCCATGATGACCGCTTCGAGCTCACCGAACCCTCGTACCCGCATGCCTGCCTCCCCGGCGCTTGTCTCTGGGCAGTGTACTTGCTCGCGCGCGCCTGACGTCGGCATTGCCACCCAGATGTACTATCTACGTACATAGACCGTAGAAAGTCGGAGCGTGGTCCGTTCGCAGGAAGGAGTCGATGCCGTGCAGTCGTGCCCACCCCGTCAGGGAGTGCCGACATGACAAGCCATCGCGATGGTCCGGGTGCCGTGGTGGTCGGCGCAGGCGTCAGCGGCCTCACCACGGCGCTGGTGCTGGCCCGCCGCGGGTGGCGGGTGAGTGTCGTCGCCGACCGTTTCGGCGCCGGGACGGTCACCACCGTCGCCGGTGCGGTCTGGGAACTGCCGCCCTCGGTGTGCGGACGTCACCACAGCCAGGCCGTGCTGACGCGCTCGGCGGACTGGGCGATGGTCTCCTATCACCGGTTCGCGCAGCTCGTAGCCGACCCACACGCTGGGGTGAGCCTTCGGCCTGCGGTGTTCTACTTTCGGCATCGCGTCACAGACCACACGGGCGAACACGACAAGATGCGCCAGCTCCAAATGCAGGTCCCCGGCTTCGTCCACGACGCGACACTGATCGACGCATACGGTGTCAACCGCGAAATCGGGCTGGTCGATGCGTACTCCTACCTTGCGCCGACCGTCGACACCGAGCGCTACTTGACGTGGTTGGGCACCCAGGCCGAGGCGGCGGGCGTGCAGGTCGTGCATGGCGCGGTGACGGGCTCGCTGGTCGCTGAGCAGGATCGGCTGTGTTCGGACTTCGCGGCCGAGGTGATCGTGAACTGCACCGGCCTGGGGGCCGTCAGCCTCGCCGCCGATACCGCGATGGACCCGCACCGCGGGGCCTTGCTGCGGATGGTGAACGACGGGGCCACGATGCCGCGGATCACGGCCGTCCATGCGGTCGCCAACGACGCCGACACCGACGCACAGAACATGATCTTCATCGTCCCCCGCGGCGAGGACCGGCTTCTCATCGGTGGATTGGTCGAACCCGGTGAGTGGGACACCGATCTCAGCCTGGACGACCCGCGTATCCGTGACATGTTCGATCGAGCGGTCGAGTTCCTGCCGATCCTTCGGGCCGCTCAACCGGACCCGGTTGATCCCTTGCGCACCGGGTTGCGCCCGTTCCGCGCCGGTGGCGTGCGCCTGGAGGCCCAACCGGGCACCCGGGTCGTGCACAACTACGGGCACGGCGGCGCCGGGGTGACGTTGTCGTGGGGGTGCGCCGAGCAGGTTGCCGACATCGCCGAAACCGTCGCGGCCGCCACGGTGGTCTGAGACACGCATCGGACTGCCTCGCGGCGGCTACGGCGCTGACCTCATCGCTGTTCACACACCACGGCGCCGAGGCGCCACCCCTGCCGCCGACTCTGTCGGCCGAACCACCGCACACCGGGAAAGCGTTGACAGAATGCACGATTGACTTCCAGATGGGGATGGGCATGGGAAGTCGCGGTATGACGTACACCATCGACGGACGACCCGCCCGCGCTAGATTGGCAGCTGTGCGGCTCCTGCTGATCGCCGATACCCACGTTCCCAAGCGCGCCAAGGATCTGCCAGCTCCGGTGTGGGAGGAAGTGTCGACTGCCGACGTCGTCATCCACGCCGGAGACTGGGTGGAACCCATGCTGCTCGACGAACTCGACGCGCGCGCCACACGACTGGTGGCGTGCTGGGGCAACAACGACGGCGCCGAACTGCGACGGCGGCTACCCGAACGCGCCGACGTGACGCTCAATGGCCTACGGTTCACCGTCGTCCACGAGACCGGGGCGGCGGCCGGACGCGAGGCGCGGATGGCCAGGCAGTACCCCGACACCGACGTGCTGGTGTTCGGGCACAGTCACATCCCGTGGGACACCACCGCGAAAAGCGGCCTGCGCCTGCTCAATCCCGGCTCGCCCACCGACCGGCGCAGGCAACCGCACTGCACCTACATGACTGCCACCGTGCGCAATTCCGCGCTGTCGGACGTGGTGCTGCATCGGTTGGACCGCCGTGCGTGAGCGGCCCGCCCGCGTGGCCGACGTGCATGCGATCGCCGCGTCGATGCCGCACACCAAGCGCATCGAGGGACCGAAGGGCAACGCGATCTATCAGGTCGGCGGCAAGTCGTTCGTGTTCTTCCGTACCCCTCAGCCCGACGCCGAGGACCCCGAAACCGGCGAACGCTATGCCGACGTGATCATGATCTGGGTGGAGTCGGAGATGGACAAGTTGGCGCTCGTCCAGGACCGGGCGTCGCCGTTCTTCACCACCGATCGGTTCGACGGTCACCCCTCGGTTCTGGTGCGCGCCAGCAGATTGGGCGAGGTCGGCACGGCCGAGCTCACCGAACTCATCCAGGATGCGTGGCTGTCGCGGGCGTCGCGCCGCCGGGCCGAGGCGTGGCTGGCCGAACACAAGGTGTAGAGCACGGCGCGTGTGGGCACGGTCAAGGGTTCGACGTTCGTGACCTAAGTCCCCTCCGCGTGCACGCGTGGCTCAATATGGTGTGGCCATGCAACCCAAGCCGCCCACCGCCGCCATCGAGTCCGCCCACCGTGACCACCTGAGCATCCTCCCGTTCGACGACACCACCGACTTCGGAAACGCCGACCGCGGATTCATCGGGGCGCTGAACCCCTGCGTCGTCACGGCCGCAGACGGTCGCGTGGTCTGGGACAACGACCTGTACGCCTTCCTCGATTCGCAGGCGCCCACCTCCGTGCACCCGAGCCTGTGGCGGCAGAGCCAACTGTCGGCCAAACAGGGCCTTTACGAAGTGGTCGAGGGCATCTACCAGGTTCGCGGTCTCGACCTGTCCAACATCAGTTTCATCGAAGGCAACACCGGCGTCATCGTCATCGATCCGCTGATCTCCACCGAAACCGCCGCGGCCGCCTTGGCGCTCTATCGCAGGCACCGCGGTGATCGTGAGGTCACCGCGGTCATCTACACGCACAGCCACGTCGACCACTTCGGCGGCGTGCTGGGCGTGACGACACAGGACGACGTCGACACCGGCCGTGTCGTCATCATCGCTCCCGAGCACTTCACCGAGCACGCGGTCCAGGAGAACGTTTACGCGGGCACCGCGATGGCTCGCCGCGCCGGTTACATGTACGGCGCTGCGCTGCAACGGGGCACGCAGGGACAGGTCGGCTGCGGGTTGGGGCAGAACACGTCCACCGGCGAGGTCGCGCTGATCGTGCCGACCCTCGACATCCGGGAGACCGGCGAGACGCACACCATCGACGGCGTGGAGATCGAGTTCCAGATGGCGCCCGGCACCGAGGCGCCCGCCGAGATGCATTTCTACTTCCCGAGGTACCGCGCTCTGTGCATGGCCGAGAACGCCACCCACAACCTCCACAACCTGCTGACCCTGCGCGGGGCGTTGGTGCGAGACCCGCACCGCTGGGCCGGTTACCTGACCGAGGCCATCGACACCTTCGCCGACCGCACCGACGTCGTGTTCGCCTCGCACCACTGGCCGACATGGGGCCGCGACGACATCGTCGAGTACCTGTCCCTGCAACGGGATCTGTACGCCTACCTGCACGACCAGACGCTGCGCCAGTTGAATCAGGGCTACACCGGGATCGAGATCGCCGAGACCTTCCAGATGCCGCCGGCGCTGGATAAGGCCTGGCACACCCACGGCTACTACGGGTCGGTCAACCACAACGTCAAGGCGGTCTACCAGCGGTACATGGGCTGGTTCGACGGCAACCCCGGCCGGCTGTGGGCCCACCCGCCGGAAGCCATCGGACCGCGCTACGTCGAGGCCATCGGCGGCATCGACCGGGTGGTGGAGATCGCACGCGCGGCGTTCGACGGTGGCGACTTTCGTTGGGCAGCAACCTTACTCGACCATGCTGTGTTCACCGACGAGAACCACGTCGCCGCGCGCGAGCTTTACGCCGACACCCTCGAGCAGATGGCGTACGGCGCCGAGAACGCCGTGTGGCGCAACTTCTTCCTCTCCGGTGCCACGGAATTGCGCGACGGGAAGTTCGGAACGCCGACGTCGAGCGCGTCGCCGTCGATGCTGGCTCAGCTCACTCCGGAGCAGATCTTCGACGCGCTCGCCATCAACGTCAACGGCCCGCGCGCCTGGGATCTGGACCTGGCCGTCGATATCGGCTTCCTCGACACCGAATCCAACTACCGCCTCACGCTGCGCAACGGCGTGCTGGTCTACCGACGCGTGCCCGCGGACGAGGGCACCGCCCACGCCACGGTGACGTTGGCGAACAAGATGCGGCTGTTGGCGCTGGCCTGGGGCGACAACAGCTCGCCGGGAGTGGAGATCAGCGGAGACGCCGCCGCGCTGCAGTCGTTGCTCGGTGTGCTGGACCGCCCCGATCCGGGTTTCGACATCGTGACCCCATAGCGGCGATCCCTTTCGCCGCCCAAGAGTGGCGCGCTCACACCCCTACGGGATGCCACCGTCGACGCGGATGGTCGAGCCGCTGGTGTAGCTCGAGGCGTCCGACATCAAATACAGTGCGGCGCCGATGATCTCGGGCGGTTCACCGAGCCGCTTCAGGGCGAAGTGCTGCGCGCCCTTCGTCGTCGCGGGGATGTCCCACGCCTTGCTGATGTCGGTGAGGAACGGGCCGGGCATCAGCGTGTTGACCCGCACCGTAGGGCCGAACGCCAATGCGAGGCCCTCGGTCAGCGCGTTGAGCCCCGCCTTGGCCGCCGAGTAGGGCAGCTGCTCGGGCTTGGGCCGGCGTGACCCGCTGGAGCTGACGTTGACGATCGACCCGCCGCCGTCGGCGACCATCCGCGCGCCGACCAACGTCGACAACCGGAACGGGCCCTTGAGGTTCAGGTTCACCACCGCGTCGAACAGCTTCTCGGTGACCGATCCCAGCGACTCGTACAGCGGCGACATGCCGGCGTTGTTTATCAGCACGTCCACCCTGCCGAACCGGTCATAGGCCGCATCGACCAGCCCGTCGAGCTCGTCCCACCGACCGACGTGCACCGCGTAGGGCAACGCGCTGCGACCGGTGGCTGCGGCGATCTCCTCGGCGGTGGCCACGCAGGAGTCGTACTTGCGGCTTGCGATGACCACGTCGGCGCCACAGCGAGCGGCCGCCATCGCCATCTCTTTGCCGAGCCCGCGACTGCCGCCGGTGACCAGCACGACGCGGTCGGTGAGGTCGAAGAGTTCGTCCGCGTAACCCCGTGAAGTCATGGTCATATGGTGGCACGGTGCAGTTGCTCATCATTCGACACGCGCTGCCCCTGCGCAGCGAGCCGGGCCAGGGTTCGGATCCCCACCTCTCCGAAGAGGGGATCGAGCAGGCCAAACGGCTGCCCGAGGCGCTGGCGCGCTTCCCGATCTCCCGGCTGGTCAGCAGCCCGCAGCGACGGGCGATCCAGACTGCCCAGCCCGTCGCCGACGCCCTGGGCCTGACGATCGACGTCGACGAGCGCCTCGCCGAATACGACTACGGGCTGTCGCACTACGTGCCGATCGAAGAGGCGTCAGAGGAGGACGTGCAGCGCCTCATCGCCGGGCGCCTGCCCGGCAACGTCGACGAGGACGCCTTCAAGGAGCGGGTCAACGCCGGAGTCGCCGACATCGTCGCCGCCGCCGACCATGAGGACACCGTCGCACTGTTCAGCCACGGCGGCGTCATCAATGCGCTGGTGCACACCATCATGCAGACCGAGCGACTGCTCTGCGTCCAGGTCGACTACGCCGGCGTCACCCGTGTGCTGTCGTCGCGCACGGGCAAGCTGGGCGTCGCGTCGGTCAACGGCACCGAACACGTATGGGACCTGCTGCCGCGGAACCTCCGCTGGTGAGCGCTTGCGCGAACCGCCCATCCCGACCGGTGGTAGACATCTTCTGATGACCGACTCACCCGAAGGCCTCGACCTCGACGCCCTGGACCGTCACCTGCGCGCGGAGGGCATCGCACGCTCCGGCGACCTGCGCGCCGAATTGATCTCCGGCGGCCGGTCCAACCTGACGTTCCTGGTGGCCGACGACGAGTCGAAGTGGGTGCTGCGCAGGCCACCGTTGCACGGGCTGACACCGTCGGCCCACGACATGGCCCGCGAGTACCGCGTCGTCGCCGCGCTGCAGAACACAGCGGTTCCGGTCGCCCGAGCGGTCACCATGCGCAACGACGACGCGGTGCTCGGGGCACCGTTTCAGATGGTCCAATACGTTGCGGGCCGCGTCATCCGCCACACCAGCGAGCTCGCGGAACTGGGCGGCAAGGCCGAGGTCGACGCCTGCGTCGACGCGCTGATCGAGGTCCTCGCCGACCTGCACGCCATCGATCCCGAGGAGGTCGGGCTCGGCGACTTCGGCAGGCCCACCGGGTATCTGGAGCGGCAGGTCAAGCGCTGGGGCGGCCAGTGGGAGCTGGTGCGCCGCGAGGACGACGAACGCGACGCCGACGTCAAGTCGCTGCATTCGGCGCTCGGTGAGGCGGTCCCGGCGCAGAGCCGCAGTTCGATCGTGCACGGCGACTACCGCATCGACAACACGATGCTCGACGCGACCGACGGCACCAAGGTGCTCGCGGTGCTGGACTGGGAGATGTCCACGCTGGGTGACCCCATCAGCGATGCAGCCCTGATGTGCGTCTACCGCCACCCGATGTTCAACCTCGTGCACGCCGACGCCGCGTGGGCCTCGCCGCTGATCCCGCCCGCCGACGAGCTCGCGCAGCGGTATTCGGTGGCGTCGGGTCAGTCGCTGGACCACTGGGAGTTCTACATGGGGCTGGCCTACTTCAAGCTGGCCATCATCGCCGCGGGCATCGCGTATCGCGGCCGGGTGGGCGGCGCGGCGCCGGACTTCGTCACCATGGTCGACGATGCGGTCGCCCCGTTGATCGCCGCGGGACTGGCCGCGCTGAAAGGCTGACGTGCGCAGGCTGGTGCGTGTCGCACTCGGCGTCCTCGTCGTGGCGCTGGTCGCGTTGACGGTGCTGAACCACACGTGGGCCAAGCTGCCGCCGATGCCGCAGGCCGACGGTGAATTCCTCAACCTGCACGGCAGGCAGATCCATTACGCCGAGCGACCCGGGCCCGGGGTTCCCGTCGTGCTCATCCACGGCTTGCCGGGCACCCACAAGGACTTCGAACCGATCATTCCGAAAATGAGTGGCCTGCATTCGATCTCATTCGACCGCCCGGGCTTCGGCTGGTCGCGCGGCGGCTGGTTGCCGTTCCAGGAGCAGGTGGATATGGTGCACCAACTCCTGGCCGAACGCCGATTGGGCCCGGCCGTCGTGGTGGGCCACTCGTTCGGCGCCGTGGTGGCGATGGGTCTCGCGCGACGCTATCCGCGCGACGTCGCCAGGATGGTTCTCGTTGCGCCGGGTGCGGGAGGACTGCGCTCAGCGACAGCCGATCTCCTCCAAGCCCGCTATATCGAGTTCAGTCAACTGCCGGTCATCAGTGCGGTCATCGACGCCGTCGCCGGAGACGTCTTCAAGCGGATATCGGCGACCTCGGGTGCGGCGCACGCGTTCGAGCCCCACGATGTAGACCCGGGCTATGAGCAGCGGCTCATGCCGGTCACGATGACGCCCGGCAACCTGCGCGCATTCGCTCATGAGCAATTCGAATTCGACGCCACCTCGGCCTGGCTCGACGAAAACGTCGACCAGATAACGGTGCCGTCGGTGATCATCGGCGCCGAGGATGATCAGCTGGTGGGCATCGGGCACGCCCGCCGGCTGGCCGAGACTCTTCCCCACACCGAACTGGTCACCGTCGAGGGTGGTCACATGATTCCCTACAGCCACCCCGACGTGGTCGTCGGCGAAATCCGCCGAGCTGTTGCGCAACGTTGATCGCCGAAAGACAAAGCGCTACCGAGTGGCCGCCTTGTAGTTCTTCTTCGCCGCGCGGCGCAGCTGGACCATGCGCGCCGCCCCGGCCAGTGCGGTGATCAGGCCGCCGCACACGGCAGCCAGCAGGATCGCCACGCCCAGCGGCAGGTTCCACTGCCAGCCGAGGAAGGCGAACTGAGCAGACTCGGTGTTCTGCGCGATGAAGATCAGCAGCACGATCAGGATGAGGAAGCCGCCGATCACCGAAGCCCACAACGCGGCCGCGCGGGTGAAATGGACCTGTTTGACCGACGCCGAGGAGTGGCCGTCGGTCTCGGAGTCCTGCGGCGGAACGGGCGGGCCGGGATTGGGAGCATCGTAGGGCTCTGGCTCGTGTCGCCCTGTCGGCCCATGCGGATCGGTGCTCATGTGTTCAATACTGCCCCTTCTGCCTGCGGTCGAACCGCTTTCGACGGTCACGGTCCGGTCAAGCCGAGCCAAACAGGGGCGTAGCTGCGGCGATGTCGATACTGTCGGGTCCATGACCTTGATGCCGCGACGCCGGCGAGGCCCCTTCGTTGCGGCGGTGGTTTCCGTTCTCGCCCTGCTGATGGCCGCCTGCGGAAGCTCGAACCCGCTCGGTGGCGGGGAGATCTCCGGTGACCTCAAGACCATCGCCGTGGGGTCGGCCGACTTCACCGAATCGAAGATCATCGCCGAGATCTACGCCCAGGCGCTGGAGGCCAACGATTTCAGCGTGCGCCGCCAGTTCGGCATCGGCAGCCGCGAGACCTACATCCCGGCGGTGCGGGACCACTCCATCGACCTCATTCCCGAATACACCGGAAATCTGTTGCAGTACTTCGACGAGGACGCCACCGCGACCACCCCGGACGCCGTGCTGCTGGCACTGCTGCGGGTGCTGCCCGGCGACCTGTCGATCCTGTATCCCTCGCCCGCGGAGGACAAGGACACCCTGGCGGTGACCGAGGCGACCGCGCAGCGGTGGAATCTCAAGACCATCGCTGACCTCGCCGCGCATTCCGCTGAGGTGAAAGTCGGTGCGCCGTCGGAATTTCAGACCCGCGTCACCGGACTGGTCGGGTTGAAGGAAAAGTACGGCCTCGACATCGCACCGGCCGATTTCGTGGCCATCAGCGATGGCGGCGGTCCGGCGACCGTGCAGGCGCTGAACAGTGGGGCGATCACCGCGGCCAACATCTTCAGCACCTCGCCGGCGATCGAGCAGAACGACCTGGTGGTGCTCGAGGATCCGGAGAACGTCTTCCTGGCCGCCAACGTGGTGCCGCTGGTGGCGTCGCAGAAGAAGTCGACCGAACTCAAGACCGTGCTCGACGCAGTCAGCGCCCAACTGACCACCGAGGCACTGATCGAACTCAACACCTCCGTGGAGGGCAACCGAGGCGTCGACCCCGACGAGGCGGCCCAGAAATGGGTGCGCGAGCACGGATTCGACCAGCCGGTGCCGCGATGAGCGCTTGCGCGAAGAGCAGAGGACTAGCGTGATCACCTTCACCAACGTCACGAAGAAGTATCCGGACGGCACCGTCGCGGTCGACGACCTGACACTCGACGTGCCCGAGGGCACGCTCGCGGTGTTCGTCGGTCCGTCCGGCTGCGGCAAGACCACCTCGATGCGGATGATCAACCGGATGATCGAACCGACGTCGGGCACGCTGACCGTCGGCGGCGCCGACATCAGCGACGTCGACCCGGTCAAGTTGCGTCTCGGCATCGGCTACGTCATCCAGAGTGCGGGGCTGATGCCGCATCTGCGAGTCGTCGACAACGTCGCCACCGTTCCGGTGCTGCGGGGCCAATCCCGGCGCAGCGCACGTAAATCCGCGCTCGAGGTGATGGAGCGCGTCGGGCTGGACCCGAAACTCGCCGACCGGTACCCCGCCCAGCTCTCGGGCGGGCAGCAACAGCGCGTCGGCGTGGCGCGGGCGCTGGCCGCCGACCCGCCCATCCTGTTGATGGACGAACCGTTCAGCGCCGTCGACCCGGTGGTGCGCGAGGACCTGCAGACCGAGATCCTGCGCCTGCAGAATGAATTGCACAAGACGATCGTCTTCGTCACCCACGACATCGACGAGGCGGTCAAGATCGGCGACAAAGTCGCGGTGTTCGGCCGGGGCGGCGTGCTCGAGCAGTACGCCGAGCCGGCCTTCGTGCTGTCGAACCCGGCCAACGAGCACGTATCGGGGTTCGTCGGCGCCGACCGCGGCTACCGGGCTCTGCAGTTCTTCCGGGCGACGGGGCTGCCACTGCACGACATCGCGCACACCGCCGAGGACCGTGTCGACGGTCTTGAGCTCGGCCCCGGCGAGTGGGCGCTGGTGACCAAGACCGACGGCACGCCGTACGCGTGGATCAACGCCGACGGCGTCGCCGTGCACCGCGGCGGGAAGAGCCTGTACGACAGCACCATCGGCGGCGGATCGCTGTTCCGCCCCGCGGGCAACCTGCGCCAGGCGCTCGATGCGGCACTGTCGTCTCCCAGCGGCCTCGGCGTCGCGGTCGACGAGTCGGGCCGGGTGCTCGGCGGGGTGCGCGCCGACGACGTGCTGGCCGCGCTCGACAGGCAGCGCCGACTGCCGGAACTGGGTTGACAGCATGCGCTATCTGCTCACTCACCTCGACGACCTGTGGGCGCTGACGCTCATTCACCTGCGCCTGTCGCTGATCCCGATCGTGCTGGGCCTGCTGATCGCCGTCCCCATCGGGGCGCTGGTGCAGCGGACCACCGTGCTGCGCCGGCTGACGACCGTCACCGCGAGCATCGTGTTCACCATCCCCTCGCTGGCGTTGTTCGTTGTGCTGCCGCTGATCATCCCGACGCGCATCCTCGACGAGGCCAACGTCATCGTGGCGCTGACGCTCTACACATGTGCGCTGTTGGTGCGCGCGGTGCCCGAGGCACTCGACGCGGTGCCCGAACCGGTGCGTGACGCCGCCACCGCGGTCGGCTACCGGCCGCTGACCCGCTTACTGAAAGTAGAACTGCCGCTTGCTGTTCCGGTACTCATCGCCAGCCTGCGCGTCATCGCCGTCACCAACATCTCAATGGTGGCGGTGGGCTCGGTGATCGGCATCGGCGGGCTGGGCACCTGGTTCACCGAGGGCTACCAGGCCAACAAGAGCGAACAGATCGTCGCGGGCATCATCGCCATCTTCGTGCTGGCGATCGTGGTGGACACCCTCATCATGTTGCTGGGCAAGGCGCTCACCCCTTGGACCCGTACGAATCGTGCGCCCCGAGCGTCTCGCACCGGTCGCGCGAAGGCGGTTCCCGCATGAGCCCGATGACCTTCCTGACCGATGCGCTGGCCTTCATCTTCACCGCGGAGAACTGGGGCGGGCCTGCCGGCCTGACCGCCCGCATCCTCGAGCACCTGCAGTACACCGCGGTCGCGCTGTTCTTCTCGGCACTGATCGCGGTTCCGATCGGCATGCTGATCGGCCACACCGGCCGCGGCACCTTCCTGGTGGTGACCGGCGTCAACGCGCTGCGCGCGCTGCCGACGCTCGGGGTGCTGCTGCTCGGGGTGCTGCTGTGGGGGCTGGGGCTGGTGCCGCCGACGGTGGCCCTGATGCTGCTCGGCATTCCGCCGTTGCTGGCCGGCACCTACGCCGGGATCGCGAACGTGGACCGCGCCGTCGTCGACGCCGCCCGGTCGATGGGCATGACGGAGCGACGCATCCTGCTGCGCGTGGAGACGCCCATCGCGCTGCCGCTGATCCTCGGCGGTCTGCGTACGGCCACTCTGCAGATCGTTGCGACCGCGACGATCGCCGCCTACGCCAGCCTGGGCGGGCTGGGCCGGTACCTGATCGACGGCATCAAGGTGCGGCAGTTCTCGCTGGCGCTGGTGGGCGCGCTGATGGTGACGGCCGTGGCGTTGCTGCTCGACGCCGCGCTGGCGTTCGCGGTGTGGGCGTCGGCGCCGGGCACCGGCCGGTTGCAGAAATTGCGGAGCATGCCGCAGCCGTTGCTGGGTGACGAAGTCGCTCTCGAATCGCGTCCGCGCGCAACATCACACGGCCGGGCGAAAGGCGCCACCGAAGCACGTTACGAACGAGGGGATCCTTCGCCTACGGTATAGGGGTGAGTGAAGCAGTCGGCTCCGATGCCGCGGGACACGCCTGGCCGGCGATCATGACGTGGCGGGCGCATGACGTGCCGCGGATGGAATCGGTTCGGGTGCAGTTGTCGGGCAACCGGATCAAGGCGTACGGCCGGATAGTGGCCGCCGCGACGTCGTCGCACCCGGCTTTCTCGGCGTCCTACGATCTGGTCACCGACGAGGCCGGCGCCACCAGAAGACTCTCCATGACGGTCACCCTCGCCGAGCGGGAGCGCCAGCTGTCGATCGCCCGCGACGAGGAGAACATGTGGCTGGTGCAGGACCACACGGGCAGGTCTCAACGTTCGGCCTTCGACGGCGCCCTCGACGTCGACGTGGTCTTCAGCCCGTTCTTCAACGCGCTGCCGATCCGGCGTACGGGCCTCTACAAGCGGTCGGACTCGATCAGCTGCCCGGTGGTCTACGTGCGGCTGCCGGAGGTATCGGTCGAAGCGGCGGTGCTCGGCTACAGCAGCGCCGAAGACGGCATCAAGCTGCACTCGCCGGTCGCCGAGACCACTATCAGCGTGGACCCCGACGGGTTCATCCTCGACTATCCCGGACTGGCAGCGCGGATCTGATCACACCGCCGGCGCGTCCGGCCGCGGCCAGTTCGTCGCGCCACTGCTGCTCGCCGATGGCGATCGTGACGATGTCGGGCCGCTCGAAGCTGTCGTAGCGCACGCGTGCGGAGTGTCCGGCCTCGACGAGGTCGGTGATCGGCTCGCGACGGGCCAGCGAGTCGCGCGCGTGGTTGAGCAGTTCCAGTGAGTGGTCGAGCACGGGCAGCAGGTGCTCGGCGTTGGCCTCGCACATGGCGCGGACCAGGTCGGGCGCGGTGCCGGCGACGCGGGTGCCGTCGCGGAACGAGCCCGCCGCGAGCGCGTAGGCCAGCGGCACCTCGCCCGCGGTCGCGGCCAGCGCCTCGGCCAGCAGGTGCGGAAGATGCGAGATGGTGGCTGCCGCGGCGTCGTGTTCGTCCGAGCGTGCGGGCACCACGACCGCTTTGCAGTCCAGTGCCAGCTGCATCACCAGCATCCACACCTCGGGATCGACGTGGTCGTCGACGCTGACCACCCACGGCGCGCCTGCGAACATCCGCGCGTCACCCGCCTGCCATCCGGAATGCGCGGTGCCTGCCATCGGATGGCCGCCGACGAACCGGTCCAGCAGGCCGTATGACCGAACTTCCTCCAGGACAACACCTTTGACGCTGGTCACATCGGTCAGCGGGCAGCCCGGCGCAGAGCTGCGGATGTGATCGAGCAGCTGGGGCAGAGCGGGGACCGGAACCGCCAGCACCACGAGGGCGTCTCCTGCGGCGGCCCGGGTAAGCACGGCGTCGATGTTCTCGTCGGCGTCGAATCCGTCGGCGCGGGCCGCCTCGACGGCTTCCAGCGACCGGTTGTAGCCGAACACCTCACGCCCGGCTGCGGCAGCGGCCCGCATCACCGAGCCCCCGATGAGCCCGAGACCGAGCACACAGACCGGCGTTTTCGTCATCCCACCAGACTGGCACATCGGCCGCATCGACCGACGTCAGCCTTGGTGCGGTTCCCTGGTCAATGACCTGGTCGGCGACTACCGTTGCCGACATGGCAGCACAGCGGGCACCGGTCCAGGAACAGGCCGGCGACGCCCCAGACGGGTTCGGCGTGGCCGTCGTCCGCGAGGACGGCAAGTGGCGGTGTGCGCCGATGCGGCGCGCGGTACTGAACAGCTTGACCGACGCGGAGACCGAGCTGCGGGAGATTCGAAGTGCCGGAGCGGTATTCGGGTTGATCGACGTCGACGACGAGTTCTTCGTGATCGTGCGCCCTGCGCCCGCGGGGACGCGGCTGTTCCTGTCCGACGCCACGGCGGCGCTCGACTATGACATCGCCGCCGAGGCGCTGGAGATGCTCGACGCCGACATCGAGCCCGAGGAACTCGAAGAGGCCGAGCCGTTCGAGGAGGGCGACCTCGGGCTGCTGTCCGACGTCGGCCTGCCCGAGGCGGTGCTCGGCGTGATCATCGACGAGTCCGACCTCTACCCCGACGAGCAGCTGGGCCGGATCGCCCGAGAGATGGGGTTCGCCGACGAGCTGTCGGCGGTGCTCGATCGCTTAGGTCGGTGAACCGACGATGAGCCTGAGTCGGTGACCGACGAAGACCTGATTCGCGCCGCGCTGGCGGCCGCCCGCGCCGCCGGACCGCGCGACGTACCGATCGGCGCGGTCGTCGTCTCGGCCGACGGCACGGAGCTGGCTCGCGCCGCCAACGCGCGCGAGGAACTGGGCGACCCCACCGCGCATGCCGAGATCCTGGCGATCCGCGCCGCCACCGCCGCGCAGGGCGACGGCTGGCGGCTGGAGGGCGCGACGCTGGCGGTCACCGTCGAGCCGTGCACGATGTGCGCCGGTGCGCTGGTGATGGCCCGCGTCGCTCGGGTGGTGTTCGGCGCGTGGGAACCGAAGACCGGTGCGGTGGGCTCGTTGTGGGACGTCGTGCGCGACCGGCGGCTCACGCACCGGCCACAGGTGCGCAGCGGCGTGCTTGCCGAGGAGTGCGCGGCGCCGCTCGCGGAGTTCTTCGCCCGACAGCGATTGGAGTGAAGGCCCCGCCGCCCGGTAAGCTGCCACACGGTGGCGTGTCCGAGCGGCCTAAGGAGCACGCCTCGAAAGCGTGTGACGGGTAACCCCCGTCCGAGGGTTCAAATCCCTCCGCCACCGCCAAGTCTCCTGCGTATCCGTGCCGGGAGAGACTCCGCCGCGGTATGCCGCAGATCGTGCGGAGTGATCGCCTGCTCCTCCGCCCGCTTCACCGCCCCGGCGAACCAGTCGGCGTCCAGCTCTACCGGGGCCTCGATGGCATCGTCGACCGCATCGTCGACCGCATCGTGATGATGTGTAGGCGGCAAGTCGCCGAGAGCCGTGATGCCCCAACCGTGATCTTCTCAGCGGCTATTGCGAACTCTAAGATGGATGGCGGCTCGCTACGTGTGACACGGGAGTCACGAAAATGAAAATTAAGCAGTTCAAGTTGGTGTCGGCGGCCGTGGGTGCTGGAGCGTTGCTCGGCATGGGACTGTCACCGGTGGTGTGGAACGGCGCCAGTTCTGCCAATGCGGTGCCGGTCGCGCCGCAGGCCCCAGAGACCAAGACCATTGAGATGAAGTCCGTCGAGATGAAAGGTCCAGTGGTGGTGGGCAGGCCGCCGATCACGACTGCGCCATACACCATCCCGACCGGCGAACCGCAGTAATCGGTTGCACGCGCGCAAGGTCCCGCTTGGATGCCTCGGGACCGCGCTGATCCATGTCCTGAAGCTGACGCGGTTGCAGTCCTAACCACGTCTTCTGCGCCGGCCCCGCTTGGTAGTCCCTCGGCGCGCCGGGTTACGTCGCGTCAGTTGGCACGGGTATCTTTACTGCAACTGGAGGACACAGATACCGGAGAGCCCATGTCGAGCGACCTGACCGACCTGCATCTGCT
The DNA here is from genome assembly GCF_022317005.1 of Mycobacterium sp. IDR2000157661. Taxonomy (NCBI): domain Bacteria; kingdom Bacillati; phylum Actinomycetota; class Actinomycetes; order Mycobacteriales; family Mycobacteriaceae; genus Mycobacterium; species Mycobacterium sp. IDR2000157661. The sequence continues at coordinate 1,972,551 of NZ_CP081006.1, forward strand.
GAAGGCGCTCGAACCCGTCGTGGAGAAGGGCCTCAACCGGCACCTGTCGATGCACAAGGACTGGAACCCGCACGACTTCATCCCGTGGTCGGAGGGCAAGAACTACTACGCGCTGGGCGGCCAGGACTGGGACCCCGAGCAATCGACGCTCTCCGAGGTCGCTCGGGTGGCGATGATCCTCAACCTGCTGACCGAGGACAATCTGCCGTCCTATCACCGCGAGATCGCACAGAACTTCGGCCTGGACGGCGCGTGGGGCCAGTGGGTGAACCGCTGGACGGTGGAGGAGAACCGGCACGGCATCGCGTTGCGTGACTACCTCGTCGTCACCCGTGCCATCGACCCCGTCGAGCTCGAGCAACTGCGCATCGAGCAGATGACCCGCGGCTTCTCGCCCGGCCAGAACGATCAGGGCGAGGACATCCTGTTCGCGACCCGCCTGTTCGACTCGGTCATCTATGTCACCTTCCAGGAACTCGCGACGCGCGTTTCGCACCGCAACACCGGCAAGGCGTGCCACGACACCATCGCCGATCAACTCCTGCAACGGGTTTCGGCTGACGAGAACCTGCACATGATCTTCTACCGCGACGTCTCGGAGGCCGGCTTCGAGATCGCGCCGAACCAGGCGATGCACTCGCTGCACCACGTGCTGCGCAACTTCAAGATGCCCGGCTACACCGTTCCCGACTTCCGTCGCAAGGCCGTGACGATCGCCGTCGGCGGCATCTTCGACCCGCGGATCTTCCGCGACGATGTGGTGATGCCGGTGCTCAAGAAGTGGCGCATCTTCGAGCGCGACGACTTCGCCGGCGAGGCGGCGCGCCAGCGTGATGACCTCGGCGCGCTCATCGACGAGCTCGACGACTCCGCACGGAAGTTCGAGGAGTCCAAACAACGCCAGCTGGAGCGCCAAGCCCGCGCGGTCGCCGCGCGCAACGGGCACCGGGTGCCGGTGGCCGCAGCTCAGGCCTGAACCAGTTGCCGCTCGGCGCCGATTGCGAGCAGCGCCACGTCGTCCTGGACCCCGTCGCCCAACTCGTCGAGCAGGTGGCCCAACGCGGCGACGAGCTGTGCGGGACTGGCCGGCGCCAGCCGTCCGGTGAAGTCGAGCAGCCCGCCGGCATCGTCGAAGCGGTCGCGGCCGGATCCGGTGCGGGCCTCGGTCAACCCGTCGGTGTAGAGCAGCAGCGTGTCGCCCGGCGTCAACTGCACCGTCGCGTCCACGAAACGCGGGTCGGCGATGATGCCGACCGCCTGCCCGCCCATTGTGGACACCTCCTCGACGGCGCCGTCGGCGCCGAGCCTGAACGCGGGTGGATGGCCACCGCTGGCGAGGTGCACCTCGACTCCTCCGTCATTGGGCGCCAGCGTGCCGACGATGACCGTGGTGAGGGTCGGCTTCGCACCGCCGTACCGCTGGTTCAGCACGGTGTTGAGGGTGTGCAGGCTCGCGACGAGGTCCTCGCTCATGACCGCGCTCGCACGCAGCGTGTAGCGCGTCAGCGAGGTGAGTACCGCCGCCTCGGCACCCTTGCCCGCGACGTCACCGAGGAAGAAGCCCCACCTGTCGGTCGACAACGGGAACAGGTCGTAGAAGTCGCCGGCGACGTCGTCGGTCGCCGGGTGATAGAGCACCGCGGCCTCCAGCCACGGCGGCGGCGTGAGTAGCGGCGGCAGCAGCGAGCGCCGCAATGTCGACGCCAGCAGTTCCGCGCGGGCCCGCTCGCTCTCGGCGCGCCTGCGTTCGGACAGCAGCTCACGCTCATAGGACCGCCGCTCCGAGGATGAGAGCACCGCCATTCGAATGACCGGGTCGTCTCCAGATCGTGTGCGGTCGGCGGTGATCAACACCGGCATCCGGGCGCCGCCCGCGGTCACCAGGTCGACGGCCCACTCGGCCACTTCACCGTTGACCTCCAGAAGCAGCGCCACGTGCGTCTCGTAGTGAATGCGACCGCCACCGCTGAAGAACTCGGTGAACCGTCTTCCGATGAGCTCTTCTGGTGGGTGGCCGAGCCAGCCGGCCATGGTGCGATTCACCGCGGTGATCCGCCGGTCACCGGCCGCGCACAGGAGACCACACGGACCGTCGTCGAAGACCTCGCCGTCGAGCATCGTCACGACGTCCCGTCGACGAACGAAGCAATCGCCGCCGCGGTGGCCTCCGGCAAGGTCAGCTGCGGGCAATGCCCGTCGGTGTCCAGCGTGATCAGGTGGCTCGAGGTGATCTGCTGTGCCACGTATGCGCCCACGCCAGTGGGCGCGATGGCGTCCTCGGCGCATTCGAGCACCAGCGTCGGCACCGCCACCAGGGGCAGATCCGCGCGGTTGTCGGACAGGAACGTGGTCCGCGCGAACACCCGGGCGCAGGCGGGATCGGTGCGACAGAAACTCTCGGCGAGTTCCTCAGCGAGCTCAGGGCGGTCCGACGCACCCATGATGGTGGGAGCGATCGCCTGCGACCAGCCGAGATAATTGCTGTCCAGCGACTCGAGCAGGTCGTCGATGTCGGCACGGCTGAACCCGCCGCGGTAGTCACCGTCGTCGATGTAGCGCGGGGACGGCGCGACCAGCACCAGCTTGGCGAACGCCTCCGGCCGGGCGCAGGCGGCCAGCACACCCATCATCGCGGCGACCGAATGGCCGACGAAAACCACGTCGCGCAGTTCGAGTTCGTCGACGATATCGAGGACGTCACGGGCGTAGCTGTCCAGCGTCGCGTAGCGGTCGGCATCCCACGCCGACGGATCCGACCTACCGGAGCCGGCGTGGTCGAACAGCACGATGCGATATCGCCGGCTCAGCGGCGCCGCCACGAGCCGCCACATGTTCTGATCGCAGCCGAAGCCGTGCGCGAGCATGAGGGTCGGGACACCGTCGCCCTCGGCGCCGAGGACTCGCACGTTGTTGCGTTCACGCACGTTCATCGCGATCACCTTCGCATCGAGGCGGCCGACTGTCACCACCGGCCGCGAATGGATTCCGGGCGGCCCGCCGTTATAGTCTCGAACGACTCGGGGGAGTCAACGGGATGGTCAGCACAGCAGACGAGTTTCCATCGTCTGTGCCGCTGCGCCGTCCACGCGGACGCTATTGTCAGTCAGTCACTAAAGCAGAGGTCAGGGCGACCGCGGTGACCAACCCGAAAGAACTGGTTGCTTATGCGCGCGCTTCATGACCAAGGGCCGGTGCCCTCGGCCGGTGGAGGCTTGCCGCTGACCCCCTTCAACGTGCTCCTGGTCGAGGACGACCGAGGCGACGCCGTTCTGGTCGAGGAACTGATCGCCGATGCGGACGCCGACATCAACGTCGTGTGGGCGCCGTCGATGGAGGAGGCCCAACGCCAGCTGGACAAGGACCGGCCCGACTGCGTCCTGCTCGACCTGAACCTGCCCGACGCCGACGGCATCAAGGCGCTGGACCGGATCTTGCGGCGCGACGTCACCATGCCCATCGTCGTGCTCACCGGACTCAACGACGAGCACTTCGGCATCTCGGCGGTCGCCGCGGGCGCGCAGGACTACCTGGTCAAGGGCCGCGTCGAGCCCGACACGCTGCGCCGCGCGCTGCTGTACGCGGTCGAACGCAAGCGCGCCGAGCTCACCGCGGTCGAGCTGCACGCCAGCGAGCTGCGTGCCAGGGAGAACGCCCGGCTCGAGCGCGGGCTGTTGCCCTCGCCGCTGCTGCTGGACGGCCCAGACGTCGACATCGTCGCCGAATACCGGCCCAGCAGGCAGCACGCGCTGCTCGGCGGCGACTTCTACGACTTCGTCCAGACACCCGACCGCACCGTGCACTTGATGGTCGGCGACGTCGCCGGGCACGGTCCGGACGAGGCCGCGCTGGGGGTGGCGCTGCGGATCGGCTGGCGCGCCCTGACCTTCGCCGGGCTGCGGGGCAACGAGCGCATGCGCCAGCTCGAACGCGTCCTGCGCACCGAACGGCCGGGATCGAGCATCTTCGCGACAGTCGTCAGCGTGGCGATGTCGCCGGACAGTCTCAGCTTCAACGTGGTTTCCGCCGGCCATCCGGGCATGCTCCTGCACGGGCCGGACGGGGTGGAGTGGCTGGAGCCGGAGGGCGGCCCGGCGCTCGGAATCAACGGCGGCGGATGGCCGCTCAACAATTACGACCTCCCGCCGGGATGCGGCTTGGTGCTGTTGACCGACGGCCTGTTCGAGGGGCGGTCCGGACGCGGCACCGAGCGGCTCGGGGAGAAGGGCCTGCTGGAGATCGCCAGGACGTATGCACACCTTCCGGGCCGGGAGTTCGTCAGGGAACTGATCGACGACGTCGAGCGCCGCGCCCAGTCCGTCGGCGGCATCAGCGACGACATCGCCGTCGTACGGGTGGAGCGGACATCCGCCGGATGAGGTCACGGTTCACGGTTCAGGGCTGGCAGAACCTCGTGCTGGCCGCGATGGGTGTCGTGGTGCTCGCGGGGGCGATCGCCGGTGCGGTGCTGCTCAATCGCACCGACGAGGCGGCGACCGAGATCACCAACGAGATCGGGCCGATGCGCATCGGCGCCTACCAGCTACAGGCCGCCCTGCGCGACCAGGAGACCGCGGTGCGCGGTTACGCGATGTCGGCCGACCCGCGGTTCCTCGAGCCCTACTACGCCGGGCAGCGCGCCCAGGATGCGGCGGTGCAGCAGATCCGCAACTACGCCGGGGACCGGACGCAGGTGCTGGCCGACGTGGACGCCGTCGAGCGCGCCGCCGGCATGTGGCGCGGGGTGTACGCCGAACCGACGATCGCCGCAGTCACACCGGGCCGGGTCATCGCGCTGCCACCGGAGACGGTCCGGCGCGGGGAGGCGGCGTTCGACAACCTGCGCAGGCTCTTCGACGAGCAACTCGAGCATCTGCGGCAGGCCCGGGCCAGTACCGACGAGAACCTCGCGCAGACCAAGCAGTGGCGCGACACCGTGCTGATCGGCGTCATCGTGGCGTTCCTCGTCGCGGCGATCCTGCTGGCGCTGGTGGTCCGGGTTGCTGTCACCCGGCCGCTCGAGGCGCTCGCCGCGTCGTGCCGTCGCATCACCGAGGGCAGCTTCGACGAGAAGATCGTGCCGCGGGGGCCGCGGGACATCCGTAGCATCGCCTCCGACGTCGAGGACATGCGGCAGCGCATCGTCGACGAACTCGACTCCTCGCACGAAGCACGCACCCGGCTGGCCGACCAGGCCCTGGAACTGCAGCGCTCCAACGCCGAACTCGAGCAGTTCGCCTACGTCGCCTCGCACGACCTGCAGGAGCCGCTGCGCAAGGTCGCCTCCTTCTGCCAATTGCTCGAGAAGCGCTACGGCGACAAACTCGACGACCGCGGCAAGGAGTACATCGGCTTCGCCGTCGACGGCGCCAAGCGAATGCAGATCCTGATCAACGACCTGTTGACTTTCTCGCGGGTGGGCAGGATCAACTCGACCGAGACCGAGGTCGACCTGGGTGGCGCGCTCGACGCCGGGGTCGAGAACCTGTCCACCTCCATCGAGGAGGCCGGCGCCGAGATCGTGCGGCGGGGCCAACCGCTGCCGTACGTGAAGGGTGACCCGACGCTGCTGACCATGCTGTGGCAGAACCTCATCGGCAATGCGATCAAGTTCCGGCGTCCCGACGTCGCGCCGTGCGTGGTGATCGACTGCGCCGCGGGCACCGAGTCGCGCGACGGGTCGTGGATGTTCACGGTGACCGACAACGGCATCGGCATCCCAGACGAGTTCGCCGAGAAGGTTTTCGTGATCTTCCAGCGCCTGCACGGGCGCGACGGCTACAGCGGCACCGGCATCGGTCTGGCGTTGTGCCGCAAGATCGTCGAATATCACGGTGGCAGCATCTGGATCGACACCGCCTACACCGACGGCACCCGGTTTCAGTTCACCATCCCCACCGCTGTGGACGAGCGTGTCGCAGCCGACTTGGAAGGAAGCACCGCATGACCAGCGAGGCGAGGGCGATCGACGTACTGCTCATCGAGGACGATCCCGGTGACGAGCTGATCACGCGAGAAGCGTTCGAGCACAACAAGATCAAGAACAACCTCCACGTCGCCCACGACGGCGAGGAGGGGCTGGACTTCCTCTACCGCCGCGGCAAGTACTCCGACGCGCCGAGGCCCGATCTGATCCTGCTCGACCTGAACCTGCCCAAGTACGACGGCAGGCAGTTGTTGGAGCAGATAAAGTCCGACGCCGACCTCAGCCTGATCCCGGTGGTGGTGCTCACGACGTCCTCGGCAGAGGAAGACATTCTGCGCAGCTACAAGCTGCATGCCAACGCCTACGTCACCAAGCCGGTGGACCTCGACCAGTTCATGAACGCGGTGCGCCAGATCGACGAGTTCTTCGTTCAGGTGGTGCGGCTGCCGCACTCCTGAGCCGTGCCGGCGGTGTGGAAGGTGATCCGCACGGTGGTGCCCGACGCGCTTCGCATCAGCTCGACGAGGTCACTGGTGGCCTCCATGATGGGCAGCCCGCGGCCGCGTGTGGTCGGTTCGCTGCTGGGCGGGCGCCATGAGCCGTGATCGCTGATGCAGACGACGATGGTGCCGCCCTCGACCGACGCCTCGATTTCGATGGTGCCGGCATCTTCATTGCGGTAGGCATGCTCGACGCTGTTGGTACACGCTTCGTTGACCGCGAGCACGATGTCGGCGACGACAGCATCGGGGGTGCCGAGCGGCTCGATCCATTGGAGCAGACGATGCCGGATCTGTGCCAACCGTTCGGCGGTCGCCGAGATCTCGAAGCACAAGGGGTCCACTATTCGCGGACGCGCATCCAACCCCACGGTGGTGGTTGTACCCCTTACGGGCCCATAACCCACGTAGGCCACGCGTGCGCCGCCCGTTTCACAGCGGCATCGAGGCGCAGATCACAGTGTGGAAGGGGAGGCCTCGCGGGCAACGGTCCGCGGCGCGCGGGTGTCGATGCGGCGCCTCAGCCGTAGAACATCACGTGGAAGTCCTGCGTCCAAGCGCCGTCGATGCAGCTGAGCGGGAAGCCGTCGGGAGTCTGCGCGACGCCGCTGGCGTCACCGCAGGGCAGCCGCTGGGTGCGGATCCCGACCAGTGGCGGCGATGCGATCCATACGTTGCGCGAGTTGCAGGCCAGGGTGTTGCCCGCGGCGTCGATGCCGAAGTTGTAGCGGGTGTTCGCTCTGCAGAATGCCCCTTCGACGGCGGTGCGGTCGACGTACTCGATGCAGTCCGCGCCGTCGCAGTACCCGGGGGACGCCGGTGCATTCGCGGCGGTGAACAAGGGCGCGGCGACGAACCCGCACGCGAGCGCAACTGCAGCCGTGAGCTTCATGCGCTTAGCCTATGTGCCGGACAATCGTGGCGGACAGGGAATAGGCTCATCTGTCATGAAGCGCGTCATCGGAGCCGTCGCAACCGCTCTCGCAACGGTCGGCACCGCGCTCGCCGTCGCCCCGGCGGCCAGCTCCGACACCGTCGCCTACCTGGTGAACGTGCATGTGCGACCGGGATACAACTTCCCCAACGCCGAGGCCGCAATCGGCTACGGCAACTCCATCTGCGACCGCGTCGCCGCGAAGATGGGCTACGCCGAACTCGTCGAACAGGTCAAGGCCGACTTCCGGACGCGGGACTACTACCAGGGCGCCTACCTGATCAACCAGGCGGTCAACGAACTCTGCCCGGCACAGATCTGGCAGCTCAGACAGTCGGCGGCCGGTTACACCCTCCCGTAGCGACTCGGGCCGCAACGACGACGGCGGCGCCCCCGCCGGGACGCCGCCGCCTGTCGAATCGATGACCTGCTAGGGGCAGCTGACCTCGATCTCGAACGGTTTGGTGATCGGCTGCAACGGGTTCGCCATGTCGATGCCCGTCGCTTTGCCGGTGATCGTGTAGGTGTTGCCGTCCTTCTCGACGTTGGCTTCACCCTGACCCGTGCCGCTGGTGTAGCCGAGGGTCACGCCGTTGACATTGCCGAGCCCGACGGACTGCACGGTGGGCGAATCACCGGAGCTGATCACGGCGCCGATGCCGGTGGTGGCGTCGCCGATCGCGATGTTGGTGTTGCCGCCCATGCTGCTGCACACGACGGTGCCCTGGACTTGCTGGTCCTGTCCGTCGATCGTGACGGTGGTCTTGCCCTCCGCGGCGGCGGCCGTCGATGTTTCACCCGAGGTGGACGACTTGTCCTCCGACGAACAGCCGGCCAGACCGGCGATCACGAGCGCCGCGCCGCCGATGGCGACCACGAGTCCATGCTTCACCACTGTTCTCCTTCATGTTTGCGTGACCCGTCAAGATCGGATCATCTAGAGCAGTATGGTGCGCCGCATCCCGCTGAGCACTGAATTGGCAGAAATACGGCGCCGATACCCCGGCTGAGCCGGCTAGCAGGACACCTTGATGGCGAAGGTGGCCGGTGCGCGAAAGCTCGGCGCGTCGGTGTCGTATCCGTAGGCGGTGCCGGAGATGTCGTAGGTGAGCCCGGTCATCGTCACGTCCGCCTCGCCTTGTATGCCCACGTTGTAGCTGCCGGTGAAACCGCCGAGATCCCTGATGCGGACGAACTGGGTGCTCAGGTCGGTCTCGTTGGACACCATCGCCGTGAGGCTCGAGCCGTTTTCGTCGGTGGTGATCGTGCTCAACGGTCCGGTGGTGTCGCAGGTCACGGACTCGATGACGCCGGCGTCGCGGCCGTTGACCGTCACCTCCGCCGTGCCTGCCGCGAGTTCACCCGCGGGCGGGCGATACTCCGGAGGGTCCGACGAGCACCCAACGAGCACCAGCGCCGCCGCAGCGGCGGCCATCCACCGAATCCTCACAGTGCAGAATCTACGGCGTGGCCGACTCGAAATCCGCGTCTGTGAAGAATGAGGCGGCCCCGTACTTCAGTGTCGCCGCGCAACTGCCGGACCGGCTCGGGCGCACGGGTGTGATCCGCACCCCGCACGGAGAGATCCACACCCCGGCGTTCATCCCGGTCGGGACGCAGGCCAGCGTCAAGGCCGTCCTGCCGGAGGCGATGAAACAGCTTGGCGCACAGGCACTGCTGGCCAACGCCTACCATCTCTACCTCCAGCCCGGTCCCGACATCGTTGAGGAGGCCGGTGGCCTCGGCGCGTTCATGAACTGGTCAGGACCCACGTTCACCGACAGCGGCGGGTTCCAGGTGCTGTCCCTGGGGGCCGGCTTCCGCAAGGTGCTGGCGATGGACACCGACCGCGTCCAGGCCGACGACATCATCGCCGAAGGCAAGGAACGGCTCGCCGACGTCGACGACGACGGCGTGACCTTCCGCTCTCACCTCGACGGCTCGACTCACCGGTTCACCCCGGAGGTGTCGATCGGCATCCAGCATCAGCTGGGCGCCGACATCATCTTCGCGTTCGACGAGCTGACCACGTTGGTCAACACCCGCGGCTATCAGGAGCGGTCGGTGCAGCGCACGCACGAGTGGGCGGTGCGGTGCGTGGTCGAACACGCCAGGCTGCAGGCGGCACGGCCGGACAAACCGAGGCAGGCGCTGTTCGGCGTGGTGCAGGGTGCGCAGTACGAGGACCTGCGCAGGCAGGCCACCCGCGGGCTGGTGTCGATCGGCGACTTCGACGGCTACGGCATCGGCGGGGCGCTGGAGAAGCAGAACCTGGCAACGATCGTCGGGTGGGTGTGCAGCGAGCTGCCCGCCGACAAGCCGCGGCATCTGTTGGGCATCAGCGAACCCGACGATCTGTTCGCCGCCGTCGCCGCGGGCGCAGACACCTTCGACTGCGTGTCACCGTCGCGGGTGGCGCGCAACGCGGCGGTGTATTCGCACGAGGGCCGGTTCAACGTAACCAACGCGCGGTTCCGGCGGGACTTCACCCCGATCGACGAGGGCTGCGACTGCTACACCTGCGCGCACTACACCCGCGCCTATCTGCACCATCTGTTCAAGGCCAAGGAGATCCTCTCGGCCACGCTGTGCACCATCCACAACGAGCGGTTCGTGGTCCGGCTGGTGGATCGGATGCGGGCGGCGATCGAGGCCGGCGACTTCGACGAGCTGCGGGACGACACGCTCGGCCGGTTCTATTCGACGCGGGCACGATGAACAGATGACGACAAGCACCGACTCCCAGGCGCTGCTGCTTCGGCTCCTCGACCCCTCGAACCGGTCGGATCCGTATCCGATCTACGAAGAGATCCGCGCGCACGGTCCGCTGCGGCTGCCGGACATGAGCCTGGTGGTGTTCTCCTCGTTCGCCGACTGCGACGAGGTCCTGCGTCATCCGGCGTCGGCCAGCGACCGCTCGAAATCCACCGTCGCCCGGCGCCAGCTCCAGAGCGGCGACGAGCGGACGGAGCCGCCGAGCTTCCTGTTCCTCGACCCGCCCGATCACACCCGTCTGCGCAGGCTGGTCAGCAAGGCGTTCGCACCGAAGGTCGTCAACGCGCTGCAGCCCGACATCACCGCGCTGGTCGATTCGCTACTGGCCGGTGCCGGATCGCACTTCGACGTCGTCGACGAGCTGGCCTACCCGCTGCCGGTCGCGGTGATCTGCCGCCTGCTCGGAGTGCCGATCGAGGACGAGCCGCAGTTCCGGCGGGCCTCGTCGATCCTGGCGCAGGCACTCGATCCGGTCTTCAGCTTCACCGGGGAGACGCCGGAGAGCTTCTCGGAGATGATGGACGCCGGGATGTGGCTGCGCGGCTACCTGCGTGAGCTGATCGAGCGGCGCCGCTCCGAACCGGCCGACGACCTCATCTCGGGGCTGATCGAGGTGGAGGAGTCCGGCGACCAGCTGAGCGCAGCCGAGATCGTGTCCACCTGCAACCTGCTGCTCATCGCCGGTCACGAGACGACGGTCAACCTCATCGCCAACGCTGCCCTGGCGATGCTGCGGCGCCCCGATCAGTGGGCGGCATTGGCCGACGACCCGCACCGGGTGCCGGCAGTTGTGGAGGAGACGCTGCGGTTCGACCCGCCCGTCCAGCTCGTCGGCCGCATCGCGGCCGCCGACATGACGATCGGGCAGACCCCGGTGGCCGAGGGTGACGTGATGATGCTGCTGCTCGCCGCCGCGCATCGCGACCCGACGGCATTCGATCGGCCCGCCGAATTCGATCCCGACCGAGGCTCGATCCGCCATCTCGGGTTCGGCAAGGGGCCGCACTTCTGCCTCGGGGCCCCGCTGGCCCGACTGGAGGCCGCGATCGCACTGTCCGCCCTGACGGCCCGGTTCCCCGACGCCCGCATGGTCGGTGAACCGGAATACAAAGCCAACCTGACCCTGCGCGGCATGTCTTCGCTTTCCATAGCTCTTGGGTGAATTCAGCACGCGAATCGTCGCTGAGAGGCCATAAGGGCTATCGAAACCACACTAGGGTTCCAGCCATGCGAATCCTTCTGATCGGCGCGGGCGGAGTCGGAGCGGCGTTCTGCTCCATCGCCGCGCGCCGCGACTTCTTCGACGCCGTGGTGGTCGCCGACTACGACGAAGCGCGGGCGCGGCGGGCCGCGGAGGCCGTCGGCGACGACCGGTTCACCGCGGCGCATGTCGACGCGGCGTCGGCCGACACGGTCGCCGACCTGATCCGCCGCCACCACATCACCCATGTGATGAACGCCGTCGACCCGCGGTTCGTGATGCCGATCTTCACCGGCGCACTGGCAGGCGGCGCGGACTACCTCGACATGGCGATGAGCCTCTCGCAGCGGCACCCCGAACAGCCCTACGCGCTCACCGGGGTGAAACTGGGCGACGAACAGTTCGCGCTCGACGAGCAGTGGCGTGCGGCCGGGCGGCTGGCACTGGTGGGCATCGGCGTGGAGCCGGGGCTGTCCGACGTGTTCGCGCGCTACGCCGCCGACCATCTGTTCTCCGACATCGACGAGTTGGGCACCCGCGACGGATCCAACCTCACCGTCGACGGTTACGACTTCGCGCCGTCGTTCTCGATCTGGACCACCATCGAGGAGTGCCTCAACCCGCCGGTCGTGTGGGAGGCCGACCGCGGCTGGTTCACCACCGAACCGTTCAGCCATCCCGAGGTGTTCGACTTCCCCGACGGCATCGGCCCGGTCGAGTGCGTCAACGTCGAGCACGAGGAAGTGCTGCTGATGCCCCGTTGGGTCAAGTGCAGGCGCGCGACGTTCAAGTACGGGCTCGGCGAGGAGTTCATCGACGTGCTCAAGACTCTGCACAAGCTGGGCCTCGACCGCACCGAGAGGGTGACCGTCGGACCGGTCGAGGTCAGCCCTCGCGACGTGGTGGCCGCGTGCCTGCCCGACCCGGCGACGCTGGGGCCGCAGATGCGCGGCAAGACGTGCGCGGGCCTGTGGGTGACCGGCACCGGCACGGACGGCGATCCGCGCTCGACGTACCTGTATCACGTCGTCGACAACGAGTGGTCGATGGCCGAATACGGACACCAGTGCGTGGTATGGCAGACCGCGATCAATCCCGTTGTGGCGCTGGAACTCCTGGCCGACGGCAGCTGGAGCGGCAGCGGCGTGCTCGGCCCCGAGGCCTTCGATGCGGTGCCCTTCCTCGAACTGTTGACGGCCTACGGCTCATCCTGGGGGATGCGGGACAGCTAGCGCTCGCGGAAGATGAGCGCCATGCCCGAGGAACTGACCACCGAGCAGGCCGCCGATCGCCTGCGGCCCGCCGACAGCCTGGGCATCCCGCTCGGCCCCGGCCAGCCGCCTGCGTTCCTGCGCGCGCTCGGCGAGCGCACCGACTGGACCGACCTGCGTGTCTACGGCGCACTGCTGGCCGTGGGTACGGAGTTGTTCGCCCGGCCGGGCGTGCACTATCTGTCCGGTTTCTTCGGCCCGCTGGAACGGGCGCTTCGCGACAGCGGCGCCAACATCGAGTTCGTGCCGGCCGATTTCCGCCGCTTCGGGCCGCTGCTCGAGCGGCAGGCGCCGCGGGTACTGACAACGGTCGCGACCCCGCCCGACCGCGACGGCTGGTGCTCGCTGTCGCTGCACGCGGGCGGCACGGTCGAGGAGCTGCGCCGGGCGGGCGCGGACGCCGAACGCCTGCTCGTCGTCGAGGTGTCCGACGCCTTTCCGCGGACATTCGGGCTCGGCGCACGCCATCGGCACGCGCTGCACGTCGACGAGATCGACATCCTGGTGCGATCCACCGACGCCCCGCTGGCCCTGCCCGAGGGCCCGCCCACCGACGTCGACAAGCAGATCGCGCGGCACGCCGTCGGCTTCATCGGATCGGGCGCGACGCTGCAGACGGGCATCGGGTCGATTCCCAGCCAGATCGCCGCGATGTTGGCCGAGGGTGACGGCGGCGGTTACGGCCTGCACAGCGAGATGTTCACCGACGGATGCATGCGACTGCACCAGTCGGGCAAGGTCACCAACACCAGCAAGGGCCAGTACGACGGCATCAGCGTGACGACGTTCGCGCTGGGCTCGACCGAGCTGTACGCGTGGCTGGACGGCAACGACGACGTTGCATTCCTGCCCGTCGAGATCGTCAACGCGCCGGACGTCATCGGCGCCAACCACGACATGATCTCGATCAACGGCGCGCTCGCGGTCGACATCCAGGGTCAGGTGGTGGCCGACACGATCGACGGCGAACAATTCAGCGGGATCGGCGGCGCCGAGGACTTCGTGGCCGGTGCCGGACTCGACCTGTTGGACCGTTCGCTGATCTGCCTGCCGTCGACCTTCGAGAAGGACGGGGTGCTGCGGTCGCGGATCGTGCCCTGGTTCGGACCGGGCGCAGTGATCACCACGCCGCGGCACCACGTCGACGTGATCGTCACCGAGTACGGTGCGGCCGAACTGGAGGGCAAGACCGTCCAGCAGCGCGGCGAGGCGCTGGCCGCGATCGCGCATCCGCAGTTTCGCGACGACCTTGTCGCCGCGGCTGCGCGGGCCGCCAAGGGACGCTCACCGGTGGTGTAGCGGGGGTCTCAGGGGCGGTAGATCCACGGGTGCCGGGGCAGGCGCGAGGGGTCGAACTCCGCCAGCATCTCGTCGACGGTCGAGGCTCGCCAGCCCAGCGACGAGCTGATCTGGCGCACCGCCCGGGTCACGCCGATCTCGGCGAGCGTCACCGCGCCGTCGCGTTTGGCCAGCCGCGCACCGTCGGCGTTGAGCACCAGCGCGACGTGCGCGTACATCGGTTCGGCGTACCCCATCAGCCGCGCCAGGTAGGCCTGGCGCGGCGACGACGGCAACAGATCGTCGCCGCGCACCACCTGGTCGACGGCTTGGGCGGCGTCGTCGACGACGACGGCCAGGTTGTAGGCCGGCACGCCGTCGCCGCGGCGCACCACGAAATCGTCGACGATGCCGGTGTGGTCACCGTGCAGCACGTCGTGAACGGTGTAGGTGATCGCATCGGTGCGCAGCCGCAGCGCGGGCGGGCGGCCCGTCTCGGTCCGGCGCTCGGCCCGCTGGTCATCGCTCAACGAGCGGCAGGTGCCCGGGTAAGCTCCCTGCGGCGCGTGCGGGGCGCGGGGCGCCTGCGCGATATCCCTTCTGCTGCAATAACATTCGTACAGCAACCCGCGGTGGGCCAGCCCCGCGATGGCAGCGTCGTAGCGCTGCGGGTGCGAGGTCTGCCACTCGGGCTCCGAGTCCCAGGTCAATCCGATAGCGGCCAGATCGTCGAGCTGGCGGCGGCCGATGTCGGCGTTGGTCCGGTCGTCGAGGTCGTCGACGCGGATCAGGAAGCGGCGACCCGTGGACCGGGCGAACAGCCACGCCAACACCGCGGTGCGCAGGTTGCCGATGTGCAGATCGGCCGACGGGCTCGGGGCGAACCTGCCGGCGCTCATCCCCGCAATCTAGCCAGGGCCGTCGCCACCTGAGACCGTCGGGCGGCTACACCGGCTGCAGGCTCACCGGATGCTGGGCCTGCAGGACGTTGGGATCGTTGCAGGCGCCGGGTTTCGACGTCAGGCTGACGGTGCCCGCCAGCGTCGCCGCGTCGAAAGCGTAGGACACATCGCCAGCGCCGGTGCTGCCGTCCGGGCAGATCCAGCCGTTGGGCACGTCGTGCCGGTCTACCGTCCACGGCCCACCGGGAGTCTTCACGATCGCGGCGGTGAGCCCGGTGGACGTCGTCAGGGTGCCCCCGCACTTGCCCTCGGGATTGCACTGGGTGGTGATCGCCCACCTGTTGACCGTCGGGCCGTTGACGAACGTGTATTCGCCTTCCAGTGGCGGGTCGGCCCATGCCTGGCCCGCCGTTCCGACGGCGATGCCGGCGAACGCGACGGCGACGGCCACCACGCGCGTGGTCCTCATGTGACTCCTCACCTCCACCGACCCGGATCTGTAGTCACGAAGCATCACACGTATCTGCCGCCGAGGCCGCGAAACCAGTGAATCGTCCCAGCCCGGGCACGATGTCGCTGAGCCGGAAGGACACCGGCTCTTCGAGCTGGGCGTAGGTGCACGAGTGTGGATCACGATCGGGGCGCCAGCGGTTGAACTGCGCCGTGTGGCGGAACCGTTCGCCCTCCATGTGGTCGTAGCGGACCTCGACGACGAGTTCTGGCCGCAACGGCACAAACGAAAGATCCTTGCCCGCGTTCCAGCGCGAGCCCTCGTTGCGCCGCGGGGTGCGCTCGCCGGTCATGTGGGCGGCCCAGTTCCACGGATGCTCGTCGAAAGTCGTTACCAGCTTCTGTAATTCGGAGAACAGCTCGCGGCGTCTGGCCATCGGGAACGCGCCGATGACCCCCACCGAGGCGAGCGTGCCGTCGTCCTTGTACAGCCCGAGCAGCAGCGAGCCGATCGCGTCGTCACCTGACTTGTGCAGCCGGTAGCCGGCGACCACGCAGTCCGCGGTGCGGTGGTGCTTGATCTTGAACATCACCCGCTTATCCGGCTGATACGTCAGCGACAGCGGCTTGGCGAGCACGCCGTCCAGGCCCGCGCCCTCGAACTCGTCGAACCAGCGACGTGCGGTGGCGATGTCCGTCGTCGCGGGAGTGAGGTGGATCGACGGACCGGACCGGGCCAACGCCTCCACCAGCGCGGCGCGCCGCTCGACGAACGGCAGGCCGGTGTAGTCGTCGTCGCCGAGGGCAAGCAGGTCGAACGCGATGAACGACGCGGGCGTCTGCTCGGCGAGCATGCGCACCCGTGAGTCGGCCGGATGGATGCGCTGCTGCAACGCTTCGAAGTCCAGGCCGTGTTCGGTGGCGATCACGATCTCGCCGTCGACGACGCAGCGCTGGGGCATCTCCGCGCGCACCGCCTCGACGAGTTCGGGGAAGTACCGCGTCAGTGGGCGTTCATTGCGGCTGCCCAGTTCGACCTGGTCGCCGTCGCGGAAGCAGATCGACCGGAAGCCGTCCCACTTCGGCTCATAGGAGAGCGCGGAGGGATCCACGGGTATGACAGCGACCGACTTGGCCAGCATCGGCGACACCGGGGGCATCACGGGCAGGTGCACGAGCCCATTCTCGCGTCACATCTTCTCTCCCGGCAGCCGGGCCGCCTGCTCGAACCACGACCTGAGTCGGCTCTCGTCGAGTTCGTCGTCCTCATGGATGTCGAGGTAGCGGACCTCCTCGTGCTTGGACGCCTTCGGCGGCACGGGGTCCAGCGATGTCCCTTTGAAGAACTGCAGCTGCACGTAATTCGTGTAGCAGCGAAACGACACCACCCAGGACTTGTCGTCATGGCCGTAGAACGGCTGGTTCCACTTCACGGCCTTCTGCACTTCCGGGATGGCCTCGACGATGAGGGCGTCGAGGCGTCGGCCGACGGTGCGTTTCCAGCCGGGCATCGCCGCGATGTAGTCCTGTACGGGACCGTCGCCTGCGCCCTTGGGGATCTGCGGGTTGCCGCCCGAAAGCAGTTTCGGCCGGCTCATCCGGCCGTCCACCTGAACCCGTCGGGATCGGTGAAGGTGCCGAGCGGCCCGTTGATGGTGATCCCGTGCGAAGCCGCGCCGTCCGGCGAGACGTCAACGGTCTTGGCGAGTGCGCGGCGGCCGTACAGCGCCAACGTGATGGGGCCGCTGTCGAACTGCACGTACCTGCGGCCGAAGCTCTTCGCCACCGCGAGGCCGCGCTCGACGTAGAACTTCCTGCTCTCGGCCACATCGTCGACGCCCAGTTGGAGAACGAAGTCGTCGATCCGGCCGGTGTCTGGGCCGCGGTTCCTCTTCGAGGACGACGCCACCGTCCAGATCGTGCCGTCGGGGCCGCAGATCGCGCCGCCGTAGCCCCACAGGCTCTTCCGCGGCCGCTTCAACTCGGCGGCGCCTGCCTCCAGCGCCGCCCCGACGAACGCGTCGACGGTGGCGGGTTGGGGCACCACCAGCGACAGCGTGAACCCGCGGAAGCCGCTCGCAGGGGTCTCCGGGGCACGGGTCTTGACCGGCAGATCCCGACCGAACGCCGCCTTGTGGAAGGCGTCGGTGGCGACAGGGTCGGACGCTTCGAGCGTGACGGACTCGATGCTTGTCATGATTTTCTCCTTTCGTAGCGCTGTAATATTGAGAGTACTACTCTCAATATAAGAGTAGTAGTCTCAATGTGTGGTGACCTCGGAGCGGGGCGGTCGTGCGGTCGACGGACGGGGACAGGCCAGGACCCGCCTGGCCCGCGCGGCGGTGATCAGCGCGGCGCGGGCGTTGTTCGTCGAGCAGGGTTACGGCGCCGCGACGGTCGAGGCCATCAGCAACCGGTCCGATGTGCCGCCGGCCACGGTGTACCGGCTCTTCGGCTCCAAGCTCGGGATTCTCAAGGCCATCCTCGACGTGTCCATCGGCGGCGACGACGAGCCGGTGGCGATGCCAGACCGTACGCAGGTCCGCCAGCACCTCGCCGATCCCGATCCGCAGACGCAACTGGCGGGCTTCGTCGCCGTCACCTCCGAGGTGAACTCGAGGACTGCCGCGATGTATCGCGTACTCGTCGGCGCGGCGAGTTCGGACCGCGGCGCCGCCGGTCTGCTCGAGGAGATCAACCGCCAGCGGCACGCGGGTCAGGGGCAGGTGGTGCGCGCGCTGGCTCGCGCCGGCGCAGTGCGGCATGGCCTTGCCGAGCGCGACGCCGCCGACATCGTCTTCGCGCTGATGTCCCCGGAGGTCTACCGACTGCTGGTGCTCGATCGCGGCTGGCCGCCACGACGGTACGAGCGCTGGCTGACCGAGACCATCGCCGCTTCTCTCCTCGCGCGGGATGAGTGAGCCCGCCTGTCGCGTCGATGACATCGCCGGGTGTCGGCGGTCTGTTGTGTCATGGACGCCACAATGGACACCGTGGACCTCCCCGTGCTGCCGCCGCTCGAGCCGATGCTGGCCAAGGCCCAGGCCAAGGTGCCGACCGACACCGGCGTCTGGTCGTACGAGCCCAAGTGGGACGGCTTTCGCGCCCTGATGTTCCGCGACGGTGACAAGGTGGTGCTGCAGTCGCGCAACGGCAAGGACCTCGGCCGCTACTTTCCGGAACTGCTCGACGCGCTGCGCGACGAGGTGCGCGTGCGCTGTGTTCTCGACGGCGAGATCGTGGTGCCGCGTGAGATCGACGGCCGCACCCGGTTGGACTGGGAGTCGCTCTCGCAGCGTGTGCACCCGGCCGCCAGCCGGATCAAGATGCTCGCCGAGCAGACGCCTGCCCACTTCATCGGCTTCGACGCGCTGGCCACCGCCGACGCGTCTCTGCTCAAGGAGCCGTTCCGCGTCCGTCGGCGGGCGCTCACCGATGCGATCACGGCCAAGCGGTGGTGCCACGTCACCGGCACCACCGAGGACCCCGAGGTCGGTGCCAAGTGGCTCGAGGAGTTCGAGGGTGCGGGTCTGGACGGCGTGATCGCCAAGCGGCTCGACGGTGCGTACCTGCCGGGCAAGCGGGAGATGGTCAAGGTCAAGCACGCCCGCGACGCCGACTGCGTGGCAATCGGCTACCGCATACACAAGAACGGCGAGGGCATCGGATCGATCCTGCTCGGACTGTACCGCGACGACGGCGAGCTGCAGATGGTCGGTGGCGCGGCGTCATTCACCGCCAGGGACCGCGTCAACCTGCTCGCTGAACTCGAACCGCTGCGGGAGGGCGACGATGTGCGCGAGGGTGACCCCAGCCGGTGGAATTCGGCGGCCGACAAGCGGTGGATACCGATCCGTCCCGAGCGGGTGTGCGAGGTCGCCTACGACCAGATGGAGGGGAACACCGTGCACGGCGGGAGATTTCGGCACGCGGTGAAGTTTCGCCGGTGGCGGCCCGACCGCGACGCCCGTAGCTGCACCTTCGACCAGCTCGACGTGCCGCTGAACTACGACCTCAACGACGTCCTGGAGTCCTGAGATGGCCGGAAAGAGCAGCACCGCAGAGGAAATCGACGTCGACGGCGTCAAGGTGCGGCTGACCAACCGCGACAAGGTCTACTTCCCGAAACTTGGAGCCGGCGGCACCAAGGGAACGCTCTTCGACTACTACCTGTCGGTCGCCGCACCGATGGTGGCGCTGTTGCGCGACCGGCCCGTCCACCTGCAGCGCTTCCCCGACGGCATCGACGGCGAGGAGATCTACCAGAAGCGGGTGCCGCAGAAGCATCCCGATTACCTTCAGACCTGCGAGGTGACGTTTCCGTCCGGTCGCACCGCCGATGCGCTGAAGGTCACCCATCCGTCGGCGCTCGCCTGGGCCGCGCAGATGGGCACGGTCACGCTGCATCCGTGGCAGGTGCGCTGTCCGGACACCGAACATCCCGACGAGCTGCGTATCGACCTCGACCCCCAGCCCGGAACGGATTTCGCCGACGCCGGCGCGGTCGCCGTCGACGTGCTCAAGCCGCTACTCGACGAACTCGGAATGGTCGGTTACCCCAAGACCTCCGGCGGCCGCGGCGTGCACGTGTTCGTGCGCATCAGGCCCGAATGGGACTTCATCGCCGTGCGCCGCGCAGGCATCGCGCTGGCCCGCGAGGTGGAACGCCGCGCGCCCGACGCGGTGACCACGGAGTGGTGGAAGGAAGAGAGGGGAGCACGGGTCTTTCTGGACTACAACCAGAATGCCCGCGACCGGACGTTCGCGTCGGCCTACTCGGTGCGCAAGACCCCGATCGCCACGGTGTCCACGCCGCTGACCTGGGACGAACTCCGCGACGCCGACCCCGACGACTACACGATGGCCACGGTGCCGGACCTGGTGGGCGGCCGTGACGACCCGTGGGCCGACATCGACAGCAACGCCCAATCGCTGCAACCGCTTCTCGACATGGTGCGCGCCGAAGAGGACCGCGGACTCGGTGACCTACCCTATCCGCCCAGTTATCCGAAGATGCCGGGCGAACCGCCCCGCGTTCAGCCGAGCAAGAAGGTGGCCGCCAATTGGGACGACGAGGGAAATCCGGTCAAGGCGTGACTGACGGATCGGTATCGCGCCACGCCCCCGGAAACGCTGCGCGACTGGGCGAGCAGAGGGTTACCTAGTCGCATGCGTGTTTCGTCGACTGTACGCAAGTGGTCCGCCGGGCTCGCGCTGTTAGCGATGGTCGCCGGCGCCGTCGGGGTGGCAGCGGTGATGATCTTCGGCAGCATGAACTCGCCGCAGACGCCTCAGGCGGCGACACCGCGTACCACGCTGGCGGCGCCGACGCCACAGATGCCGACGCCGGTGGAGTTCAACGTCAACGTGGTGGTGACCGACACCCAGTGCCCGCCCGGCGCACCGGCCTGCGCCTACAAATACACGATCGAGCCGAAATACATTGGGCTGCATCCATTGCCGGAGACGCCGTTCACCGTCTTCTACGAAGTGGTCGGCGGCATCGCTCCGCAGCGTGGTGAGTTCACCGTGATGAGGGATCAGGCCCAGATCCTCAAGGACGTCGTCCTCGAGGGACCCCCCGGGGCACGGTTGACGGCGAATGTGCTGGAGGTCAAGGACGCTCCGGTCCCGCCGCCCCCGCCGGGAGCGCCGCCGCCCGCAGCGCCCCCCGGTCCCTGAGCTGAGATCAGTTGCCGGGCACCACGCCGCGCGCCTGGGGAAGGGTCAGGTCGGTGTAGGTGGCGATGCCCGGCGCCGCCGCCACCACCGCCGGAATCGCATGGATCGGCGGCATCGCGGTCATGATGTGGCCGAGCACGAAGAAGTCCTCGATGGTCTTGGCGTTCTCGATCATGTCCTGCGGCGGCATGAAGCCGACCGCCATGTTGACCGTAGGCCGTCCGTCGATGGTGATCTTCCAGCCGTCGCCCTCGATCTGCCAATCAGGCTCGAGGGTCTGGCCCTTCTTCCAGCGGACGTTGATGTCGATGACGGTTCTGCCGGCCACTATCCCCTGCCAGCTGGCGTAGACGCCCGCAACGTGGCCGGCCGGGATGGTCCAGGAGGCCATCCCCAAATCCTCTGTGGTCTGGGCGTATTCGGAGACACACTGGATCTCGTCGAGCTCGACGCCCAGCGCGTCGGCGACCAACCGGACCGCCTCGGCGAACACCGCGGTGCCGTTCTCGGCCATCGGTGGCAGGGCGGGGTCGTCGATGGCGGTGCCGAAACCGGTGGGCCGCTCGGTGTCGGGGGAGTCGTAGAGCGTGGTGTCGGCGGACTCGGCGATGGTGATCTTGTCGACGCGGTCGCACGCCGTCGCCGCTACGATCGCGAGCAGCTCGGCGAAACCCGGGCTGACGCCGGAGCCGAACAGCGTCGAACCGCCTCGGCGACAGGCGTCTCCGAGTCGGTCGCGGCCGTCGCGCAGGTTGTGCCCGGTGATGAAGGACGCCGACGCGACGACGTTCACCCCGGCCTCGAGGATTCGGACGAGCTCGTCGACGTCGATCCACATCGGGTTGTAGACCACGGCATCGGGCTTGAGTGCCAGCAGGGCGTCGACGTCGTTGGTGGCCGTCACGCCGAGCGGTTCGATGCCGGCCAGCTCGCCGGCATCCTTGCCGACCTTGTCCTGCGACCACGCGAACACGCCGACGAGTTCGTAGTTCGGGTTCTTGGCGATCGCCTCCACCGAACTCTTGCCGACATTGCCGGTGGTCCACTGGACGACGCGATAGGGGATGTTGGGCACGCGCACAGCTTAGGGTGGACGGCTGGGCGGGCGTGGCGTTTTTGCCGACTGGCGAAAATTCATCGAGGCCCGGCTTAGGGTGGCGGGGATGACGCGTCCGACCAGGGGCCGCCCGGCGCGGATCAGCCGCGAGCAGATCGTCGCTGCGGCCCGCGGCCTCGCGAGCAGGGACCTGACCATGCAGGCGGTCGCTGACGCCCTCGGCGTCAGCCGCAAGGCCCTGCATTACTACGTCGGCGACCGCGAGGGACTGCTCACACTCGTCGTGCTGGACCGCTTCGAACGCGAACTCGACAGTGTGAAACTGCCCTCGGACGGCGATTGGCCGGCCGCGTTGCGGGCCTATGCGGTCGCGTTCCGCGACGGTCTGGTCCAGGTCGGCGTCCGGACCGGCACCGCGACCGACTTCACCCGGTTGCGCGGGATCGGCGCGGCGGCCGCGTTGGCGCTCGCCGATCGGGTCCTCGACGCGCTGCTGTCTGCGGGCTTCGATCCCGACACCGCCCGCCACGGGCTCACCGCGGCGTCCAACATCGCGCAGTCGGCCGCTCAGAGCGTGGCAGCGCAGACGGCGAGCGGGGTGCACCGGCACCGCGCGCAGACCTGGGAGGCCTTGCAGCACGAACCAGACGACACCTACCCGGCGCTGCGCCAGGTGCTCGTGTCGGCCGAGGCCGAGGCCGGCGACGCCGAGCGACAGTTCGAGTTCGAACTCGAGCTCTTGATCGCCGGCCTGGAGCGCTCGGTCTAGAGCGTCGCCTTGCCCGTCCGCTCGAGGCCGTTGACGTCGATCCACGTCAGGTCGATGACGTCGCCGGGGTAGTGCCGATCCAGCACGTAGGTCAGCTCGGTGGCCGAATTCAGCGGGGTGCCGTCGATCACGGTGAGGACATCGCCGTCGACCAGGCCGGCCCGTTCGGCTGGCCCGCCGCGGAGCACCTCGGCGATGAGCACCCCTGGGCCGCGCTGCGCCGAGCGCACGCCGACGCCCAGCAGCACCGGCGGCCCGATGTGGACCTCCGCCGACGGCGCCCGCGACCGGATCTGGTTGGCGATGACGATCGCGTCGTTGATCGGGATCGCGAAGCCCTCGCCGCCGGGACCGAACTGGAAGGTCACCGACGCCGCGGTGGTGACGCCGACGACCTGGCCGAGGCTGTTGACCACCGGTCCGCCGGAGTCCCCGGCGACCACAGGGGCGGCGAACTCGATCAGCCCGGTCAGCTCCTCGGTGCTGCCGGTCAGGGCGTCTTCGGCCTGCACGGTGCGGCCGAACGCGGTGACGGTGCCGGTCTCGCGAGTCAGCGGCCCGCCGCTGCCGTTGGCATTGCCGAGCGCGACGACGGGCTCGCCGGCTGCCAGCTGCGCCGAGTCGCCGATCGGTGCGGTCGGCAGCCCGGCAGCACCGAGCAGTTGCAGCACCGCGATGTCGCGCCTGCGGTTGTAGCCGACCAGTTCGGCGGGATACGAACGGCCGCCGACCGTCGCGGTGATCCGGTCGGCGCCGGAGACGACGTGGAAGTTGGTCAGCACCTGGCCGCCGGGGTCGATGACGAACCCGGTGCCGTTTCCGAAGGCCCCCTGATAGTCGATTTCGGTGTCAATCTGCACCACTGCCGGTTCGACCGGCGCGGCGGCGGAGATCGGATCACCCGGAGCGGCGATGGCCACCGGGGTGACCAGTGCGAAGAGTGCGGTCAGCGCGATCACCAGGGTGGTGACCGAGCGGCGCACGGGTAAATTTCCCATGCGCCCATATTGCCTGAAGTTGTGGGCGTTAATCTTCGACGGCCACACCACCGCGCAACCGCCTGCGACGGCGCCGCGCGGGCTCGGTCTTCCCCGACGGTCGGCGGTTGCGCAGTTTGCCGTCGGCGTCGTCGTCTTCACCAGCCCTTTCAGGCTCGGCCGCTGGCTCCTCGTCCGTCGTTTCGGTCTCGGCGGCGCCGGACTCGGGCGCCTCAGCGGTCACTGTTTCGTCTTCGGTTTCGTCTTCGGTCGACTTCTCGGCGGCCTCATCCTCGGCAGCGGTGTCTTCGGCTTCTTGAGCGTCTTCGGCGTCGGCTTCCGGTTCCTGGGCGTCCTCGGCGTCGGCGGCGTCCCTGCGGCCCCGGCGGCGCTGTTTGGGCTGCTTGACCTTCAACGGTTTAGGCGGTGGCGGCGGCATCTCGGCCACCCAGGCCAGGTGGAAGGCGAAAATGCCGAGCAGCGCGATCGCCGCGGCGGCGCCGTAGATACCGAACAGCCAGCGGCCGGCGTCATCGAGGGAAAGCCAGATCTCGCTGATAGCGGCTCCGATGATCAGCACACCGGCCAGCACGTGCAGCACGATCGAGACGGTCCGCAGGGTCAGCGCCAGCTGTGGCGTGCCGAACTCCGGCCTGCGGGTGCGCATCAGCGTGAACACCACCGGCAGTGCGGCCAACCCGATCAGCGCGCCGACCACGATGCGCAGCACGGTGCCCAGCGTGTGGGCGGTATCACCCATCAGCTCGGGCCAGCGGGGCAGGACGAAGAAGAAGTACAGGACACCGGCGGCGGCGCAGAACGACGCGTGCCAGATCACCGCGACAGTGCGGCTCATAGCCCTCCTTGATGTTTTTGGCCGGGGTGCGACCGGGCCGACGGCCAGCGTGTCGCACCCCGGGCCGAGTGCGGAGGATGCGGGATTTGAACCCGCGAGGGCTATTAACCCAACCCGCGTTCCAGGCGAGCGCCATAGGCCACTAGGCGAATCCTCCGCGGGCCATGGTAACCGACCTGGCCGGTGCACCCGTCCAGTCGGCCGCAGGAGTGGTACTAGACTCACCGTGGACCCCGCGCGGCGTCCATCCTGTGAACTCCCCCAGGGCCGGAAGGCAGCAAGGGTCAATGGGCTCTGGCGGGTGCGCGGGGTCCCCTCTTTTTCTCGCTCCGGATCGAAAGATCCCCTCGTCGGAAAGGTGTACGTGTGTCGTTTCTGTCGCTCGGCCGAGATGAACTCTCCGCACAGCACGAGCAGCAGCAGCGCAATTACGCCGAACTGCAGGCCAAGGGGCTCAAGCTCGACCTGACCCGCGGTAAGCCGGCGCCCGCACAGCTGGACCTGTCCAACCGGCTGCTCGAGCTGCCCGGCAGCGCTGACTACCGGGACGGCGACGGCACCGACGTGCGCAACTACGGCGGCGTCCACGGCTTGCCCGAGCTGCGCGCCATTTTCGGCGAGCTGCTGGGCATCCCGGTGCAGAACCTGATCGCGGGCAACAACGCGAGCCTGGAACTGATGCACGACGTCGTGGTGTTCGCGATGCTGCACGGCACCGCCGACTCGCCGCGGCCATGGATAGCGGAGCGCACCGAATCCGGACTCAAATTCCTGTGCCCCGCGCCCGGTTACGATCGCCACTTCGCGATCACCGAGAGCCTGGGCATCGAGATGATCACCGTGCCGATGCGCGAGGACGGTCCGGACGTCGACCTGATCGAGGAGCTCGTCGCCGCCGACCCCGCGATCAAGGGCATGTGGTGCGTGCCGGTGTACTCCAACCCCACCGGCATCACCTACTCCTGGGAGGCGGTCCGCCGGCTCGTTCAGATGCGCACCGCCGCACCGGATTTCCGATTGATGTGGGACAACGCCTACGCGGTGCACACGCTGACCCACGACTTCGTCCGCAACATCGACGTCCTTGGTCTCGCCGAGGCGGCGGGCAACGCGAACCGGCCGCTGGTGTTCGCCTCGACGTCGAAGATCACGTTCGCCGGCGCCGGCGTGAGCTTCCTTGGCGGATCGCTGGGCAACATCGCCTGGTACCTGCAGCACGCGGGCAAGAAGTCGATCGGCCCGGACAAGCTGAACCAGTTACGCCACCTGCGCTTCTTCGGCGACGCCGACGGGGTCCGCCTGCAGATGCAGCGCCATCAACAGCTGTTGGCGCCGAAGTTCGGCGCGGTGCTGGAGATCCTCGAAGAGCGGCTCGGCGAGTCGAAGATCGCATCGTGGACCGAGCCCAAGGGCGGCTATTTCATCAGCCTCGACGTGCTGCCGGGCACGGCCAAGCGCACCGTCGCGCTGGCCAAGGACGCCGGTATCGCGGTGACCGAGGCGGGCGCGACGTTTCCGTATCGAAAAGACCCGGAGGACAGAAACATTCGCATCGCGCCGACATTCCCGGCCGAGCCCGAGCTGCGCGCTGCGATCGACGGCCTGGCCACCTGCGCCCTGCTGTCGGCCACCGAGTCGCTCCTCAAGAGCTGATGGACCGGCCGACCCCACGCCGTCGGACCGCGTCGGTAGCCTGCTGAACGTGGCGCTCTACCGCAAGTACCGGCCTGCGACATTCGCCGAAGTCGTCGGCCAGGAACATGTCACCGAGCCGCTGTCGACGGCGCTGACGTCGGGCCGGATCAACCACGCCTACCTGTTCTCCGGTCCGCGCGGATGCGGCAAAACCTCGTCGGCGCGCATCATGGCCCGCTCGCTGAACTGCGTGCAGGGGCCGACCGCCACCCCGTGCGGAGTGTGTGACTCGTGTGTCGCGTTGGCGCCGAACGGACCCGGCAGCGTCGACGTCGTCGAACTCGACGCGGCCAGCCACGGCGGTGTGGACGACACCCGCGAGCTACGGGACCGGGCCTTCTACGCACCCGCGCAGTCCCGGTACCGGATCTTCATCATCGACGAGGCGCACATGGTCACCACGGCCGGCTTCAACGCGCTGCTCAAGATCGTCGAGGAGCCGCCGGAGCATCTGATCTTCGTGTTCGCCACCACCGAACCCGAGAAGGTGCTGCCGACCATCCGCTCGCGCACCCACCACTACCCGTTCCGGTTGCTGGCGCCGCGCACCATGCGCTCACTGGTCGAACACGTCTGCGCCCAGGAGGGCGTGACCGTCGACGACGCGGTGTATCCACTGGTCATCCGCGCCGGCGGAGGCTCGCCGCGAGACACCCTGTCGGTGCTCGACCAGTTGCTGGCCGGCGCGCAGGGCGATCACGTCCACTATGGGCGGGCGCTGGCGCTGCTGGGTGCGACGGACGTCGCGCTGATCGACGACGCGATCGACGCGCTGATCGCCAACGACGCCGCCGGGTTGTTCGGTGTCGTCGAGGCCGTCGTGGACGCCGGCCACGACCCGCGCCGCTTCGCCAGCGACCTGCTGGAACGGTTCCGCGACCTGATCGTGTTGCAGTCGGTGCCCGACGCCGCGGCCCGCGGTGTGGTCGACGGACCCGAGGACGTGCTGGACCGGATGCGCGACCAGTCGTCCCGGCTGGGCACCGCGACGTTGACCCGCTACGCCGAGGTGGTGCACGCCGGGCTCGGCGAGATGCGCGGTGCGACGGCGCCGCGACTGCTGCTGGAGGTGGTCTGCGCCCGGCTGCTGCTGCCGTCGGCCAGCGACACCGAGGCCGCGCTACTGCACCGCGTCGAACGCATCGAGACGCGGCTCGACATGTCGATCCCCGCAGGTGAGGCGGAGGCGTCGCAACCGGGCGCGCCGCCCAAGCAGTACGCCCGTAAGAGTCAGACCTCCGAGGTCGAGGCGCCGCCGGCGACCGAGCCGCCGCGCCCCACACCCGAGGCCGAGGCGCCCAAGACCGAACCGCCATCGGCGCACCGCCCACTGCCCACGCGTGACCCAGAGGCGCCACCGTCGCCGCCGCCGGTGCGCCCACCGTCGGATCCCGTGGTGGAGGTGCCACCGCCCGCCGCGGTCACCGGCGAGCCCAACGCCGCCGCGGTGCGCAGCATGTGGTCGACGGTGCGCGAGAAGGTTCGTGAGCGCAGCCGAACCACCGAGGTGATGCTGGCCGGGGCCATCGTCCGCGCCGTCGAGGGCGGCACCCTGGTGCTCAGCCACGAGTCCGCGCCGCTGGCCAAGCGGCTCAGCGAACAGCGCAACGCCGACGTCATCCGGGAGGCGCTCAAGGACGCGCTGGGGGTGGACTGGCAGATCCGCTGTGAGACGGGTGCGGCGCCGTCGGAACCCGCCGCACCTGCCGCACCGGTGGCGGCCCCTCGGAAACGCGACGACGACGAGGAGGAACTGCTGGCCGAGGCCGGCGCCGCCACGTCCGACGCGCCGCGCCGCGATCCGGAGGAAGCCGCTCTCGAGCTACTGCAGAGTGAACTCGGCGCACGCCCTATCGAGGGCTAGGGAGTCCACCACGGTCGCAGCGGCAGCCCGCCGTCGTGCCCGTTGCCGTCCGCCTTGACGGCCAGGACCTGATGCAGCTGAACGACATTGGTCTCGAAGCCCAGCCGTGACCCCGCCATGTAGAGCCCCCACACCTTGGCGGTCGGCAGCCCGACTTCGGCGACGGCCTCGTCCCAGTGCTCGACGAGGTTGAGGCACCAGTCGCGCAGGGTCATCGCGTAGTGGTGGCGCAGGTTCTCCTCGTGCACCACCTCCAGGCCCACATCCTGAGCCTCCAGGATGATGCGGCCCGACCCCGTCAGCTCCCCGTCGGGAAACACGTAGCGGTCAATAAAGCCTCCAGCAGCCGCTCCCGCTCGGTTGTCGGGCCGGGTGATGCAGTGGTTGAGCAGCAGCGCGCCGGTGCGCATCTTCGACTTGAGGAACCGGAAGTACGACGGGTAGTTGTGCACCCCGATGTGCTCGGTCAGCCCGATCGAGGACACCGCGTCGAACCCGTGCTCGCGCACGTCGCGGTAATCGCCGTGACGCACTTCGGCGAGGTCGGCCAGGCCCTCCTCGGCGATCGACTTCTGCGCCCACGCGGCCTGCTCCGCCGAAAGCGTCACGCCGATGGTCTTGACGCCGTGGCGGGCCGCGTAACGCACCATGCCGCCCCAGCCACAGCCGACGTCGAGCAGCCGGTCGCCCGGTGCCAGCCGCAGCTTCTCGAACACCAGCCGGTACTTGTTGTCCTGCGCCTCCTCCAGCGTGGCGTCCGGCTGCGGATAGCAGGCGCAGGTATAGGTCATCGAGGGCCCGAGCACCCACTCGTAGAACCGGTTGGACACGTCGTAGTGGTGGTGGATCGCCTCGGCGTCCCGAGTTCGGCTGTGCCGCAGGCCTTCTGCGATACGGCGCCAGCGCGGCAGCGCCTCCTGCGGGGGCGGGGCGATCGGCTTGAGGTGCTCGATGCCGATCGAGCGCACGATGTCGACGAGCACCCGCGCGGGCGGGCGCTTGAAGTCCATCTTGTCGGCCAGCGCCTTGAGCAACTCGTAGGGATCACCGGGATGCACACCGTGCGCTTCCAGGTCACCGGACACGTACGCGCGCGCCAGGCCGAGATCACCCGGAGCCGTGGCCAGATACGTGGTGCCGCGCGGGGTCAGCAGTTCCAGGCCGATCGGCGCGTCGGCGGGTCCGGCCGAGCTGCCGTCGTAGGCGCTGAACTTCAGCGGCAGTTGGCCGGCCGCGAAAATCTCCAGTATCTCGGCAAGCGTCAGCTTCCTCTCGGGGGCGTGTGCCGTGCCTTCTCGGAACGTCGTCATCGGGGGTCTCCGCTCTTGCCGCAAGCGCTCATCGTTCGCTCATCGTTATTGTCTGCTCTTCGCGCAAGCGCTCATCGTCATTGTCCGCTCTTCGCGCAAGCGCTCATCGTCTTTGCACCGCTTTCGCATACAGGTCGAGGAGTCGCGAATCTGGGTCGTACGTCTTTTTTACGGTCTTGTACGTTTCCCCGCCATAGAGTTCGTCGAACTCCTCCCGGCTGTAGTAGGCCTCGGAATACAGGGACTTGTGCCCGTCGAGTTCGCTGACCCTACGCTCGATCAGCTTGTTGGTGTGTCCCTCTTCGGGGCCGGCGGGCACCGACGACCAGAAGCCGACGTTGACGTAGGTGTGGTGCGGCCGGATCGGATACAGCGGCCAGGCCCCGCCTGCGTCCGGGCCGTCACGAAGGCGCAACGGACACAACCAGATCGGCTCGATGGGCACGGTGTCGAGGAACCAGTCCAAGAACTCGGCGACCCGGCCGATCGGCACCTCGACGTCCTGCACGACCCGTTCGCGCGGCGGTCTGCCGTTACGCTTCTCGATGCGATCGGCGATGTCGAAGCGCTGGTCGTAGCCGATGAGCTTCCAGTAGAAGCTGCTGCGCCGATACCGTCGCGGCCAGAATCGCCGGATCGTCGGGTGCTGCGCCCCGAACGCCCGCGAACACCAGAACCAGTCGGTGTCCCAGCGCCACAGGTAGTCGTGAATCGTCAACCGGTCGTGCTTGTCACCGCCGGCGTGCTGGATCGACCGGTAGTAGATCTGCTGGCCGGTGTAGTCGCTGACCGGGCCGGGCGTGCCGGTCATCGATCCCAGCGTCAGGTAGCTCTCGCCGGCCGAGAACACCACGCCGTCGACGTAGTCCACGGGGGCGCCGTCGTGCTCGTGGGTGTCGGTGATGCGCTGCATCGCAGCGACCAGGTCGTCGATCGAATCGAATCGCAAGTGCCGCAACGCCACGAAGGGCTTGACCGGCTCCAGCTCGATTTTGATGCGTACCGAATAGCCGAGAGTGCCATAAGAATTGGGAAAGGCATGGAAAAGATCGGGGCAGACGTCCCGACTTGCGGTGACCACGTCGCCGGTGCCGGTGAGGATGTCCATCTCGAGCACCGATTCGTGCGGCAGCCCGTTGCGAAACGATGCGGATTCGATGCCGAGTCCGGTCACCGCGCCGCCGAGGGTGATGGTCTTCAGTTGCGGAACCACCAGCGGCGAAAGGCCGTACGGCAGCGTGGCGGCGACGAGGTCCTCGTAGGTGCACATCCCGGCCACGTCGGCGGTGCGCGTGTCGGGATCGACGGCGATCACGCCGGTCAGGCCGGAGACGTCGAGGCCCTTGACGGTGGTCTTGGCCCGCGCGCGGAACAGGTTCGACGTGGGTTTGGCGAGCCGGACGGTCGCGTTCGGCGGGATTTCGCGGTAACTGGCGACGAGCCTGCGCACGCCCGCGGCGTGACGAGCATGTGCGTCAGTCTCGGCAGCAGACACGGATATACGCTAGTCCGCGGTCGCATCCGACGCGACCTCACCACCCCCCGACATCAAGGAGCTCCTAGCAATGGGACAGGTCAGCGCGTCCAGCACCGTCTTGATCGACGCGCCGCCGGAGACGGTGTTGTCGGCCGTCGCGGACTACGCAGGCGTGCGCCCGAAGATCCTCTCGTCGCACTACAGCGAGTACCGGGTGCTCGAAGGCGGGCAGGGTGCAGGCACCGTGGTGAGTTGGAAGTTGCAGGCGACCCAGAAGCGGGTGCGCGATGTGGAGGCGACCGTTGACGTGGCAGGCCACACGGTCATCGAGAAGGACGCCAACTCGTCGATGATCACCAACTGGACCGTCGCGCCCGCGGGTCCCGGCTCGTCGGTCACGGTCAAGACGTCGTGGCAGGGTGCGGGCGGCATCGGCGGCTTCTTCGAGAAGACCTTCGCACCGCTGGGCCTGCGCAAGATCCAGGCCGAGGTGCTGAACAACCTCAAGAAGCAGGTCGAGGGCGGCCCTGGCTAGGTCGAACCCAGGAAGCCGGCGATGCCGCGCACCACGGCGTCGGCGTACTTCTGCCTGCCCTCAGGGGTCTTCATCAGCGCGGAGTCGACGGGGTTCTTCATGTTGCCCAGTTCGACAAGGATCGACGGGTACTGCGCGAGGTTGAGCCCGGCGATGTCGGAGCGCGGGTTGAGACCGCCCGAGCCGATGTAGGTGGACGGCACGAAGCCGGACGACTTCAGTTGATCGCGCATGATCGCGGCGAACCGCGGCGACGGCCCCGCCTGCGCGTCGTTGAGCGGCGGCGCCGAGTACAGGACGTGGAATCCGCGCCCGGTCGGCGGTCCGCCGTCGGCGTGGATGCTCACGACCGCGTTGGGCTTCAGCGAGTTCGCCATCGCTGCGCGCTCGTCGACGCAGGGACCCAGGCCGGTGTCGTCACCGCGCGACATCGCGGTGCGCACGCCCAGCGCGGTGAGGGCCTGGCGGATCCGCAGCGTGGTGTCCCAGGCGAAGGTGTGCTCGGGGAAGCCGTCGTCGGTGGCTGTGCCGCTGGCCTGGCAGTCCTTCGTGCCGCCGCGACCGGTCGGCACCTGCCTGCTGATCGAGGCGTCGTTGGAGCCATTGTGGCCCGGATCGAGGAATACGATCTTGCCGGCGATGCTGGCCGGAGCGGCTTCGGCCTCGAGCAGCGGACCGGCGACCACCGTCGCGGCGACGAGCAGATAGGCGGCCACCGCGGCGCAGACACGCATTGCTCCGGTGGCCCCGACACGCAGGCGGGCAGGCACGGGCGTCACCGTAGCGGCAACCGCGACTACGCTGAAAGACCAAACCGCCACGTGCGGGCGAGGCGAGACCAAGTCGAAACCGGACCGCGACCAACAGGCAAGGGGACCAGGCATGCAACCCGGAGGCCAACCCGACATGTCGGCCCTGCTGGCGCAGGCGCAGCAGGTGCAGCAGCAGTTGATGGAGGCACAGGAGGCGTTGGCCAGCGCCGAGGTGCACGGCCAGGCCGGCGGCGGCCTGGTGCAGGTGACGATGAAGGGCAGCGGCGAGGTCGTCGGGGTGTCGATCGACCCCAAGGTGATCGATCCGGCCGATCCGGAGACGCTGCAGGACCTGGTGGTCGGTGCCATCGCCGACGCGTCCAAACAGGTCACCATCCTCGCGCACGACCGGCTCGGGCCGTTGGCCAGCGGGATGGGCAATCTCGGCCTGCCGGGGATGTAACCGCCCTCCATGTTCGAAGGACCCGTCCAGGATCTGATCGACGAGCTCGGCAAGCTGCCCGGTATCGGGCCCAAGAGCGCGCAGCGGATCGCGTTTCACCTGCTGTCGGTCGAGCCGCCGGACATCGACCGGCTGACGGCGGTGCTCAACAAGGTGCGCGACGGGGTGCGATTCTGCGCGGTGTGCGGCAACGTCTCCGACGAGGACCGTTGCCGCATCTGCTCCGACCCGCGGCGGGACGCGTCGCTGGTCTGCGTGGTCGAGGAACCCAAGGACGTGCAGGCAGTCGAGCGCACCCGCGAGTTCCGTGGGCGCTACCACGTCCTGGGTGGGGCGCTGGATCCGCTGTCCGGTGTCGGACCCGACCAGCTGCGGATCCGGGAGCTGCTGAACAGAATCGGCGAGCAGGTCGATGGCGTGGACGTCAGCGAAGTGATCATCGCGACGGATCCCAACACCGAGGGCGAGGCCACCGCGACGTACCTGGTCCGCATGCTGCGTGACATCCCGGGGCTCACCGTGACGCGCATCGCGTCGGGTCTGCCGATGGGCGGGGACCTCGAGTTCGCCGACGAGTTGACCCTGGGCCGCGCGCTGTCGGGCCGCCGGGCGATGGCCTGAGGAGAGGAACTATGGCCGACGAGGAGTACAAGGTCGAGGTCGAGCTCGGCAGCGACGAGCACCGGCTGTCGTTCTGGGAGAAGCTGCGCACGCTGGACCTCGACGACGACGCCCGCAAGCGGCTCGGGTCGACGGTGACGGTGACACGCGACGGCGACCGCATCCAGCTCTACACCCGCAGCCTCGCCGACGCGCAGGAAGCCGAGCGCACCGTGCGCGCGCTGGTGGCCGACGACGATGTGAGCGCGGGCTACACGCTCAGCCGATGGGAGCCCGCACGTCAGGAATGGGTGGATCCGGCCAGCGGACAGGAGGTCGCCGACGACGCACCCGAGTCCCCGGCGCCCGACCCGCGCTACGTGATCCTGGAGGCCTACAAGCCGGAGTTTCTGCGCGACCTGGGCCTATAGCTTCGTCGCGCCCTTTCTTTCGCCCAAACCGACGTTTCGCCGCACAAGTGCGAGTAGATCCCGCCGTTATGTCGATCTCGGGGTGGATGTCGGACCGCGGAGCAACGATGCATGCCATGGGGGAGGTATTCCTGGGCCGAGAGGCGCTGGCAGACGGAATAACGCGGCATGAACTACGGCGGTGGTACCGGACGATCTTCCGCGGCGTCTACATTCCGAAGTCGACCACGCCGACACTCTACGACCGCGCTGTCGGCGCCTGGTTGGCATCGAATCGGCGAGGCGTGCTCTCCGGTGTCGTGGCGTCGGCTCTACACGGCGCGAAGTTCGTCGATGCCGATCACCCGATCGACATCATCGACCACGAGCGCCGTCGACAACGCGGCTTGGTGATCCACATGGACCGCATCGCCGACGACGAGGTGACGAGCGTATCGGGGCTGCCCCTCACCACGCCGGCGCGGACAGCC
The DNA here is from genome assembly GCF_022317005.1 of Mycobacterium sp. IDR2000157661. Lineage (NCBI taxonomy): Bacteria > Bacillati > Actinomycetota > Actinomycetes > Mycobacteriales > Mycobacteriaceae > Mycobacterium > Mycobacterium sp. IDR2000157661. The sequence goes on from NZ_CP081006.1 coordinate 2,006,723, forward strand.
TTCGACCTGGGCCGACTCCTGGCGCGACACGACGCGCTCGCCCGTCTCGATGCGCTGATGCGGGCGAGGCCGTTTCAGGAAGACGACGTAGCGAAGCTGTTGCACCGATACGGCCCGGCACGCGGCGTCCGTCAACTCCGCGAACTGCTGCCGTTGGTCGACGTCGGTGCACAATCGCCGCGAGAGAGTTGGCTCCGTCTGTTGCTCATCGACGCCCGTTTCCCCGTGCCGGAGACCCAGATCCCGGTGCTCGACGGCGGTTTTCCGATCGCGTATCTCGACATGGGGTGGCGCCAGCTTCGGCTCGGAGTCGAATACGATGGCGACCAGCATCGCACCGACCGGGGGCAATACGTCAAGGACATACGCCGAATCCGCATGCTCGAGGAGCGTGATTGGCGGATCGTTCGGGTCGTCGCCGAGGATCGGCCGACGGAGGTCATCGCGCGGGTGCGCGCCGAGTTCACTCGCCGGTCCGCTCGCCGCGCCCAGATGGACGAACTGGCAGGTTCTTCCAGTGATTTCGCGGCGTAACGTTGGTTTGGGCGAAAAGGGCCGCAAGGCGCGGCGGCGTGGGGACTACACCCGGCGAGGCGCGGCCAGGCGCTCCCGGCGCAACTGCTCCACCTCGTCGAGAGGCAGAGGTACCAACTCCCCGACGACACGGCTCAGCAGGTGGTCGGCCAACTCCGGGTTGCGGGCCAGGCACGGGCCGTGCAGATAGGTCGCCACGACGCTGCCCTGCACCGCGCCGTCGATGCCGTCGCCGGCACGGTTGCCCGCACCCTTCTCGACGCGAGCCAGCGGCTGCGCCTGCGCGCCGAGAGTGGTTCCGCCGCGGTGGTTCTCGAAGCCGGTCAACCGCTGGGTCAGACCCGGCAGCAACGGCTTGGACACCACCTCGCCGATCGTGCGCTCGGCCTGCGGCGAGGTGGTGAGGTCGAGCAGGCCGACGCCGTCGACCCGCTCACCCGCGGACGTCTCGTACCAGTGGCCGAGCACCTGGATGGCCGCGCAGATCGCCAGCACCGGGGCGCCCCGCGCGGCGGCCTGCTGCAGGCCCGGGTAGCGCAGCAGATGCTTGGTCGCCAACCGCTGCGCGTAGTCCTCGGCGCCGCCGAGCGTGTACAGGTCCAGTTCGGCAGGCACCGGGTCGGCCAGCGTGATCTCGACGACCTCGGCGTCGATCCCGCGTAGGCGCAATCGCTCTCGCAGTACGACGGAGTTGCCGCCGTCACCGTAGGTGCCCATCACGTCGGGCAGCACCAGCCCGATCCGCACCGTCGACTCAGGCACGGCGCTCCAGTCTCCGGTTCAGTTGCAGGAAGGCCGTGTAGTTCGCGATCACCTCGACGTGTCCGGGCGGGCACGACGCGATGGCCGCGAGCGTGTCGTGCACCAGGGTGTGCTCGACGCCTGCGTAGCCCAGTCGCACCGCGAGGTCGGTACCGCGTTCGCCGGCGGCCACGACATTCGTATCCCCGAAGTGCTCGAACCGCACGTCCCACAACCAGGACAGGTCCTCACCGTCGGGCACCTGACCGTTGACCGAGATGACGACGCCAGCACCGTGTTTGTCGACCATCGAGAGCGCCTCCTGCCAGCCGGCGGGATTCTTGGCCAACAGCACCCGCACGGTGTGCTCGCCGATCCGTATGGTGCGGTACCGGCCGGCGACCTCGTCGACCGAGGACACCGCTGCCACCGCCGCGGCCGGGTCGGCGCCCATGGTGACCGCGGCCGCCACCGCCTGGGTGGCGTTGCCGCGGTTGACGGTGCCCGGCAACGCCAGCGTCATCGGCATGGAGAACCCGTCGGGTCCGTGGATGTCGGTGTCGTCGTACCACCAGTGCGGTGTCGGCCGTTTGAAATCGATTCCGGTCGAATACCAGTCGCGTCCGTCGCGGACGATGATCTCCCCCGACCGCGGGCAGCTGACCGAGTCGTTGGCCCAGCTGCCGCCCGCGGCGACCCACACGACGTTCGGGCTGTCGTAGGCCGCCGACGTCATCAGCACGTCGTCACAGTTGGCGACCACGACCGCCGCGGGGTGACGGGCCAGCCCGGCCCGCAGCGTCCGCTCGATGTGGTTGATCTCGCCAACCCGGTCCAGTTGGTCGCGCGACAGGTTCAGCAGAACGACGACGGCCGCGTCCACCGCATCCATCACGTGCGGCACATGCATCTCGTCGACCTCGAGAGCGGCCAGGGCGGCGTCGCGGGCACCGGCCAGGGCCGCCACCAGCCCGGCGTCCATGTTGGCGCCGGTGTCGTTGGTGGCCACGGTTCGATGTCGCCGACCGCCGGGCTCCGTCGAGCCGATGGTGCGCAGGGCGGCCGCCACCATCCGCGTGGTGGTGGACTTGCCGTTGGTGCCGGTCACCACGACGCTGCGGCGGCCCGCGCCGAGCTGGCGCAGCAACGACTTGTCCAGCGCCAGCGCCACCAGCCCACCGATCATCGCTCCTGCGCCGCGGCCGGTGACCCGCGACGCCCAACGCGCACCTGCGCCCGCCGCCAGCGCGACGCGTCCACGAGTGGTGACCATCGGAGGCATTTTAGGTAGCCGACACGTTATCGAGCGACTCGGCGAGCTCCCGGGCATTGTCAGCGCACCGTGCCATCCTGACGAAGTGAGCCGAACCTGGGGTAGGCCGGCGACGGAGACCGGTGCGGGGTGGGCGGTCGTCGACGTGGAGACCACGGGTTTCCGGCCCGGCCAGGCTCGCATCGTCAGCATCGCGGCCCTGGCCCTCGGTGACGACGGCAACGTCGAACAGAGCCTGTACAGCCTGCTCAACCCCGGAGTCGATCCCGGGCCCACGCACGTGCACGGCCTGACGGCCGAGATGCTCGAGGGCCAGCCGACCTTCGCCGACATCGTCGGTTCCCTCGTCGAGCTGCTGGAGGGACGCACCCTCGTCGCGCACAACGTCGGCTTCGACTACTCGTTCCTGGCCGCCGAGGCCGAACTCGTGCGTGCCGAGCTGCCGACGGACACCGTGATGTGCACGGTGGAGCTGACCCGCCGGCTGGCTCTGGGCGCCGAGAACCTGCGGTTGGAGACGCTGGCCGCCCACTGGGGCATCACGCAGATGAAGCCGCACGACGCGCTCGACGACGCGCTGGTGCTCGCGCAGATCCTCAAGCCGGTACTGGTGCGGGCCCGCGAGCGGCGGGTCTGGTTGCCGGTGCACCCGGTAACGCGGCGAAGCTGGCCCAACGGGCTCGTCACCCACGACGAGCTGCGGCCGCTCAAGGCGGTGGCAGCACGGCTGCCGTGCGCGTACCTGAACCCCGGTCGGTACGTGGCGGGGAGGCCGCTGGTGCAGGGCATGCGGGTCGCGCTGTCGTCGGAGGTGGAGCGCACCCACGAGGAGCTCATCGAGCGGATCCTGCACGCCGGCCTGGCCTACACCGACAGTGTCGACCCGCAGACGTCGCTGATCGTCTGCAACGAACCGCGGCCCGAACAGGGCAAGGGGTATCACGGCAACGAGCTGGGCGTCCCCCTGGTCAGCGACGGCGAGTTCATGCGCAGCCTCGACACCGTCGTCGGCGGTCGGGGCATCGAGGAGTTCACCGATGCCACACATGCGGGCGACCAGTTCGCCCTGTTCTGAATGGCGATTCACCGCATCACGCTGGTGGACGTCGCGACCGCCGCGGCGCTCGCCCAGATACTGCCCGTACTGCTGCTGACCCTGGCCGTCGAGCTGCGAAGGACTCAGCTGCACCGGGGACAGCCGCGCGTCCTGCTCGGCGCCTTCCTCGTCCTGTTCGGGCTCGTCGAGACCATCCTGGTGCTGTCGATCGACGGCTCGCTCTACCCGTTCCAGTGGTTCGACCTGGTGTCGGCGCTGGTGATCTTCGCGCTGCTGGGCGTGATCTTCCGGCTCTCGCTGGTCGACTAGGTCGAGCGCGCGGCGCGGTTGACCGCCGAGACCACCGCACGCAGCGACGCAGTGGTGATCGACGTCGCGATGCCCACGCCCCACACCGTGCGCCCGCCGATGGACGCCTCGACGTAGGCCGCCGCCTTCGCCTCTTCCCCTGCCGACATCGCGTGCTCGGAGTAGTCCAGCACGTTGACGTCGTATCCGACGGCCCCGAGCGCGTCGACAAACGCCGCCAGCGGCCCGTTGCCCGCACCGACGATCTCGCGCTCTGCGCCGTCGATCTTGACCACCGCCTCGATGGTGTCGGTACCGCCGTCGACCTCTGACGCGGTGACCCTCTGGCGAATCCGCTCAAGGGGCCGAAGCGGCGTCAGGTACTCCTCGGCGAAGACGTCCCACATCTCCTTGGGTGAGACCTCGCCGCCCTCGCCGTCGGTGATCCGCTGGATCGCCTGACTGAACTCGATCTGCAGCCGGCGGGGCAGAACCAGGCCGTGGTCGGCCTTCATGATGTAGGCGACCCCGCCCTTGCCGGACTGCGAGTTCACCCGGATCACGGCCTCGTAGGTGCGCCCCACGTCGCGTGGGTCGATCGGCAGGTAGGGCACCTGCCAGAGGATGTCGTCGACGTCGGAATCCGCCTCGTCGGCGGCGATCTTCATCGCGTCCAGGCCCTTGTTTATCGCGTCCTGGTGGCTGCCGGAGAACGCCGTGTAGACCAGGTCGCCGCCGTAGGGATGGCGCTCGGGCACCGGCAACTGGTTGCAGTACTCGACGGTGCGGCGGATCTCGTCGATGTTGGAGAAGTCGATCTGCGGGTCGACGCCGCGGCTGAACAGGTTCATGCCCAGCGTCACCAGGCAGACGTTGCCGGTGCGCTCCCCGTTGCCGAACAGGCAGCCCTCGATGCGGTCGGCGCCCGCGGCGTAACCCAATTCGGCTGCGGCAACGGCTGTTCCGCGATCGTTGTGCGGATGCAGGCTCAAGATGATGGCATCGCGCGGCGTCAGGTGCCGGTGCATCCACTCGATCGAGTCGGCGTAGACGTTCGGGGTCGCCATCTCGACGGTGGCGGGCAAGTTGACGATCAGCGGCACCTCGGGAGTCGGCTCGATGATCGCGGCGACGGCGTTGCAGACGTCGACCGCATACTCCAGTTCGGTACCGGTGTAGGACTCGGGGCTGTACTCGAACCGCCACTTGGTCTGCGGGTACTTCGCGGCCTCCTCGACGCACATCCGCGCGCCGTCGGTGGCGATCGCCTTGACGGCCTCGCGGTCGGCTTTGAACACCACGCGGCGCTGCAGGATCGACGTGGAGTTGTAGAAGTGCACGATCGCCCGCGGTGCGCCCTCGCAGGCCTCAAACGTGCGCTCGATCAACTCGGGACGGCACTGTGTCAGCACCTGGATGGTGACGTCGTCGGGCACCGCACCCTCGGTGATGATCTCGCGGACGAAGTCGAAGTCGGTCTGGCTGGCCGACGGAAAGCCGACCTCGATCTCCTTGTAGCCCATGCGCACCAGCAGGTCGAACATGCGGCGCTTGCGGGCCGGGCTCATCGGGTCGATCAGCGCCTGGTTGCCGTCGCGCAGGTCGACCGCGCACCACATCGGCGCGCGGTCGATGATCTTGTCCGGCCAGGTCCGGTCGGGCAGGGCGATCCGCTCGACCTCGTCGGAGAAGCTGCGGTAGCGGCCGACCGGCATCGCCGAGCCGCGCTGGGTGTTCCAGGCGGGCTGGCCCGGATGCGGCGGGCCGACGGGCTGCTGGATCTGGCGCGCGTCAGCCGACCAGGCGAAGGCGTCAGGCGAATCGGGTGCGGGTTTCGAGAAGGTGGTCACGGTGTCTGCTCCGGGTTGTCGATGGACTCACGACCGGCGCATCGCGAACACCCGCGACGGGAAGCCGGTCTGGTCAGAACCCGTCGCGGCTGCCGAGAAGGAGCACCCGCTGCACCCGCGTCACGATACTCCCGACCCGGCCGCCACACCAAACCCGGCCGGGAGGATGACGACCGGGCCGCTGGCTAGAGTGCGAGCGTGAGGCTCGATCGACGGTGGTGGGTCGCGATCGGTGTCGCCGTCGTGGCGCTGATCGCGCTGGTGTACTCCGTGATCAGGCAACCTCCAGAGGAGTGCCGCCCGGTGCTGGAGTTGTTGGAGTTCAACACGTCGCAGGGCCAGGCCATCGAAGCCAAGAGCGAAGGCACGACAGGGTTGCCGAGCTCGGCCGACGAGATCGCCTACCGGCAGTGGGCCGACGGCCTGGCCGAACGTGCGCGCGCCATCGACGCCCCTGAGCTGCGTTTCACCGCCGTCGAGGTCGCCGACTTGGCGGACCAGTTCGTGCGCAAGCTACCCGAACTGCGCACCGCCTCGGGCGCGCAGGCCCCTGGCGCCCCCACCCCGCGGGTCGTCTACGAGATGGCTGCGCTCGACGACCAGATACAGCAGAAGCTCGCCGACCTGTCGGAGGCCTGTTCCGGCTGATCAAGGTCGGGTCCTGAGTGCCCGCCCCCCGGCGGGATAAATCGGATGCACCGAACCCCTTATCCTTGGTGCAATCTTCCCCGGCAATTGAAAGGCATGGTCAGTGGCGCTCGTCGTGCAGAAGTACGGCGGATCCTCGGTGTCGGACGCCGAGCGGATTCGTCGCGTCGCCGAGCGGATCGTCGAGACGAAGAAGCAGGGCAACGACGTTGTCGTCGTGGTCTCGGCGATGGGCGACACCACAGACGACCTGCTCGATCTCGCCCGCCAGGTGAGCCCGGCGCCGCCCGCGCGAGAGATGGACATGCTGCTGACGTCGGGTGAGCGCATCTCCAACGCGCTGGTGGCGATGGCCATCGACTCGCTGGGGGCCCAGGCCCGTTCGTTCACCGGGTCGCAGGCCGGCGTGATCACCACCAGCACGCACGGCAACGCCAAGATCATCGACGTCACTCCGGGCCGGTTGCGTGAAGCCCTCGACCTGGGACTCATCGTGCTGGTCGCGGGATTCCAGGGGGTGAGCCAGGACAGCAAGGACGTGACCACCCTGGGCCGGGGCGGTTCGGACACCACCGCCGTCGCGCTGGCCGCGGCGCTGAACGCCGACGTGTGCGAGATCTACACCGACGTCGACGGCATCTTCACCGCCGACCCGCGGATCGTGGCGAACGCCAAGCACCTCGACGCCGTGACGTTCGAGGAGATGCTCGAAATGGCGGCGTGCGGCGCCAAGGTGCTGATGCTGCGCTGCGTCGAGTACGCCCGTCGCTACGACGTTCCGATTCATGTGCGTTCGTCGTACACCGACAAGCCCGGCACCCTCGTCAAAGGATCGATAGAGGACATCCCCATGGAAGACGCCATCCTGACCGGAGTAGCCCACGACCGCAGTGAGGCCAAGGTGACGGTCGTCGGTCTGCCCGACGTTCCCGGCTACGCCGCCAAGGTGTTTCGCGCGGTCGCCGACGCCGACGTCAACATCGACATGGTGTTGCAGAACATCTCCAAGATCGAGGACGGCAAGACCGACATCACGTTCACCTGCTCGCGCGACAGTGGGCCGGGCGCGGTGGAGAAGCTGACGTCACTGCAGGAGGAGATCGGGTTCTCCAAGGTGCTCTACGACGACCACATCGGCAAGGTGTCGCTGATCGGCGCGGGTATGCGCAGCCATCCCGGCGTCACCGCCAGGTTCTGCGAGGCGCTGGCCGAGGTCGGGGTCAACATCGATCTGATCTCCACCTCCGAGATCCGAATCTCGGTGCTGATCAAGGACACCGAACTCGACAAGGCCGTCGGCGCGCTGCACGAGGCGTTCGGGCTGGGCGGCGACGAGGTGGCCGTCGTCTACGCGGGGACGGGGCGCTGACGATGGTCGACATCGGGGTGATCGGCGCGACCGGTCAGGTCGGCCAGGTGATGCGAACGCTGTTGGAGCAACGCGACTTTCCGGCCAGTTCGGTGCGGTTCTTCGCCTCCGCGCGATCGCAGGGCCGCAAGCTGCCGTTCCGCGGCCAGGAGATCGAGGTGGAGGACGCCGCGACCGCCGACCCGGCCGGTCTGGACATCGCGTTGTTCTCGGCAGGCGCGACGATGTCGCGGGTGCAGGCGCCGCGGTTCGCCGAAGCCGGCGCCGTCGTGATCGACAACTCGTCGGCGTGGCGCAAGGACCCCGACGTGCCACTGGTGGTCAGCGAGGTCAACTTCGAGAGGGATGCCGGACAGCGGCCCAAGGGCATCATCGCCAATCCGAACTGCACCACGATGGCCGCCATGCCGGTGCTCAAGCCGTTGCACGACGAGGCGGGCCTGGTGCGCATGATCGCCTCGACCTATCAGGCGGTTTCGGGCAGTGGGATCGCGGGCGTGGAGGAACTCTTCGGTCAGGCCACCGCGGTGGTCGCCGCCAGCCGGGACCTGGTGGCCGACGGCGGCGCGGTGGATTTCCCGGAGCCGTCGAAGTACGTCGCGCCGATCGCGTTCAACGTCGTCCCGCTGGCCGGTTCCTATGTCGAGGACGACTCCGGCGAGACCGACGAGGACCAGAAGCTGCGCAACGAGAGCCGCAAGATCCTCGGCATCCCCGACCTCGCGGTGAGCGGGACGTGTGTGCGTGTACCGGTGTACACGGGCCACTCGCTGTCGCTGAACCTCGAGTTCGCCCATCCTCTTTCGGTGCAGCGCGCCAAGGAGCTATTGGCAGGAGCGCCGGGTGTCGAACTGGTCGACGTGCCGACCCCGTTGGCCGCCGCCGGCGTCGACGACTCCCTGGTGGGTCGCATTCGCCAGGATCCGGGTGTTCCCGACGGGCGCGGTCTGGCGTTGTTCGTATCCGGTGACAACCTGCGAAAAGGTGCTGCGCTCAATACGATTCAGATCGCCGAATTGCTGGCCGCCGCGTTGTGACCCCATCTCGCCGAAACTCACGTTTGGGCGACAAAGTACGAGTGATGCTCGCCATTTCGTCGATCTCGGCGGTCCCGAGTGCGGTCGCTGTGCCAATTGTGCACGCACAGCCCGCAGCGCCGATCCCCGATCCCGTACTTCCGCCGCTGGCGCCTGGGCAGGTGATCCGCATCGGCCCAACGGCCGGAACCGGTACGCCCACCCGTGATTACGGTATCGGCGCGACGGATCTGTGCGAGTTCATGGAGTTCCCCAGCGGCATCCTGCAGGTGTGCGGCGACAGCTTCGCTGGTCAGGGTGTCGGCTACGGCGGCTGGTACTCGCCGATCGCGCTGCACGTCGAGACGGACTCGATCGACGATCCGGCCGGTGTGCGCTACGACGGCGTGACCGGCGTCGACAAACCACTGCTCGCCGAACCCGCGCCACGGGGCGAGTCACAGCTGCCTGCCGGCGTCGTGCAGATCAACCGGGAGAACTATCTGCTCGTCACCACTACCAAGGAGCTCGAACCGCGCACGTCACGGCTAGTGAAAGCCGATGCGGCGCAACCGCAGTGGCCGACCGTGCCGCGTTCGACGCGGGCGGCGTCCTATGCCGACGGCGGACAGTCGCAGATCAGCGGCTACTACGATCCGATCCCGCGGCCGGACTCCGAGCGCGGGTGGGTGTACATCGTGGCCAACAACTTCGACCGCACCGACCCGCTGACGCTGTACCGCACGACACCGCAGGACTTCGCGGACCGGTCCGGCTGGCAGGGCTGGTCATCGGTCGACGGCTGGGGTCATCCGCCGACACCGCTGTGGCCGGACCTGATCGGGGAGATGAGCATCCGCCAGATCGACGGCAAGACGGTGCTGTCATACTTCAACGCCACCACCGGCAACATGGAAATGCGGGTGGCCGACGATCCGACACGGTTGGGCACAGCGCCGGTGACGACGGTCGTCGTCGCGACCGAATGGCCCGAACCCGCAGAGCAACTGGGGCCGCCGGAGAACAACAGGCTGGCCCAGCCCTACGGCGGGTACATCTCACCGGGATCGACGCTCGACGAGGTGCGGGTGTTCGTCAGCCAGTGGAACACCGGCCCCCGCGGCGGTTCGCCCTACCGGGTCATCCAGTTCGCGGTGAACCCGCTCAAGCCGTGAGACGTCGAGCGGGAATCCATCCCGGCGGGATCCGCTGTGATGCGAGGGGGTTGCCTCCGATAGGCCGATCACAGTGCACGTTGGGGGACGAATCGGACTTGGTAGTCGACCCCGGCCGGATGGACACAGCATGTCTAGCGCATCGAACGTGCATCGATCAAGCATTCTTGCGAAATCAAAGTCGTCTGCTTCGACGGCTGTAACGCTTCCGCCCTGCCGAGGCACTCAGCACTGTACGCAGCACCGCACGCGCTGCCCGGAGTCGAAGGAGTGTCATGACCACCATCAAGGATGTCTTCACCAGCAGGACGGCCGCCACCGTCGAGTCGACAGTGCACCCGAGCGCGGCGTTGTTGCGCTTCGGACTGGCGCTCGTGATCGGTTGGATCGGGCTGCTCAAGTTCACCGCTTACGAGGCACAGGGGATCCAGCCGCTGGTCGCCAACAGCCCGTTCATGGGTTGGCTCTACGAGATCTTCTCGGTGACGACGTTCTCGGCGCTGCTCGGCGTCATGGAGGTCGCGACCGCGGTGCTGATCGCCGTCAAGCCGTGGTGGCCGAGAGTCTCAGCGCTCGGCAGCGTGCTGGCCATCGGCATCTTCGCGGCGACGATCAGCTTCCTGTTCACCACACCCGGTGTCTTCGAAGCGTCGGCCGGCGGCTTCCCGTTCCTGTCGGTGACGGGCCAGTTCCTCATCAAGGACGTGGTGCTGCTCGGCGCCGCGGCGTGGACCCTGGCCGATTCGCTACGCGCCGCACGGTCGACCGGAGTTACCCTCGCTGCACGATGACGGCCGTCGCCGAAGACGAAGGCGCCCTCGTCGCCGCACTGCGGTCAGGCGACGAGAGCGCATTCGCGCTGCTGGTCGAGCGCCACACCGCTGCCATGCTGCGGGTGGCGCGCGGCTACGTGTCCACCCGGGAAATAGCCGAGGACGTCGTGCAGGAGACGTGGATCGCCCTGCTCAAGGGAATCGGCGCATTCGAAGGTCGATCGAGCGTGCGGACATGGCTCTTCACGGTTCTGATCAACATCGCGAAGAAGCGGGGCCTGGCCGAACAACGCAGCGGCGACGCAGAGTTCGCCGCGTTCACCGGAAGCACGGTCGATGCGGCGCGATTCCGCAACGTGGACGACCGGTGGGCCGGGCATTGGAGGGCCGACTCCATGCCGTCGCCCTTCCCGGAGTCTCCGGAGGGATCGGTGCTCCGCGACGAGATGGTCGCCGTCGCCCGCCGCGAACTGGACAAACTGCCGGACAACCAGCGCATCGTCGTCACCTTGCGCGACATCTATGGCTTCGACTCGAAAGAAGTGACCGAATTGCTCGAGATCAGCGTCGCGAATCAACGAGTGTTGCTGCACAGGGGGCGGGCCGCCGTCCGTCAGGCACTCGAAACGTATCTGGCGGCAGGGTCATGAGCACAGGACCGATGGACTGCAACGAACTGGTGGAACTGGTCACCGCGTACCTCGACGGTTCGTTGGACCTCGATTCGCGTGCGCGCTTCGACCTGCACCTGGTGGAGTGCGACGGCTGCCAGAACTATCTGCAGCAATTCCGCACGACGATCACCACACTGGCCGATGTCGGCGATGAACTCGATCCGGAGTTCCGCAACAAACTCCTGGCGACCTTTCGAGACTGGCGGTGAGTCGGTCGGCCTCACAGCCGATTCACAGCGAAAACAGGACCGGCGCATGGGTTCGGTTCGCAGAATCGACGCCATGACTGAACCAACGTCGTCCTCCGCCGAATCCGTGACGGACCCCGCCGCGACAACTCCGCCGCCCGCACCCCCCGCGCACGTTCAGACGCGCGGGTCGCGCCTCACCACCGTCGCCGCCTGGGTCGGCATCGTCGCCGGGGTGGTGTTCATCGTCGCCGTGGTGTTCTTCTCCGGCTTCATCCTCGGCAAGAATGCCGACGGGCAGCGGGGCGGCGGGCACCGCGGCGATCACGACTCCGCGTTCTTCCATCGTGGCGGGCCGCCGATGTTCCCGATGGGTCCGCGGGCCGACGTCATGCGGCCACCCTCCGGCGCTCCCGGCATGCAGCCCCCGCAATCGCCCCAGTCGCCGAGTGCACCGACCACGACAACCACTCCCCGGCCGTAGCGTCAACCGATCGAGGGCCCGCCGTTCGCGCGCCGGGCCCTCGACTGTGGCCAACGGTTGATGACCGCGCGAGGGAAAGATCATCGAAACCGCCGTTAAAGTGCACCTATGCACTCGGCCCCCGGCGGCGTAGGGTCGCTTATACCACAGAGTCGCGAACCATTCACCTTTCGGCGTCAGGGTCCGCGTTTCCTGGCTGTGGCAGCCGGCGCCGGACAACGACGTGAAAGGAAATCGGATGACCAACCAACCCTGCGTCCGCCGACTCGTCCGGACGGCCGTCGTCGCAAGCGGTTTCGCTGTGACGGCTGCCCTGTTCACATTTCCCGCGAACGCGGAGTACAAGGAACAGGACTTCGCATCGTGCCTGGAGCGCGACATGCCCACGGATTACTGCTGCGAACACGCCGGGGGCGTGATGCGCACCGGGGCGTGTATCGATCCGGAAACCCTCAAGAACGCCGTCGAACCCGCCAACCCCGCGCTGCCGCCCCGTCAATTGCCCGACGTGACAGGGCCGCCGTTGACTGAGGTCGATCCGGGTCGCGCTCCCGTCTGCACGCTACCCATCGGCTGCACCAATGCACCCCCCGCCATCGCGGTGAATCCGGCGCCTTGAGTCTCCCGCGGTGCGCACGGATCCTCACCCGATCGAGTCACAGCCGAACGCGCCGCAGTCGCCACCCGCGGCATCAGGAACCCACCGGCCTCTGAGCCACACCGCAGGGCGCCGATTCAGGCGAATGAAGCATGCGGCCCTCGGCGATCTGCGATGTTTGGAATCGATCCACATAGGGGGACTCCCCTCACGGCGGCTCGGCCCGCAGCCGTCCGACTTCCAGGAGACCTGATGACCGAGAAGTACACGACGAACGACGCAGGCAACCCGATCTCGAGCGTTGAGCACTCGCTCACCGTCGGCCCGGACGGTCCGATCCTGTTGCACGACCACTACCTGATCGAGCAAATGGCCAACTTCAACCGGGAACGCATCCCGGAGCGTCAACCGCACGCCAAGGGCGGCGGCGCGTTCGGCCACTTCGAGGTCACCCACGACGTCAGCGAGTTCACCAAGGCGGCGGTGTTCCAACCGGGCACCAAGACCGAGATGCTCGCCCGCTTCTCCACCGTTGCCGGCGAGCGGGGTAGCCCGGACACCTGGCGCGATCCGCGCGGCTTCGCGCTGAAGTTCTACACCTCCGAAGGCAACTTCGACATGGTGGGCAACAACACGCCGGTGTTCTTCGTGCGCGACCCGATGAAGTTCCAGAACTTCATCAGAAGCCAGAAGCGGTTGCAGGCCAGCAACGTTCGCGATCACCACATGCAGTGGGACTTCTGGACGCTCTCGCCCGAGTCGGCTCATCAGGTCACGTGGCTGATGGGCGATCGGGGCATCCCGAAGACGTGGCGGCACATGAACGGCTACTCCAGCCACACGTACAGCTGGCTCAATGCCGACGATGAGATGTTCTGGGTGAAATACCACTTCAAGACCGACCAGGGCATCGACTTCCTCACCCAGGAGGACGCCGACCAGCTGGCGGGTGAGGACGGCGACTACCACCAGCGCGACCTGTACGACTCGATCGAGGACGGCGACTTCCCGAGCTGGACGCTGCACGTGCAGGCCATGCCGTTCGAGGACGCCAAGAGCTACCGCTTCAACCCGTTCGACCTGACCAAGGTCTGGCCGCACGGCGACTACCCACTGCACGAGGTGGGCAAGATGACGCTGAACCGCAACGTGACCGACTACCACACCGAGATCGAGCAGGCGGCGTTCGAGCCCAACAACATCGTGCCGGGTACGGGCCTGAGCCCGGACAAGATGCTGCTGGCCCGCGGCTTCTCCTACGCCGACGCGCACCGCCACCGGCTCGGAGTGAACTACAAGCAGATTCCGGTCAACGAACCGAAGGTCGATGTGCGCGCGTACTCCAAAGACGGTGCGATGCGGGTGCGCAACGTGACCGATCCGATCTACACCCCGAACTCGATGGGTGGGCCCGAGGCCGACCCGCGGCGGGCGGCCGAGGTGCACTGGGCCTCCGACGGCGACATGGTGCGCGTGGCCTATACGTTGCGCGAAGACGATGACGACTGGGGCCAGGCCGGCACCATGGTTCGCGAGGTACTCGATGACGAGGCACGAGATCGTTTGGTGCACAACATCGTTGGTCATGTTTCTAAGGGTGTGCGCGAGCCGGTGCTGTCGCGAGTGTTCGAGTACTGGCGCAACGTGGACCCCGACCTTGGCAAGAAGGTCGAGGAGGGAGTGCGGGCCAAGGTCGACGGCAACGGAGCCTGACAGGGGCGTCTTGCCCTCAGCGCTCGTGCTGGCATGATCGAGCTCATGAGCATTGAGGTCAAGTACACCGCAGAGTCCACCGCGTCCGGAGGTGGCCGCGACGGCCACGTCAAGTCGGCCGACGGCCAGATCGATCTCGACACCCGCCCGCCGAAGGAGGTCGGCGGCAGCGGTGAGGGCGTCAACCCCGAATTGTTGTTCTCCGCCGGCTACGCGGCCTGTTTCCTGGGTGCGTTACGGCTGATGGCGCGCAACAACGGGATCGACGTCGACGAGGCCAGCTCGATCACCGCGCAGATCGGCTTCGGCCCGGATTCCGAGGGTGGCTTCGGCCTCACCGCGCACATGATCGGCTACCTGCCCGGTCTCGAGCAGAGCACCGCCGACGACCTGATGAGCCAGGCGCACCAGGTGTGCCCGTACTCGAAAGCCACCCGCGGCAACATCGACGTCAAGCTGTCGGCGAAGGTCTAGTCGGGTGACGCTCCGGCGGCCGCGCAACGGCGGGGGTAAGGCGCCCGCCGCCGTCGCGGGCGTCGGTCTGGCGGTGGGTGTGCTGTTGGCGGCGCCGGCAGACGTGGCGTCCGCGCGTCCGTCGGACCCCGGCGTCGTCAATTATGCCGTGCTGCCGAAGGGATCGGTGGGCAACATCGTCGGCGCCACACTGCGTTTCGAGTCGGTGTTCACCGAACCGTTCCAGGCGTTCTACGTCGACGTCCCGGTCTGCAACAACTGGGCCGACATCGGCCTGCCGGATGTCTACGCCGACCCCGACCTGGCCTCCTTCAACGGTGCGGTGGCCCAGGAGTCCCCGACGGACGCGACGCACTTCGTCAAGCAGGCGGTCGGGGTGTTCGCCACGAATGACGCCGCCGAGCGGGCCTTCCGGCGCGTCGTCGACCGCACCGTCGGCTGCAGCGGCCAGACCACCGCCATGCACCTGGACAACCTCACCACCCAGGTGTGGTCGTTCACCGGCGGGCCCACCACCGCGACCGATACCGACTGGGTCAAGCAGGAGGCGGGCATCGACCGCCGCTGCTTCACCACCACTCGGAAACGGGAGAACGTTCTGCTGCAGGCGAAGGTATGTCAACCTGGCAACGGCGGTCCGGCCGTGAACGTCCTGGCCGGGGCGATGCAGAACACGCTGGGGCAATAGCGGTCGCGTGGGAGTCGGGTACCTGTAACCAAGGCGTCATCGGTAAACCGCGCGACTTTGTCGGTGTCCTCTCCGAAGATGGGTGGAAGCGGCAATCGGCCCAGCGGGAAGGGGATGGTTCGAATGACCTTCACCATCACATCCGAGGTGGACGACGCGCACCCACCCTCGACCGCTGCGGCCGAGCTGTCGAACGCTTACAGCGCGGCGTTGCACATCGGGGGCAACTGCCTCACCGACGGAGCGGTGGGGCAGGTCGGACTGGAGATCGAGGCCCACTGCTTCGACCTCGCGGACCCGATGAAGCGGCCCTCGTGGGATCAGCTCACGGCCACCATCGCCGATCTCCCCCAGCTGCCGGGGGGCAGCAGGGTGACCGTCGAACCCGGGGGCGCCGTCGAACTGTCCGGCCCGCCTATGCCGGGAGCGCTGCCTGCCATCACGGCGATGACCGCGGACCGCGAGGTGCTGCGCGGCGCGTTCGCCCGCGCCGGGCTCGGTCTGGTGCTGCTCGGCGCCGACCCGCTGCGTCCGCCCGCACGCGTCAATCCCGGCGCCCGCTATCGCGCCATGGAGATGTTCTTCGACGCCAGCCAGACCGGTGCCGCCGGCGCGGCGATGATGACGTCGACGGCTTCGGTGCAGGTCAATCTTGACGCCGGTCCGCGCGACGGCTGGGCCGACCGGGTGCGGCTCGCCCACGCGCTGGGCCCGGTGATGATCGCCGTCGCGGCCAACTCGCCGCTGCTCGGTGGCCGCTTCTCCGGCTGGCGCTCCACCCGACAGCGGGTGTGGAGTCAGCTGGACTCGGCGCGATGCGGACCCATCTTGGGCTCCAGCGGCGACGACCCCGCCAGCGAGTGGGCGCGCTATGCCCTCAAGGCGCCGGTCATGCTGGTCAACGACGACGCCACCGGAGCGGCCGAGCCTGTGACCCAATGGGTGCCGTTCGCCGACTGGGCCGAAGGCCGGGTGCTGCTCGGTGGTCGACGACCCACCCAAGCGGACCTCAATTACCACCTGACGACGTTGTTCCCGCCGGTGCGGCCGCGCCGGTGGCTGGAGATCCGCTACCTCGACAGCGTGCCCGAGGCGGTGTGGCCTGCGCTGGTCTTCACACTGGTGACGCTGCTCGACGACCCGCAGGCCGCCGAACTCGCCGCCGAGGTGACCGAGTCGGTCGCCACCGCGTGGGACCGCGCGGCACAGATCGGGCTGGGCGACCGCCGCCTGTGGGCCGCCGCGCAGCGATGTGTTCTGGCTGCCGCCGAACGCGCTCCGGCCGGTGTGCAGGAATCGATGCAGCAGCTGGTGCGTTCGGTCGAACAGGGACGGTGTCCGGCCGACGACTTCGCCGACCGCGCCGTGAAACACGGGATCGCGCCCGCGGTCGCCCAACTCGCACAAGGGGAGACGTGACTTCACGCGAGACCATCGCGCGCGAACTGACCAGGGCACGGGACCGCACGCTGCGACTCGTCGACTTCGAGGACGCCGAACTGGGCCGTCAGTACAGCCCGCTGATGAGCCCACTGGTGTGGGACCTCGCGCACATCGGCCAGCAGGAGGAGCTCTGGCTGCTGCGCGATGGCGATCCGGACCGCCCCGGGATGCTGGCCCCGGCCGTCGAGCGCCTCTACGACGCCTTCGTCAACTCGCGCGCCAGCCGGGTGAACCTGCCGCTGCTGCCGCCCTCGGATGCCAGGACGTACTGCCGCACAGTGCGGGACAAGGTGCTCGAGCGCCTTCACGCTCTGCCAGACGACGACTCGGGATTCACCTATGCGCTCGTGATCAGCCACGAGAGCCAACACGACGAAACCATGTTGCAGGCGCTGAACCTGCGCACGGGCGCACCGCTGCTCGACGCGGGTGCACAACTGCCCGCCGGCCGCGGGGGTGTCGCGGGCACGTCGGTGCTCGTACCGGGCGGCGAGTTCGTGCTCGGCGTCGACGCGGTGAGCGAGCCGCACTCGCTCGACAACGAACGTCCCGCCCACGTCGTCGACGTGCCCGCCTTCCGGATCGGCCGGGTGCCGGTCACCAACGGCGAGTGGAAGGAGTTCGTCGACGACGGCGGCTACGACGAACCCCGGTGGTGGTCCCAACCCGGCTGGGCGCACCGGCAGGACGCCGGGCTGCGGGCGCCGCAGTTCTGGAACACCGGGGATCTCGCGGGCACCCGCACCCGGTTCGGCCGCGTCGAGGACATCCCCGCCGACGAACCCGTACAGCACGTCACCTACTTCGAAGCCGAGGCGTACGCCGCTTGGGCCGGTGCCCGGCTGCCCACCGAGATCGAGTGGGAGAAGGCCTGCGCCTGGGATCCCGCGGTGGGCGCGCGGCGCCGCTATCCCTGGGGTGCCTCCGAGCCGACGACACATCTGGCCAACCTCGGCGGCGATGCGCTGCGGCCTGCACCGGTGGGCGCCTATCCGGCGGGCGCATCGGCCTATGGTGCCGAGCAGATGCTCGGCGACGTCTGGGAGTGGACCACCTCGCCGCTTCGGCCGTGGCCCGGTTTCATCCCGATGATCTACGAGAGCTACTCGGTGCCCTTCTTCGAAGGCGGTGGGGCGGGTGACTACAAGGTGCTACGCGGCGGTTCGTGGGCGGTCGCGGCCGGCATCCTGCGGCCGAGCTTCCGTAACTGGGACCACCCGATCCGGCGGCAGATCTTCTCCGGCGTGCGCCTGGCCTGGGACGCCGGCGATGAGCCGCTCGCGCGAAGAGAAGAAACCTGATGTGCCGGCATCTCGGATGGCTCGGCGAGCCGGTGTCGGTGGCCTCATTGGTGCTCGAACCTGCCAATGCCCTTCTCGTGCAGTCTTATTCGCCGCGACGCCAGAAGCACGGGCTGATGAACGCCGACGGTTGGGGGGTGGGCTTCTACTCGGCCGATGCGCCTGACGGCGACACCCCACGCAGATGGCGCAGCGCCACGCCGCTGTGGGGTGACGCCTCGTTCGCGTCGGTGGCGCCTGCGCTGCGCAGCGGCTGCATCGTCGCGGCCGTGCGGTCGGCCAGCGTCGGGATGCCGATCGAGGCGACGGCCGCGGCGCCGTTCACCGACGGGCGCTGGCTGCTGTCCCACAACGGGCTGGTGGACCGAGCGGCGCTGCCGCTCTCCCCGCGCGCGGAGTCCACCAACGACAGCGCCCTGCTGGCGGCGCTCATCTTCGACCGCGGCCTCGACACTCTCGGCGACACGGTCGTCGAGGTCGCCGCCGCCGACCCCGGCGCCCGCCTGAACGTCCTGGCCGGCGACGGGTCCCGGCTACTGGCTACCACCTGGGGCGACACCCTGTCAGTGCTGCGCAGACCCGACGGTGTGGTGCTCGCCAGCGAGCCCTACGACGACGACCCGGGCTGGCGGGAGATCCCCGACCGTCATCTCGTCCGCGTGCAGGGAAGAGATGTCGAACTGGTGGCGCTGAAAGGATCGTCATGACCCTCTCGCTGTCGAACTACCTGTCCGCCGACTCCGCCGCGGTTGCGCTGCGTAAAGACGTGCTCGACGGGCTGACGAAGACGCCCAAGTCGTTGCCGCCCAAGTGGTTCTACGACTCGGTCGGCAGTGACCTGTTCGACCAGATCACCCGCCTGCCCGAGTATTACCCGACCCGCACCGAGGCGCAGATCCTGCACGAGCGCTCGGCGGAGATCGCCGCGGCATCGGGCGCCGACACTCTGGTCGAACTCGGCAGCGGCACCTCGGAGAAGACGCGGATGTTGCTCGACGCGCTGCGCGACACCGGCTCACTGCGCCGGTTCATCCCGTTCGACGTCGACGCCGGTGTACTGACGGCGGCGGGGTCCGCGATCGGCGATGAGTATCCCGGCGTCGATATCGACGCGGTATGCGGCGATTTCGAACAACACCTGGATCGGATCCCGCGCCATGGGCGGCGCCTGTTCGCGTTTCTCGGCTCGACGATGGGCAACCTGACCCCCGGCCCGCGTGCCGACTTCCTGGCGGCGCTGTCGGACACCATGGCGCCCGGCGACACGCTGCTGCTGGGCACCGACCTGGTCAAGGACACCGGCCGACTGTTGTGCGCCTACGACGACAGCGCGGGGGTCACCGCGCGGTTCAACCGCAACGTGCTTGCGGTGGTCAACCGGGAACTGGGCGCAGACTTCGACCTGGCCGCATTCGACCATGTCGCCAAGTGGAACGCCGACCAGGAGCGCATCGAGATGTGGTTGCGCGCCAACAGGTCTCAGCGGATCACCGTCACCGACCTCGAGCTGACCGTCGACTTCGCCGACGGTGAGGAGATCCTCACCGAGGTCTCGTGCAAGTTCCGGGCCGACGGGATAGCGGCCGAACTCGCCGCGGCAGGTCTGCGGCGCACTCACTGGTGGACCGACGCCGCCGGTGACTTCGGCTTGTCGCTGTCGGCGAAATGAGCATCGCCGACCACTGGCGCGCGGCGCGGCCGCCGGTCGCCGGCGTCCACCTCGACAGCGGTGCCGCGTCGCGCCAGAGTTACGCGGCCATCGACGCCGCCGCCGCACACGCCCGCCACGAGGCCGAGGTCGGCGCGTACGTCGCGGCAGAGGCCGCCACGCCCGCACTGCACGCGGGCCGCGCCGCGATCGGCGTGCTGACCGGACTCGGCCCGGCCGGCGTCGCCTTCACCACCGGCGCCAACAACGCGTTGGACCTGCTGCTGTCCGCATGGCCGGGCCCACGCACCCTGGCCTGCCTACCGGGTGAGTACGGACCGAACCTGGCGATCATGTCCGCCAACGGTTTCCAGGTCCGCCCGCTGCCGGCTGACGCGGACGGACGCCTCGACGTCGACGCCGCCGCCCAGCGGCTCGCGGCGGATCGTCCCGCTCTGGTGCACCTGACCGCGCTGGGCAGCCACCGCGGCGTGGCGCAGCCGCTCGCGGCGCTGGCCGCCGTCTGCGAGGACCTGGACCTGCCGCTCGTCGTCGACGCCGCGCAGGCGCTGGGGCATCTCGACTGCGCGGTCGGTCCGGCGGCGATCTACGGTTCGTCGCGCAAGTGGATCGCAGGCCCGCGCGGCGTGGGCTTCCTGGCCGTCGCGCCGCAGACGGCCGAGCGACTGCGTCCGCGCTTGCCACCGCCGGACTGGAATCTGCCGTTGACCGTCATGCAACGTCTGGAGTACGGCGAGGCGAACATCGCCGCGCGCGTGGGTTTCTCGGTCGCACTCGGGGAACATCTGGCGGCCGGTCCGGCCGCGGTGCGTGCGCGGTTGGCCGAGGTCGGCCGGATGACCCGCGAGGCGGTGGCCGATGTCGTCGGCTGGCGCGTCGTCGAGGCGGCCGGCGAGCCGACGGCCATCACCACGCTCGCCCCGACCGGCGGCGCCGACCCGCAGAAGGTGCGGTCGTGGCTGATCGCCGAGCGCGGCATCGTCACCACCTATGCCGAACAGTTGCGCGCGCCGTTCGAGATGACGGGGCCGGTGCTGCGGGCATCGCCGCATATCGACGTCACCGGCGACGATCTCGCTCAGTTCGCCGAGGCGCTGGCCGTCGCCGCCGAGAACATCTAGTCGTCGAACCCCTCGTCCCAGGTGTGCACGGGTTGGTTGCTGTGCATCCGCTCCCCGTACCGGCGCAGCATCTCGGCCAGTGCGGCCGGCCGGGGCATGCCGCGCTCCTGCAGCGCCCGCACGGTCGACACCTGCCAGGCGGCGCCGTTGCGCCCGGTCTTGGCGCGGCCCTCGATCACACTGAGATACCGATCGCGCACCTCGGCGGCGACCTCCCACCGGCGCAGTCCCTCGTGGGCCATCGGCAGCAGCTGGCGCAGCACCAGCTCGTCGGGCGTCACCTCGCCGAGCCCGGGCCAGTACAGCCGCGCCTCCATACCGCGCTGCGCTGCTTCGATGAAGTTGTGTTGCGCGGCAGCGAAACTCATCTTCGTCCACAGCGGCCGGTCCTCCTCGGACAGCGAGCGCAGCATGCCGTAGTAGAACGCGGCGTTGGCCATCATGTCGACCACCGTGGGGCCGGCGGGCAGCACCCGGTTCTCCACCCGCAGGTGCGGCCGGCCGTGCACCACGTCGTACACCGGCCGGTTCCACCGGTAGATGGTGCCGTTGTGCAGCCGCAGCTCGGCCAGCTTGGGGGTACGTCCCTCGGCCAGTTCCCGCGCCGGGTCCTCGTCGGACAGCTCGGGCAGCAGCGACGGAAAGTAGCGGACGTTCTCCTCGAACAGGTCGAATATCGATGTGATCCAGCGCTCGCCGAACCACACCCGCGGTCGCACCCCCTGCGCCTTGAGCTCGTCGGGACGGGTGTCGGTGGCCTGGGCGAACAGCTCGATGCGGGTCTCGGACCACAGCTCGTGGCCGAAGAAGTACGGCGAGTTGGCGCCCAGCGCGAGCTGCGGGCCCGCCAGCACCTGCGCCGCATTCCAGTTCTTGGCGAAGTCGGCGGGGGAGACCTGCAGGTGCAGCTGCATGCTGGTGCACGCCGACTCGGGGGCGATCGACCCGGTCTGCAGGCTCAGCCGCTCCGGTCCGACGATGTCGATCAGGATGTCCTCGCCGCGGGCGGTGAAGATGGAGTCGTTGAGCGCCTGGTAGCGCGTCGACTCGCTCATCCAGTGACCCGACAGGTGCTCGGGCATCAGCGTCGGCAGGATGCCGATCATCACGATGTGCGCGTCGTGACGGTTTGCCTTGGCCTCGGCGGCGTTGAGGCTGGCCCGCACCTCCTCCTCGAGTTCGAGGGCGGCACGACCGGGCAGCCGGCGGGGAGGAACGTTGAATTCGATGTTGTAGGCGCCCAATTCGGTTTGGTACGCCGGGTCGGCGATCGCCTCGAGCACCTCCTGGTTGCTCATGGCGGGCTGGTAGGCGTCGTCGACGAGGTTGCACTCGATCTCCATGCCGGTCAGCGGCCGCTCGAAGTCGAAGCTCGACTGGCTGAGCATGGTTTCGAACACGTCGAGACACTGTTGCACCTTGCGGCGGTACTCGCGGCGGTGCGCGCGGCTGTAGTCGGCCCGCTTCAGTTCTTCGCCCACCCCGCCATTGTCGGCGAGCGACCGTGTTTGCACCCGGACACGCCGCGATTGGTGGGCATTCTGCGGTCGCTCGGCGCGTGAGGCGCGCCCGGGCGGGTAGTCCACCCCGATGGACGTCACCGTCACCTTCATCGGCAACGCCACGACCGTGATCTCCGGCGGGCGGGTCATCGAATTGGATCGCGGTTACTCGGTCAGCATCTGATACTGACGCCGTGTCAGCGCCATGGTCAGGTGAGGCCGAGCAGGGCGGGCTCGAACAGGTCTCGACGGTCGACCGCGTCGCGTCGCTCACCGGTGTCAGGGCCGTCGCCGCCCTGCTCGTGATGGCCACCCATGCTGCCTACGGCACCGGCGCGTACAACCGCGGATACCTCGGCTACGTCTTCGCGCGCATGGAGATCGGGGTCGCGGTCTTCTTCGTGCTGTCGGGTTTCCTGCTGTTCGGCGCATGGGTGCGCGCGACGGCCGGTGACACCGCGCCGCCGTGCCTGCGCCGGTACGCGCGCAGTCGCGTCCGCCGCATCATGCCTGCCTACGTCGTGACGGTGTTGTTGGCCTACGGGGTGTACCAGTTCCGCGAACTCTCCCCGAACCCCGGCCACACGGCCGAAGGGCTGCTGCGCCACCTCACGTTGACGCAGATCTACAGCGAGAACTACCTCACCGCCTTCATGCACCAGGGGCTCACCCAGATGTGGAGCCTGGCGGTCGAAGTGGCGTTCTACGCGGCGCTGCCGGTGCTCGCCTACCTGCTGCTGGTGGTCTTGTGCCGCCGCCGGTGGCGCCCGGGGCTACTGCTGGCCGGCCTGGCCGCACTCGGGGCGATGAGCCCGCTGTGGCTTCTGGTGGTGCACACCACCGACTGGCTGCCCAACGGCGCCGGGTTGTGGCTGCCGCACTACCTGGTCTGGTTCGTCGGCGGGATGGTGCTCGCGGTGCTCGCCGCCGAGGGCCTGCGCTGCTACGCGCTGGCGGCGGTGCCGGTCGCGATCGCCACCTACCTCGTCACGGCCACCCCGATCGCCGGCGAGATCGACGCTCCGGCACTGACATTGGGCCAGGACGTGGTGAAGGTGACGTTCTACGCGGCGATTGCGACGCTCGTCGTCACACCGCCGGCCCTCGGCGACACCGGCTGGTACTCCCGACTGCTCGCCAGCGCCCCGATGGTGCGACTCGGTGAGATCTCCTACGAGATCTTCCTGTTGCACGTGCTCGTGATGGAGATCGCGATGGTGTCCGTGCTGCGTTGGCCGGTCTACACCGGTTCGGTGGTGATCCTGTTCCTCGTGACGCTGGCGCTCACCGTCCCGGCCGCCTGGCTGCTGCATCGGCTGACCCGGCCCCGTACGCGAAAGACGCCGGTCACGGTTTGACGGGCGGACAGGCGGGTATCAAGATCGCGTGAAGCTGATCGGTGTGCTGATCGCGCGGTATCCCGCGTTGTACGACGTGCTCGACGCCCTGATCGAGTACGGGCACGAACGCTGGCCGTCGGTGGGGCGCGCCGTCGAGCGTCAGCGGCGGGCCACCACCACCTGAGGGCCTAGGAACTTGCCGCGCAGTTCGAGTTCGATTCGCGGGTCGGCGTGTGCGGCGAGCGCGCGAAGCGCGGACGGGCTGTAGGTACGCAGCGAGCTGATCACGCCGTCGTGGGCGAACGGCAGTACCGGCGCCAGCGGCAGCATCATCGCGAGTTGCAGCAGGTGCAGTGGTGCTGGCGGGCGCGGCAGGTCGATGATCAGCAGCGCGTTGGCCACGCGGGTGCCCTCGGCGAGCACCCGCGACGCCGGCGAGGGCCGCAGATGGTGAAACGACAGCGCGAACACCGCGAGATCGAATTCGCCGTCGGCGGCGTCGATCGCGGTGGCGTCCATCCGTTTGACCACCGCGCGCGGGTGTGAGCCCAGGTCGCTTCGCGCCATCGCCGCGACGGACTCGGCCTCGACATCGGTGACGGTGAGCCGGGCGGTGGGATGCCAGTCGAGCAGCGTGCGCGACAACCCGCCGTGGCCCGCGCCCAGCTCGAGGATGCTGGGATCCGGTACGTCGGCGACCTCCTCGAGCGCGATCGCGGCGAATCGCTCGGTGTTGCCGAACTTCTCACCGGTCCACTCGAGCGCGCGGATGACGCTGCGCTTGCGCGCCTGCAGGGCGGCGTCGCCGTCGGAGTCGCGGTCGAGGTATTCCAGCCGATCCGTCTGCAACAGCCGGTCCAGGCACGACGCGTCGGGGCCGCCGCGCGGCATGCGGTCAATGTCGGTGAGCGGCTCTGCCATGTAGTCCATGATGGACGACGGACCGACGTCACCGAAGGGAGCAGTGTTGGCCGGCACCGGGGAGTTCGTCGCCGCCATCGATCAGGGCACCACCAGTACCCGATGCATGGTCTTCGACCGGAGCGGCGCCGAGGTGGGGCGCCACCAGCTCGAACACGAGCAGATCCTCCCCGAGGCCGGCTGGGTGGAACACAATCCGGTCGAGATCTGGGAGCGCACCGCCTCGGTGCTGATGTCGGCGCTCAACACGACCAAGCTGTCCGCCACCGACCTCGCCGCGCTGGGGATCACGAATCAGCGCGAGACGGCGCTGGTCTGGAACAAGCGGACCGGACGGCCCTACTACAACGCGATTGTCTGGCAGGACACCCGCACCGATCGCATCGCCTCGGCGCTGGACCGCGACGGGCGCGGCGATGTGATCCGCCGCAAGGCCGGGCTGCCGCCTGCGACGTATTTCTCCGGCGGCAAGGTGCAGTGGATTCTCGACAACGTCGACGGGGTGCGCCGCGACGCCGAGAACGGTGATGCGATCTTCGGCACGTCTGACTCGTGGGTGCTGTGGAATCTCACCGGCGGACCGCACGGCGGCGTGCACGTCACGGACGTGACCAACGCCAGCAGGACCATGCTGATGAACCTGGAAACGCTGGACTGGGACGACGAGTTGTTGTCGTTCTTCGGCATTCCCCGGCAGATGCTGCCCGAGATCAGGCCGTCGTCGTGCCCGCAGCCCTACGGTGTGACCCTGGCCGACGGTCCACTCGGCGGTGAGGTGCCGGTGACCGGAATCCTGGGTGACCAGCAGGCGGCGATGGTGGGTCAGGTCTGCCTGGAAGCCGGTGAGGCCAAGAACACCTACGGCACAGGCAATTTCCTGCTGCTGAACACCGGTGAAAAGATCGTGCGTTCGGAGAACGGCTTGCTCACCACGGTCTGCTACCAGTTCGCGTCCGAGGATGGTCCAGCGAAACCCGTTTACGCGCTCGAGGGTTCGATCGCCGTTACCGGATCGGCGGTGCAGTGGCTGCGCGACCAGTTGGGCATCATCCGCGATGCCGCGCATAGCGAGCCGCTCGCCCGCGAGGTCGCCGACAACGGCGGCGTGTATTTCGTGCCTGCCTTCTCGGGTCTCTTCGCGCCGTACTGGCGTTCGGATGCTCGGGGTGCGATCGTCGGCCTGTCGCGGTTCAACACCAACGCTCACCTCGCGCGGGCCACCCTGGAGGCGATCTGCTACCAGAGCCGTGACGTCGTTGACGCGATGGAGGCCGACTCCGGCGTGCACATGGAGGTGCTCAAGGTCGACGGCGGCATCACCGCCAACGACCTGTGCATGCAGATCCAGGCCGATGTGCTCGGTGTCGACGTCGTCAAGCCGGTGGTCGCCGAGACCACCGCGCTGGGTGCGGCATACGCGGCCGGTCTGGCGGTCGGGGTGTGGGAGAACCCCGACGACCTGCGCTCGAATTGGCAGGAGGACAAGCGCTGGACGCCGGCATGGAGTGATGAGCAGCGCGAAGAGGCCTATGCGGGTTGGCGCAAGGCCGTCGAGCGCACCCTCGACTGGGTCGACGTCGAGTGACTCACTTGCGGTCGTCGATGGCACGGATCACCGAGCGGGCCCAGTCTGCTTCCATCGCATTCGAGCGCAGACCGAAGTCGAGTGCGGCCAGGCCGTAGAACGAGCCCTCGTCGCGGCTCCACTCGATCGAGTCGCGAAGCGCCGTCAGGCGCTCGACCTCGGCGTCGGCGTGCTCGGCCATCGCCAGCAGGTGCGCCCGCGCCTGGGCGCGCGGAATCTCACCGAGCAGGAATATCCGCAGCAGCGCGGGGCTGCGAAACGGCGGATCGTCGTGCGGGCTGCTGATCCACCGGCGCAGTTCGGCGCGACCGGTGGGCGTGATGCGGTATTCCTTGCGGCCGCGCGGGCCGATGTCGGCGACCTCGATCAGCCCGTTCTCGGCCAACTTGTTCAGCTCGCCGTAGAGCTGGCTCTGCGTCGCGGGCCACACATTGGCCATCGACTTCTCGAAGAGACGCAGCAGGTCGTACCCGCTTGCCGGCCGTTGCGCCAGAAGTCCCAGTGCCGCCATCCGCAAACTCACCGGCTGATCGTACTGCCACTATTGACATGTCACTACTGACATGTCAGAGTCGACATGTCGAGTACAAGGAGACGACATGACCGAGACATCGGACGACTCAACACTCTTCGGCACCGGCGCTTTCCACCTGCAGGGCAACTATGCGCCCGTGGCCGACGAGTTGACCGAGTACGACCTCCCGGTGCACGGCGCCATCCCGCCCGAGATCGACGGCTGGTACCTGCGCAACGGCCCCAACCCGCGTCAGGCGACCGCGCACTGGTTCACCGGCGACGGCATGATCCACGGCGTCCGCATCGAGGGCGGCCGGGCCAAGTGGTACCGCAACCGGTGGGTGCGCACCGACAGCTTCACCAACGACTTCCCCGTGTACAACGCCGACGGCAGCCGCAACCTGCGGTCCAGCGTCGCCAACACCCACGTCGTCAACCATGCGGGCAAGACACTGGCGCTGGTCGAGTCGTCGCTGCCCTACGAGATCACCAACGACCTGCAGACCGTCGGTGCATACGACTTCGGCGGCAAGCTCGTCGACGCGATGACCGCGCACCCGAAGATCTGCCCGACCACCGGAGAACTGCACTTCTTCGGCTACGGCAACATCTTCGCCCCGCACGTGACCTATCACCGCGCCGACGCCGACGGCGAGCTGACCGTCAACCGCCCGCTCGACGTTCCCGCGTTGACGATGATGCACGACTTCGCCGTGACCGCGCAGCACGTCGTGTTCATGGACCTGCCGATCGTGTTCAACCTCGACGTCGCGCTCAGCGGGCAGGGCGACATGCCCTACCGATGGGACGACGGCTACGGCGCGCGCCTCGGTGTGCTGCGCCGCGACGACCCCCACGGCGCCGTCCGATGGTTCGACATCGACCCCTGCTACGTCTTCCATGTCGCCAACGCCTTCGACACCACCGGCGCCGAGGGGGCTTCGATCGTGCTGCAGGCGGTTCGCTACCCCGAGTTGTGGCGTGGTGACGGCGGTTTCGACTATGACGGCGCGTTGTGGTGCTGGACGATCAACCTGTCGACCGGCACGGTGTCCGAACGTCATCTCGATGACCGCGCTGTCGAGTTCCCGCGCATCGACGACCGGCTTGCGACGTTACCGGCCCGCTACGCGGTCTCGGTGGGTGACGGGCGGCTGGTGCGCTACGACCTGACCACAGGTGATGGTGTCGAGCACGCGTTCGGTTCTGCACAGAACCCCGGTGGTCCGGGGGAGGCGGTGTTCGTGCCCTCGACGTCCGGGCCGGCGGACGAGAGCAGCGGCTGGTACCTCGGTTACGTCTACGACCCGGCCCGCGATGGCAGCGACCTCGTGATCATCGACGCGTCCGATTTCGCCGGCCCACCCGTCGCGAGAATCCAGCTGCCGCAACGAGTTCCGTACGGCTTCCATGGGAACTGGATCCCAGCCTAACCCGGTGGGGTGAATCCGCCTTGCGGGTGGGCGGCCTGCGGCCGATGATGCGCCGGCCACTGCGGCGGCGGTGGTGGAACCGGCTGAGACACCTGCAGACGCGCCAGTTCGCGCCGGTGTCGCTCGGCCAACACCGCGGCGAGGACCAGTTCGGCGGGCGCGCCGGGTGGTGGCGGCGGTGAGATCTGGGCCACCACGTCACCGGCGATCCGGTGTGCCATCCGGTCGCGCACCGGGGGATCCAGCTGCGAAGCGCGGCTGAGGAATTGGCGTGCCAGCTCGGCCTGTTCGGGCCGCAACCCGGACAACTGCAGCGACGACGCCCACCACGCCAGGTGCGGCGGCATCATCGGCGGCGGCGATATCCGGGGCGCGCGCTCGCTGATCACCATGGTCCCGGCGAAGATATCGCCGATCCGCTTGCCCTTCGGCGACAGCAGGCTGCAGATGACCGCAGGCCCGCCGGTGAGCATCCAGATCTCGACGAAACCGGACAGCGCACGAAACAACGCCTGGCGGAACCGTTCCGGTCCACCGTCCTCCGACACCACCCGCAGGCCCATCGCCATTTTCCCGGGCGAACGCCCGCGCGTGGCGGTCTCGAACACCAACGGATAACCCACGAGGCTCAGCACCGTGAAGATGATCAGCACGGCGGCCGACAGCGCAGCATCGAAGTCCAGGAGCGTGACCGCCCAGAGCAGCATCCCGATGAGGTTGAGCAGCACGATGAGCGTGATGTCGATGATCGCGGCGAGTGCGCGGACCGGTAGCTGGGCGACCTGGACGTCGAGGACGACGGCGTCCCCGGTGACGACTGGTTCCTGGTGGCCGACCATACCCGTCCACGCTACTAGGATTCCGAGGGTGGATGTCGACGCCTTCGTGCTGGCGCACCGCCCGACGTGGGAGCGGCTCGAGCAGCTGATCAAGCGGCGCCGGGACCTCAGCGGTGCCGAAGTCGACGAGCTCGTCGATCTCTATCAGCGGGTCTCGACGCATCTGTCGATGGTGCGGACCGCCTCGACCGACTCGGTTCTGGTCGGCCGCCTGTCCGGTCTGGTGGCGCAGGCGCGCTCGGCGGTGACGGGCGCCCACTCACCGTTGTGGCGCGAGTTCGTCCGGTTCTGGACCGTGTCGTTCCCGGTGGTGGCGTATCGGGCAGGCCGGTGGTGGCTGGCGACGGCCGTCGTGTTCCTTGCCGTCTCGGCGCTGATCGCCGTCTGGGTGGCGGGCAGCCCCGAGGTGCGGGCGACGATCGGAACACCAAGCGAGATCACCGAACTGGTCGACAACGACTTCGCCGCCTACTACAGCGAGAATCCGGCCGGCTCGTTCGCACTGCAGGTGTGGGTGAACAATGCGTGGGTTGCGTTGCAGTGCTTGGCATTCGCCATACTGCTGGGCATTCCGATTCCGTACATACTGCTGCAGAACGCCGCGAACCTCGGCGTGGTCGGTGGGCTGATGTTCGGTGCGGGCAAGGGTGACATCTTCCTCGGCCTGCTCACCCCGCACGGCCTGCTGGAACTCACCGCTGTCTTCCTGGCGGCCGCGGCCGGGATGCGGCTCGGATGGACCGTCGTGTCGCCGGGCAACCGCCCGCGCGGGCAGGTACTGGCCGAACAGGGCCGCGCGATCGGCGCGGTGGCCGCCGGACTCATCGTGATGCTCCTGGTGTCCGGTCTGATCGAAGCACTGGTGACGCCGTCGCCGCTGCCGACCGCGGCGCGCATCGCCATCGGTGTGGCGGCGGAGGTCGTTTTCCTGGCCTACATCGTCTATTTCGGGCGCAAAGCCGACCGCGCGAACGAGACCGGCGACCTCGAGGACGCGCCGGACGTCGTCCCGACGGGTTAGAGCCGGCCGGTGGCCTTCATCGCCAGATAGTGGTCCGCCAGCGCCGGTGCCAGATCTTCGGGCGGGGCGTCGACGACGTCGACGCCGCTGCGGCGCAACCGGGCGGCCACCTCGCGCCGTTCGTTACGCGCCCGCTCGGCTGCCGCGGCGTCATAGACCTGCGCGGCGTCGGCGCGCCCGGCGGCCAGCAATTCGACGCGCGGATCGCCAACCGCCGCGAGCAGCACCTCGTGTCGTGCCGTCAGCTGGGGCAGCACCGCCATCAGCCCTTCGTCGAGCGAGGCGGCATTCAGGTCGGTGAGCAACACGACGAGGGCACGTCGGCGCACCCGCCGCAGCACGGCGGACACCATGGCCCGGGCGTCGGACTCCAGCAGGGCCGGCTCGACCGGCGCCATGGACGTCACCAGCTGGGCGAGCAGTTCGGTGCGCGAGGCGTTGAACACCGCGCCCCGCGTCACCCTGTCGTGGGCCAGGAAGTCGACGTGGTCACCGGCGCGCGAGGCCAGTGCGGCCAGCAGCAGCGCGGCGTCCATCGACCAGTCCAATCGCGGCCAGCCCGACGGATCGTTCGCCGCCGGGTGTCCGGCCGCAGTGGGGTCCACGCCGACCCGGCCCGCCGAGGTGCGGCCGGTGTCGAGCACGATCACCACGCGCTGGTCGCGCTCGGGCCGCCAGGTCCGGACCACGACGTCGGCCCGCCTCGCGCTGGCGCGCCAGTCGATCGACCTGACGTCGTCACCGATGACGTATTCGCGCAGCGAGTCGAATTCCGTGCCCTGGCCGCGGATCAGGACCGGCGTATTGCCCTCCAGTTCCCGCAGTTTGGCCAGCCGGGAGGGCAGGTGCTTGCGCGACAGGAACGGCGGCAGAATGCGGACCTGCCACGGCACGCGGTGCGAGCTCTGCCTGCCTGCCAGTCCGAGCGGTCCGATCGACCGCACGGTCACCAGGGCCGACGCCTGATCGCCCCGGCGGACGGGGCGCAGCGTCGTGGACACGGTGGTCTGTTGTCCAGCAGCCACGTGCACCGGATGCACCCGCGGCTCGGCCCGGGCGCTCGGGGGCCAGGCGTCCCGGGCGACGCCGCGCAGAGGCCTGCTACCGACATTGCGCAACATCAGCACCGCGTCAACCTGTTGGCCAAGGCGCGCGGTGGTCTCCCCGGTCCGGTGGAATTCGAGGCTGCGGGGGCTGCCGGCCAACCCGGTGTCGAGGGCCACCAGGACGAACAGCGCGACCGCCAGTACGACGAAAGTCGTGGCGGGCCAGGGAGACAACGCGATGGGCAGGACGCACACCAGTGCGGCCAGGCCGGCCCGTGCGGTGAGAACCACTACCGCGGCACCGGAACCGACGCGAGGATTCCCTCGAGTACGCCGTCGGGACTGGCGCCCTCCAGTTCGGCCTCGGGACGCAACTGCACCCGGTGGCGCAGCGTCGGACGCGCCATCGCCTTGACGTCGTCGGGGGTCACGTAGTTCCGCCCGGACAGCCACGCCCAGGACCGCGCGGTGGCGAGCAGTGCGGTGGCGGCGCGGGGTGAAGCCCCGAGCGCCAGAGACGGCGAAGTCCTCGTGGCCGCGGCGATGTCGACGATGTAGCCGAGAACCTCGTCGGCGACCAGCACCTGCCGCACCGCCTGGCGCCCCGCTGCCAGTTCTTCCGGGCCGGCGACCGGCCGGACCTCGGACAGATCCCGGGGGTCGAAGCCGGTGGCGTGCCGGTTCAGGATCGCGACCTCCTGCTCGCGGCTGGGCAGTTGGACCTGCAGCTTGAGCAGGAACCGGTCCAGTTGCGCCTCGGGCAGTTGATAGGTGCCTTCGTACTCGATCGGGTTCTGGGTCGCGGCGACGATGAACGGGTCGGGCAGGGGACGCGGCTGTCCGTCGACGCTGACCTGCCTTTCCTCCATGGCCTCCAGCAGCGCTGCCTGGGTCTTGGGCGGGGTGCGGTTGATCTCGTCGGCGAGCAGCAGGTTGGTGAACACCGGTCCGGAGCGGAATTCGAACTCGGCGGTGCGGGCGTCGTAGACCAGTGAGCCGGTGACATCGCCGGGCATCAGGTCCGGCGTGAACTGCAGGCGCTTGAAGTCGAGGCGCAGCGCGGCGGCCAAGGTGCGTACCAGCAGAGTCTTGGCGACTCCCGGAACTCCTTCCAGTAGCACGTGACCGCGGCACAGCAGCGCGATCACCAGCCCGCTGACGACGGCGTCCTGTCCGACGACGGCCTTGCCGATCTCGGCGCGCAGCGCCAGCAACGCCTGTCGGGCCGAGTCCTGTTCGCCTGCCTGAGTCACGACTGTGCGACCTGCCTTTCGATGGTGTCGAGTTCCCTTGCGAGGGTGACCAGTTCGGCGTCGTCGGTCGGCGGCGGGCCGAACAAGAGGTGTGTCGCCGAGTGTGGGTCCGCTCCGCAGCGGGCGGCCACGCCCTGCGCAACCGCGGCCGGATCGGCGTTGCGGCCCAGCCCGAGCCGCGGCACGATCCGTTGCAGGGTGGCGGTGCGCAGTGCGTCGGCGGCCCGGTCACGGGCGCGTCGCGACCGGTACAACCGTCCGCGCCCTTCCACGGTCTCCGACGCCCGCACGACGACGGGCAACCGCTCGGCGACCAGTGGGCCGACCCGGCGCGCCTTCCAGAAGGCCACCAGCGCGACCACGAGAACCAGCTGCCAGACGATCCAGATCACCTGCTCGGGAATCAGGTCCAACAATGTTGCAGCGCCGGTGGATTCACCTTCGGTGAACTGCGGGGCGTACCAGATCATCCGTGGGTTCGTCCCCGTCAGGTTCATCGCCAGTGCGGCGTTGCCCTCCTCGAGCAACGCCTCGTTGGCCATGAAGTCGGCGCTGCCGACGACGGTCACCTCTCGTCCTCCGGCGGAGTACCGGACCAGCGCACCCTCGTAGCAGCGGGTCACCGGGGTGGCACCGGACGCTTCGTAGGCGGCGCTCATACCGAGTTCGACCGCGCCGGCACGCGTCGCTTCGCGCAGCTCGCAGTCCGGCTGCCGGCCGGCGCCGAACGGCGTGCTCTCGGCGGTCTCGATCTCGGGTGCCAGCGCTTCGCGGGTTCGTGACATCGGTTCGACCAGCAGCCGATCCCCGGGCAGCGCGGCTAGCCTGTCCAACAACTCCTCGTCGACCAGGTGGTATGTCTGCGCGACCACGATGAGGGCCTCGGGGCCCGCTGCCGCTTCCACCGCCGCGACGTCGGGAGCCACGACGAC
The DNA here is from genome assembly GCF_022317005.1 of Mycobacterium sp. IDR2000157661. NCBI lineage: Bacteria > Bacillati > Actinomycetota > Actinomycetes > Mycobacteriales > Mycobacteriaceae > Mycobacterium > Mycobacterium sp. IDR2000157661. The sequence continues at coordinate 2,040,188 of NZ_CP081006.1, forward strand.
GTCGACGCCCTGCTCGCGGACCAGCGTGACGAGGGCGTGTGCGCCGCCAGAAGCGGTCGACGTCGGGTCCATCCGGCCGCCGGGGCGAGGTGCCGTCAGATACGCGCTGAGCGCCGCGAGCGCGACGATCACCGTCAGGGCGAGCACTACCCACCGTGCGCCACGCCACCGCTGCCGCAGCGTCGGTCCGACCGGAGAGGCTGCTTCGGTGCGGGTCATCGGACTTCCGCCCAGCCCTGGGTCGGCGGGCCTGGCGGCGCAGACGCCGCGGCCGCACGCCGTTTGGCTCCCAGGTGTCGATCCAGGTCCTCGACCATCCGGTAGCCGGCTTCGGTTCCGGGTCGATCGCCGTACGTCACATCGTTGAAAGCGATTGCCGCAACTTCGAGTTCGTCGTGCAGATCGGGCAGCGCCCGACCCGTGTCTCGGGCGAGTTCGGTGGCCGTGCGCCCGGGAACTGCATCGAGGATGCCGCTTTCCTCCAGCTGTCTGGCGACGGCCCGAAGCCGGTGCCGGATCGCAGCGGCCCAATCACCCTCGGCTGCACTGTGTTCCGCGGCGGCACGGTGTTCGGCGGCGCTGAGATCGTGGCCACCGAACAAGGACTGGTCACGGCCGCGGCTGGTTCGCATCGTCCGCCGCGCGATGCGTACCGCGACCACCAGCGCAGTCACCAGCAGGATGAGCAACACCGTGATGGTCAACCAGCCACCGGGCACCGAAGCGCCCTCGGCAAGGAGCCGGAACAGCAGATCGTTGAGCCAGTCGAGCAGACGCTCGGTGAGCGACGGCTTGGGATAGATCGGTTTGGACAGCTCACGCTGAGCAGCGTCGTACGCGGTATCGCTGTCGATGTCTATCGTCGGCACGTCAGTGAGAGCGGGTCAACCACAAGTGGTCGGTCGAATCGGACGGTGCGGCGGGACCGTGACCGGCGCCGGTCTGCAGCACCAGGTCGAACGCCTCGCTGCGGATGCGGGCGTCGGTGTACTGCAGCACCACCACCCCCGCGGTGAAGGGCGCGATGATGATCTCGGCGATCGCACCACCGACGGTGATCAGGACCAACGCCAACAGCGCCGCGGTCGCTGAGGACGCCGACATCAACAGGAGCTGCCCGCCGAGACTGAACGGGATCGCCACCGCGGCCGCGATCAGCTGTGCGACGATCACCGCAAGCACCCGGATGCCCAGGATTCGCCAGAAGTCCTTCTTGACCAACCGGAACGACCGTGCGACCGCCGGGATCATGGGCATGCGCTCGAGCACGATGATCGCCGGCGTGAACGTCAGCATCGTGGCCAAATACACCAGCGCCGCAAGCATGGCGAGGACCAGCGGAATGCCGATGACGGCCGCGGCGGCGCCGCCTGCCGCCACCGCGACCCAGAAGATCAGGCCGACGACGACGGCGATCAGCAGTGCCGCGGCGAGTACCTCGAGCACGGTGAAGCCGATCAGCGCCCACAGTCGGCCCCGGAGTCGTTGCCACGCTTCACCGATGGTGATTCCGGTACCGAACACGGCCCGGCCGATCACGACGGTGAGCATGCCGCTCAGCAGGATCGATGTCAGCAGGGTGGCGATCGCCCCGCCGAGGCTGGACACCGTTGAACCGAGCAGCACACCGGTGGACACTTCGTCACCGGCCAGCCTCGGTGCGAGCTGGCCGGCGGCGGCGAGGGGACCGACGGACAGCACCAGCGCGAGGAGTTGCGTGGCGACCACCACCACCGTGGTCAGCCCGAGCGTGGCCTTCGGATTCGCGCGGACGTAGGTCACTGCGCCGTTGAAGATGTCCGCGAGGGTCAGCGGCCGCAACGGGATGACCCCCGGCTTGAGCGGCGGCGGTCCGTAGCCCGGGAATCCGAGCGGCGATCCGTAACCAGGCGGGGGCGATCCGTAGCCCGGCGGGGGACCGTAGCCCGGCGGCGGGCCGTACGGGGGTGGCCCGTAGCCGGGTGGAGGGTAGCCCGGCGGCGGGGGTCCGGGCATTCCCGATCCGCCGGCGTCGGTGCTCATGGCCACCATCCTGTCGATCATGGTGGGAATTGACAACGTCGCCTCCACCACCGCACGGTCACGTGCGGCGTAGCTTGGGGCGCATGGCCGAACTCAAGGAGCGGTTGCGGGCTGACCTCACAACCGCGATGAAGAACCAGGACAAACTGCGGATGGCGACGCTGCGCCTGCTGCTGGCAGCGATCCGCAACGAGGAGGTCGCCGGCAAGGAGTCGCGCGAACTCGACGACGCCGCCGTGCTCAAGGTGCTGGCGAAGGAATCGAAGAAGCGCGGGGAAGCCGCTCAGACGTACACCCAGAACGGCCGCGGCGACCTGGCCGCCAACGAGCACGCCGAGGCGCAGGTCATCGACGAGTATCTGCCCACGCCACTGACCGAGGCCGAGGTGGCCGACGTCGCCGACACGGCGATCGCGCAGGTCACCGAGGAGGTCGGTGAACGGCCCGGCAGGCAGCACATGGGCCAGGTGATGAAGGCCGCGACCGCCATCGCGGCGGGAAAGGCCGACGGAGCAAGGCTTTCCGCAGCGGTAAAGGCGCGGCTGTAGCCGTTTTCACCCGTTGCGGCGGGGGTACCCGGGATCCATGACTCGTTTCGGCTACACCCTGATGACCGAGCAGAGCGGTCCCAAAGACCTTGTCCGCTATGCGATCTCGGCTGAACGTGAGGGTTTCGACTTCGAGGTCTCCTCCGACCACTACTTCCCGTGGCTGTCGTCGCAGGGTCATGCGCCATACGCCTGGTCCATGCTCGGTGCGGTCGCCCACGCGACGGATCGGGTCGAGCTTTTCACCTACGTCACCTGCCCCACCATCCGGTACCACCCCACGATCGTCGCCCAGAAGGCCGCCACCCTGCAGATCCTCGCCGACGGCCGGTTCACGCTCGGCCTGGGCAGCGGGGAGAACCTCAACGAGCATGTCGTGGGCAAGCGGTGGCCGACGGTGGGACGGCGCCAGGACATGCTGCGGGAAGCGATCCATATCATCCGTGAGCTGTTCACCGGTGAACTCGTCGACTGGAAGGGCGAGTACTTCGAGGTCGACTCGGCCCGGCTGTGGGACCTTCCCGACACACCGGTCGCCATCGCCACGGCCGTTTCCGGTGAACGCTCGGTCGAGACCTTCGCGCCGATCTCGGACCATCTGATCGCCGTCGAACCCAGCAAGGACCTCGTCGACTCGTGGCACGAGGCCAGGCGCGGCACGGGCCTGCCGTCGGAGGTGCGTGTCGTCGGGCAGATCCCGATCTGTTGGGATCCGGACCGAAACGCGGCCGTGCGGCGGGCCCACGACCAGTTCCGTTGGTTCAGCGGCGGCTGGGCGGTCAACTCCGATCTGCCGACCACCGCCGGGTTCGACGGCGCCACGCAGTACGTGCGGCCCGAGGATGTCGCCGAATCCATCCCGTGCGGACCGGATCTCGATGCAATCGTCGAAGCCGTCAGCAAGTACTGGGAGGCCGGCTTCACTGACATCGCGATGGTGCAGATCGGCGACGAGAACCAGGATTTGTTCCTCAAGGAGGCGGCGGCTCCGCTGCTGGACAAGCTGCGCGCGGCCGCGCGCTAGGAAGGGATCGACATGCCAACGGGCAAGGGTATCTACGACGATGACGACGCCGAGGACCGCGACAAGCGCAAGGCGCAACGCACCGGTCCCACCGACGAAGGGGGCGAAGGCGGCATGTCGACCCGGGAGAAGGCGCCCGACGTCGCCGAGTCCGGCGGCGAGCCGACCGCGTGAGCCAGGCGTCGCGCCTCACTGGGCGTCGCGGCCCTGCCTGCTGCGCTTGTAGGCGGCGCGTCGAAAGTCGCCGAGCCAGCGCGGCGCCAGCTCGACCTCGGGGTCACTGTGCAGCGCCGGGTCGAAGGCTATGTCGTCACAACTGGGATCGACATGGCGCAGCGTCAACCGCGCCAGCGGCCGGAACGCACCGAAGCCGGGCGCCTGGTCGACGGTGAAACAGACGCCTTCGGAATCGATTTGGCGTTCGATTCCGTCGAGCGACAGGCCCTTGGCGTCGACCTCCGTCGCCAGCCGGGCGCGTATCCACCAGACCCCGCCTTGGTAGCGCAGCGGCATCAGGCTGGAGAACGTCGCACCGGACCACGACGCGGCGGGCGCCAGCGCGATGCGACTGCCTGCAATCGTGGAGGCCAACAGCAGATCCCACGGGCTGCACGAGCGCAGGTCGGGCGGCGGTGGGATGCGCCATGCGAGACCGGCGACGTCGGGTGAGCCGCCGGGCAGTCCGACGCCCTTGGAGACCCGGGCGATCACGCTGCACGAGTTCATCGGCAGCCCTTCGCCGTCCGGCGCGATCCGCTCGAGGGTGCCCTCGGCCATCACACCCGCGGGATGGAACAGCTTGCGCTGCCGGATGGCGGCGCCGAGGCGGATGGGCAGAGCGGCGATGTCGGAGGCTTGCACGACTCTAGGGGTAGCCGCGCGAGGGTCTGGCGAAACGGCCGCGACGTTTAACCAGGCCGATACAGGGCATTAATTCCGGCAGTGCTGCGGCGCAGCAGCAATTAGACCTGTCGAGAGGCCGATGTGACGACCGCATACACCGATGTCCAAGAACCGCTGGTCGCGGTCGAAGGCGTCTACGTCCCTCAGGAAGATTCCCGACTGCTCGTCGATGTCATGGCAGACATGGACCTGGCGCGCGGACGCGACGTCGTCGATCTGTGCACCGGAAGCGGCGTCGTCGCCGTCGGCGCCGCCGATCAAGGTGCGGCGTCGGTCACGGCGCTCGACATCTGTCCCCGTGCGGTGCGCTGTGCGCGTACCAACGCGCTGGCGGCGGGCGTGAGCGTCGACGTGCACCTCGGATCCTGGGCGCGGGCAGCGGAATTCGGACCGTTCGACCTGGTGACCTGCAACCCTCCCTACGTCCCGCACGATCCGGGAGGCTGCGATCCCCTCCCGGCGTATGTCGGGCCCGCGCGGGCCTGGGACGCCGGTTACGACGGCCGTCTCATCCTCGACCCGCTGTGCGAGACGGCGCCCCAACTGCTCGACAACGGCGGCACACTGCTTCTGGTGCAGTCGGAGTTCGCCGGTGCGCGGGAAACCCTCGGTGCGCTGGCCAGTGTCGGGCTCGACGCCGAAATAGTTGCCCGACAGTGGATTCCATTCGGACCGGTGTTGAGCTCGCGGGCGCAGTGGCTGGAGGAGACCGGCCGCCTGGAGCCCGGGCGCCGCGAAGAGGAGCTGCTCGTCATCCGGGCGGACAAGCCATGAGCGACGCCGAACCGCGCACCGTACGCATCGTTCCGTCGGGCCCGTTGATGGTGCAGGGCCCGGTCCGCATCGAGATGCCGGACGGGCGGGTCGTGGAATCGGACCGTTTCATGGTCGCGATCTGCACGTGCCGGCGCAGCAAGGACTATCCGATGTGCGACACCAGCCACCGCTGCCGCCCGCGGCGCGACTCGGCGGCCAAGGCGTCAGCCAAGCGGCCGGCGTAGCGACGAGCGGTTCTCGCTCCAGCACTCCATCAGGTGGCTTGCCAGCCGGTCCTCGACGACGTCGCGAGCGCGGATACCGAACACCACGTCACGGTCGAGGTGCGGTTCGCGGGCCACCAGATCGCCGACCACATCGGTGCGCACCACCTGCTCGTGGACCGCGTCGGCCACCACGTGCTCGCGGTAGAAGGCCACACATGGCTCCGGTGCGCCCATCCGCTCCAGAGCGTCGACGAGTCGGCGCGAACCCGGCGGGGACGTGATCTCGGTGGAGGCGAAATGGCCGATCGTCGCACCGCGTAACTCCCGGTGCAGGCCGAACAGCGACATCAGGTTCACCGAAGCCAAGGCGTAGGCCGACACGTTCCCGAGATAGGCGAGATAGGACGCGTCCAGGCCGGCCGCGTGCATGAGCTCCGCGAACAGATGCGCGTGCACATGGTCGCCACGACCACCGCCGTACTCGTCGAACTCGACGGCGACGAACGCCGCCTTGGCATGCCCGCTCAGCCGCGGGATCGCCCACGCGTGCGGATCCGCCTCCTTGAGGTGATACACCGAGCGGTGCACGAAGTACTCGCGCATCTGCTCGAAGGTGCCCTTGTCGCGCAGGTAGTATGACGGGCCCTCGCCGTCGAGCGGCTCAACCGCCAGCTTGTCCATCTCGGCTTCGGCGGTCTCGCCGGGCCCGATCTCGCCGACATCCTGGCGCACGGCGGCCAGGAACGACTCCTCGAGCCTGCCGCGCACATGCAGCAAGGCCGGGTTCCACTCCCACTTCGGGTTCACTCCGGCGAAGCCGCGGTAGTGCAGCTCGTAACAGATGTAGAGCGCGAGTTGTAGATCGAGGCCATAGGGATCGGCCTCGCACACCGGGACGTCGAACGGCCGCACATGCAGGGCGGGCCGTCCGCGCTGGAGCAGGTCGACAATCGTGGCGGACAGCGGCCCGACGGCCGCGGGGAGGGCAGGCTCGACTACCGTCGACGGAAGAGTCACATCGGTGTCAATACCCGCGTACTGCCCGTCGAACACATGTAGCGGATCGCAGGTCATGCACGCCCGGCGGCTCGTTTCGGTCTATGCTTGGCGGGGAATCCCGATCTGCATCGACGCGGGTCGAGGGGAGACGGCGATGCTCGACATGGAGCTCCTACTGGGTCTCTACTGCTGTGGCTGGATCGCCGTATCCCTCGGGTTGTTCTTCGCCGGTAGGCGGTTATCCCAATGCGATTCGCCGGCACCGCATCCAGTGTGGATCAGCGTGCTCGGCGGCGCGCTCTGGCCGTTGGTGTTGGTCGGCGTCATAGAACTGAGCTCTGTCGTCGTCTACAGCAGGGTTCAGCACAAGACAGACCCGGGCGTCGGCATTCGCGTTTGATGCGGTGTCGGTACCGCCTGACGAGTTCGCGCATCACTGGTGCGTCGAATGGCGGCGAAATGGGTACTTCTCGCGTAACGGCCCACCGTTCCGTCACGAGCGCGACCACCCCATCACACGCCCCGGGCGGCGGGCCACCGTTGTCATCACGCCGGCCGGAAGGTGGGTCCGAAGAGTGGGCTCCAGACGCGAGGAGAATCGACCAGCGCACGGTCCGCCGTGGCTCGGTCGGGCGATCGACTTCGTCGAGACGTACGCGCACACCCAGATCACGCTCGCCGATATCGCGGCGGTCGCGCACGTGACGCCGCGGGCGCTTCAACTGGCGTTCCGTGATCAGCTGAAGACCACCCCGATCGGCTATCTGCTGGCCGTGCGGTTGCACCGGGCGCATCTCGAGTTGACGACCTCGCATCCGTCGACATCGACGGTCAAGGAGATCGCTCACCGCTGGGGCTTTCGGCATTCCGGCCGGTTCGCGCGTCAATACCGGCTGAAGTACGGCCTGTATCCGGACGACACGCTCAAAGGCGGATATCAGACCGCCGGCTGACCGTCACCGGTCGCCTGTGCGGTCGGGGTGGCGGGATTCGAACCCACGACCTCTTCGTCCCGAACGAAGCACGCTACCAAGCTGCGCCACACCCCGCGTGAAGCGACGACAGCGTATCGCACCGGCGGGGTGCCAAGCCAAACGCCTGGGCGCCGTGCGCAGTGGTTGTCGTCCACCCGGAGAGGCGCATGTCACGACACGCCGCGGGAAGCAACGGGCATGTCGGTGGTGTTGTGCACACTGACGACAGCAACCGACGAAGCGAGGCAGAGATGACTGGGCTGGGCGCATCCATCTACGTGGGTTTCTTCGCTTTGGCCGCGGTGTGGCTGTTCCTCACCTCCGACGGCCCGCTATTCGGCGGGGCCGACGATCAGGGCCAGCGCCCGGAACGCTCGAACTCGGCGAGCACCGAGGCGAACTCCGAGGGATCCAGCCCCTGGCGCCTCACCCAGTCGTCGCAGAAGTAGGTGTCGGCGTAGCGGTCGCCGCTATCGGCGATCAGCGTGACCACCGACCCGCTGCGTCCCTCGGCGATCATGTCGGACAGCAGACCGAACGCCCCCCACAGATTCGTTCCGGTTGACGGCCCCACCCGCCGGCCGAGCACCGCGCTGGCGTGCCGCGCTGCCGCCACCGAGGCCGCGTCGGGGACCACCACCATGCGGTCGACGACGTCCGGCAGAAACGACGGTTCGACCCGGGGACGGCCGATCCCCTCGATGCGCGAGGAGATCCCGGTGACGACGTCGCGGCGGCCTTGGGCGTAAGCGGGGAAGAACGCCGAGTTCTCCGGGTCGACGACGCACAGGCGGGAGCCGTGGCGGCGGTAGCGGATGTATCGGCCGATCGTCGCGCTGGTGCCGCCGGTACCGGCACCCACCACGATCCACTCCGGCACCGGGTGAGCCTCTTCGCGCATCTGCTCGAAGATCGACTCGGCGATGTTGTTGTTGCCGCGCCAATCGGTGGCCCGCTCGGCGTTGGTGAATTGGTCGAGGTAGTGCCCGCCCGTCTCCGCAGCAAGCCGCTCGGCCCCGGCGTAGACCTGCGAGGCTTCGGCGACGAAATGGCAACGCCCGCCTTGTGATTCGATCAACGCGATCTTGCTGCTACTGGTCGACTTCGGCATCACCGCGATGAACGGCAAGCCGAGCAGCGCGGCGAAGTAGGCCTCCGACACCGCTGTCGAGCCCGACGACGCTTCGATGACGGTGGTGTTCTCGTCGATCCAGCCGTTGCACAGCGCATAGAGGAACAACGACCGCGCGAGCCGGTGCTTGAGGCTGCCGGTGATATGGGTCGACTCGTCTTTGAGATACAGCTGGACTTGGCATTCCGCGGGCAGCACGTCGCACCAGGCCAGCGGCAACGGATACCGCAGCAGATGCGTGTCGGCGCTGCGTCTGGCGTCGGCTTCGATCAGGCGGACCGCATCGTCGGCCCACGTGCGCGGCGCGGGACGCGATGCTGTGTGGAGCCCCTCGATCACCGCACCGACACGCTCGGGTGGGACCTGCCCGCCCGGGTGTCGGCGTCGCGGCCCCCGATCGGCGTCGCCACCAAGGTCAGCAGCGTGGCCTCCGGACGGCAGCAGAACCGCAGCGGCGAGTACGGGGAGGTGCCGATGCCGGCCGACACGTGCAACTGCGTGTGCGCCCCCCACCGCGACGGGCCCTTGACCCGCGACCGGTCGAGGTCACAATTGGTGACGATCGCGCCGTAGAACGGCAGGCAGACCTGGCCGCCATGGGTGTGGCCTGCCATGACCAGCTGATAGCCGTCGGTGGCGAAGCGGTCGAGCACCCGCGGCTCGGGCGAATGGGTCAAACCCAGTGTGAGATTGGCCGCCGGGCTCGGCCGGCCCGCGATCGCGTCGTAGCGGTCGCGCGACAGGTGCGGATCGTCGACCCCGGCCGCGGCGATATGCAGCCCCGCCACGTCGAACTCGCGGCGGGTGTGCGTCATGTCCAGCCAACCGCGCTCGGTGAACGCTGCCCGCAGGTCCTGCCACGGCAGCGGCTCACCGTGAATGCGGTGCCCCGGGTTGGTGATGTAGTTCATCGGGTTCTTCGGCCGCGGGCCGAAGTAGTCGTTGCTGCCGAACACGAACACGCCCGGCACCGAGAGCAGGTCCGACAGCGACTGCACCACCGCGGGCACGGCCTTCGAATGCGCGAGGTTGTCGCCCGTGTTGACCACCAGGTCGGGTTCGAGGGCGGCGAGTTCCCGCAGCCAGGCCTGCTTGCGCCGCTGCCCGGGCCGCATGTGGATGTCGCTGATGTGCAGCACCTTCAACGGCGAGGAGCCGGGGGACAGCACCGGCATCGTCTGCTCACGCACTGCGAAGGCGTTGCGCTCGATCAGCGACGCGTAGCCGACGCCGGCCACCAGCGCACCGGCGGCCGCGGCGGTGGAGTTCTTGATGATCGTCGAACGGGCGGACATGCCGGCCAGCCTACTGGGAGTCGGGCCGGCTCACCGAGTTCACCCGGCCGACGCGGGCGTGACCAGCGGGCCGGATCACGGTGGCGGGGGCGCCGGCGGCGGCGGTCCGAGCACCGGCACGGTGATCGGGGGCAGACCCGGGATCTGGACGACGGTCTGGCCGACCGGCGCGGGTAGCCCCGGAACGCCGGGGACGCCTGCCGACGGTGGCGGCGCTGGCGGTGGCGGCGCGATGCCGTTGGAGGTCTGCAGCGTGATGATCGAGCCGGGGACCGTCTGGCCGCTAGGTGACGTGCCGACCACCGACCCGTAGGACGCCGTGCTGTTCACCGGTGTGGACTGGTCAGCGACCTGGAAGCCCGCGTCGCGCAGCCGCTGCCGGGCCGCGTCCTGCGTCAGCCCCGCGACGCTGGGCACGCGTGAGCCGGCGCCGCCGTCGACGTAACGCGGATCGGTCGGCGGCAGCCTGACCTCGCCGTAGTTGTTCGCGATCGGCTTCATCGCGGCGAACCAGGTGCGGGCGGGCTCGTTGCCGCCGAACAGGTCGCCGTACCCGCACTTGCGCAGCGGGAACGAGCACAACTCACCGGGTGCGGTGGAGTCGTCGTAGATGTAGTTGCCCGCCGCCAGGGTGTTGGTGAACCCGAGGAACGCCGAGGAGCGGTGTGCCTCGGTGGTACCGGTCTTGCCGGACATCGGCAGATCCCAGCCGACTGAACCGGCCGCGGCGGCCGCGGTGCCGGCGCCCTGGTCGTCCTTGCTCATGGCGTTGGCCAGCGTGTTGGCCAACCCCTCGGGCACGGCCTGTTCGCACGTCTCGGTGGTCACCGACACCTTCTCGCCGTGGCGGTCGATCACCTCGGCGATCGGCGTCGGCGGGCACCACATCCCGCCGGAGGCCAGCGTCGCTCCCACGTTGGAGAACTCCAGCGCATTGATCTCGAAGGGACCCAGCGTGAACGAGCCGATGTTCTGGCGCTTGATGAAGTCGGCCAGGCTCTCGTTGCTCTCCGGGTCGTAATCGCGCGCGGTGCCGGGCAGGGCGTAGGAGCGCAGGCCAAGGCGGACCGCCATGTCGACCGAACGCTGCACGCCGACCTGGGAGATGAGCTTGGCGAACGCCGTGTTCGGCGAGGTGGCCAATGCGTCGGTGATGTTCATCTGACCGCGGTAGCCGCCTGCGTTCTTCACGCACCAGGTCGCCGGCGGGCAGCCGGGGCTGTCACTGCTGCCGAGGCCCTTGGCCTGGAATTGGGCGGGCACGTCGAGTTGGGCGTTGATGCCCATGCCCATCTCCAGGGCCGCGGCGACGGTGAACAGCTTGAACGTCGACCCCGCGCCGTCACCCACCAGCGAGAACGGTTGCGGGTGCATGGTCTCCCCGGCCTCGAGGTTCAGGCCGTAGGTCCGGCTGCTGGCCATCGCCACCACCGGGTGTGACTCCTTGCCGGGCCGGATCACGCTCATCACGCTGGCGACACCGTCGGCGTCGGGGCTGGCGAACTGGTTGACCGCCGCCTTCACCGGGATCTGCACGTCGGGATCGAGCGTGGTCCTGATCAGGTAACCGCCCTTGGAGACCTGCTCCTTGCTGATGCCCGCGCGGGCCAGGTACTCGAGTGCGTAGTCACAGAAGAACGCGCGGTCCCCGGCGGCGATGCAACCGCGCGGCAGTTCCCTGGGCTGCGGCAGCACCCCGAGCGGCTTCTCCTTGGCCGCCCGCAACGCCTCGGCTTCCTCGGGGATGTTCTCGATCATGGTGTCGAGCACGACGTTCCGCCGGGCCAGCGCACCGTCGGGATTGGTATACGGGTTCAGGGTGCTGGTGGACTGCACCATGCCGGCCAGCAGCGCGGCCTGCTCCCAGCTCAGTTCCGAGGCGTTGATGCCGAAGTACGTCTGCGAGGCGTCCTGGACACCGAAGGCGCCGTTGCCGAACGACACCAGATTCAGATAACGGGTCAGGATCTCGGGTTTGGTGAACGTCTTGTCCAGGGTCAACGCCATGCGGATCTCGCGCAGCTTGCGCGCGGGCGTGGTCTCGATGGCCGCGCGCCGTTCGGCTTCGGTCTGCGCGCTCACCAGCAGTTGGTAGTTCTTGACGTACTGCTGCTCGATGGTCGAGCCGCCGCGGGTGTCGAGATTGCCCGACAGATATCCCGAAAGGCCGGTCAGCGTGCCCTGCCAGTCCACGCCGTTGTGCTCGGCGAAGCGCTTGTCCTCGATCGAGACGATCGCCAGCTTCATCGTGTTGGCGATCTCGTCGCTGGTCACCTCGAAGCGGCGCTGGCTGTACAGCCAGGCGATCACGTTGCCTTTGGCGTCGACCATCGTCGACACCTGTGGGATCTCACCCTCCACCAGTTGGGCCGAGCCGTTGGCGACGACGTCGGACGCCCGGTTGGACACCAGACCGAAGCCGCCGACGACGGGAAACATCAGGGCAGCGGTGATCACACTCGCCAGGAGAACGCACCACGCGAGCTTGATGACCGTCACCGCGGTGGGCGGCCGGATCGGGTCACTGTCGGGCATGCCCTACAGACTAACGACGGCGCAAAATGGCAGCCTCGGACGGTCGATTGCCAGAGTTGAATACCGTGCTGAACGGCATGGGCGTCGATTCCGGACGCTGACGGCACGGTCGTCCCAAAAAAGTGGGGTTCAACGTATTGCGCAGACCGCCCGTGACCATCTAATTTGGTCGAACAGTGCGATGTAGGTCACACTGACCCCTCGCAATGTGGCGTAGATCGCATCAGCGTTCTACACCGGAGGACTACGCCGTGCCGGTGTTGGCCGGAGGGCGGCTGGAACGAAGGGAACGCTGGTGTCAGCTACAAGGCCCGCGGCGCGCAGGACCGCAATGACGTCATCGGCTCAAAGCATCGTCCACGGCGCCGAAGCCGAGGCTCGCATCGCCTGGGTTTCGCAGGCCCGCTGCCGCCAGGCCGATCCCGACGAACTGTTCGTGCGCGGTGCGGCCCAGCGCAAGGCCGCCGTGATCTGCAGGCACTGCCCTGTCATCGCCGAGTGCGGCGCCGATGCCCTCGACAACCGGGTGGAGTTCGGCGTGTGGGGCGGCATGACCGAACGCCAGCGCCGCGCACTGCTCAAGCAGCATCCCGAGGTGGTCTCCTGGGCCGAGTTCTTCTCCGCCCAGCGCAAGCACCGCAGCGCCGGCTGAGCCAGAACCGCCCAGCCGCTAGGCGGCCGATACGTCGCCGGTGATCTGATCGGCGATCGTCCGCAGCGCGTCGAGGTCCGAGACGTCGAACGGCAGCGAGGGCACACCCACGATCGGCACATGGGGGTTGGCGCCGGTGAAACGCGACAGCAGCCGGATCTCCCGTCGAGACGTCATCGCGCGGTCGGCGTGCACCTTGAGCACCGCGCCCGTCAGCGAATCGGGGTCCCTCTCGGCGATGGCCTCGGCGGCCTCCACCGCCTTCTCGGCGTGCAGGTCCGAGAGCATCGGATGCGTGCGGTTGAGGATCAGCCCGGCCAGCGGCATGTTCTCCTCGGACAACCGGTCGACGAAGAACGAGGCCTCGCGCAGCGCGTCGGGTTCGGCCGCCGACACCACGACGAACTGGGTGCCGCGCCGCTTGAGCAGTTCGTAGGTGCGGTCCGCCTTCTCGCGGAATCCGCCGAACGTCGCGTCCAGTGACTGCACGAAACCCGCTGCATCGGACAGCATCTGGGATCCGAGGATGGTCGACATCGCTCGCATCGCCAGGCCCATCGCGCCGGTCACCAATCGGCCGATGCCGCGTCCGGGTGCCAACAGCATCCGCCAGAGCCGGCTGTCCATGAAGCTACCCAACCGTTTCGGGGCGTCCAGGAAGTCCAGCGCGTTGCGTGACGGCGGGGTGTCGACGACGACGAGATCCCACCTGTCCTCGGCGAGAAGCTGCCCCAGCTTCTCCATTGCCATGTACTCCTGCGTGCCGGCCAGCGACGTGGCGACGGTTTGATAGAACTGGTTGTCCAGGATTGCGTCGGCGCGCCCGGGCCCGGAGTACTGGACCACCATCTCGTCGAACGTGCGGCGCATGTCGAGCATCATCGCGTGCAACTCGCCCTTGACCTCCGGTGCGAGCGGGACCCGCTGTGGGGTGTTGCCGAGGTCCTTGATGCCAAGCGCCTGGGCGAGGCGTTTGGCCGGGTCGATGGTCAGCACCACCACGGTGCGGCCGTATTCGGCCGCCCGCAGCGCCATCGCCGCGGCGGTCGTGGTCTTGCCGACGCCGCCTGCGCCGCAGCACACCACGACCCGGTTCGCGGTGTCGGCCAGGATCGCGCCCATGTCCAGGGCAGGTGGAGTGACGCTCATCGGTGTTGTCTCCTCTTCGCGCGAGCGCTCATCGGTGCTGTCTCCTCTTCGCGCGAGCGCTCATCAGCGAACACCCTGACGTTCGAGTTCTTCGGCCAGTTCGTAGAGGCTGCCCAGGTCGACCCCGTCGGCGATCTGCGGTAGTTCCAGGCGCGCCACGTCCAGCGCGTCGAGTTGCTCGGCGCTCTCCGCGCGCGCCTTGATACGGGTGGCGTGCTGGATGGTCTCGGTGAGCAGGCCGGCGAAGTCACTGTCGGACAACGTGATTCCCGCTTCGACGAGTTGCTTGCGCACGGCGTCGGCGTCGATGCCACCTTCGGCGGCCTTGGCCAGGTCGTCGGCGGGCAGGCACGCGGGGATGTTTCGGTTGACGATCACGCTGCCGATCGGCAGGTCGAGTGCGCGCAGTTCGTCGATGGCTTCCAGCGTCTCCTGGATCGGCAGCGCCTCGAGGAGGGTGACGAGGTGGATGGCCGTCAGGTCGGAGTGCAGCACCTTTACCACGCTCTCGGCCTGCGCATGCACCGGGCCGCCCTTGGCCAGATCCGACACCGCCTTGGTGACGTCGAGGAAGCGGGCGATGCGACCGGTCGGCGGCGAGTCGACGACGACGGCGTCGTAGACCGGTTGCTTTCCCTTCTCGGCGCGGGTGACGATCTCGCGGATCTTGCCGGTCAGCAGCACGTCGCGAAGCCCGGGGGCGATGGTGGTCGCGAACTCGACGGCGCCGATGCGGCGCATCGCGCGGCCGGCCAGCCCGAGGTTGTAGAACATCTCAAGGTATTCCAGGAAGGCCGCCTCGGTGTCGATGGCGAGCGCGTTGACCTGCCCGCCCCCGTCGGCGGTGGCGATCTTGACTTCCTTGTACGGCAACGGCGGCACGTCGAACAGCTGTGCAATGCCTTGCCGCCCTTCGACTTCCACCAACAGCACTTTGCGGCCGCCGGCAGCAAGGGCGAGCGCCAGCGACGCGGCGATCGTCGACTTACCGGTACCGCCCTTGCCGGTGACGAAGTGCAGGCGCGCTTTGGTCAGCCGCGAGGGCCAGCCGACGGGTCTACCGCCATTGGTAGTGGAAGCCACGACTGCATGCTAGCCAACGCCGGTTCGGCGCTCCTCGCTTCTTCGGCCAGGGATCTGCTCCCGATAAGCTCGGCACATGAGCGAACCGACCCGCTGGGAGTACGCCACCGTCCCGCTGCTGACCCACGCCACCAAGCAGATCCTCGACCAGTGGGGCGAGGACGGCTGGGAATTGGTGTCGGTGCTGCCCGGCCCGACCGGTGAACAGCACGTCGCGTACCTCAAGCGACCGACGTGATCCGCGGACGCGAGGAGCACATATGACCCCGTCGGCGCGGTTGACCGAACTCGGTATCGAGCTCCCTGCGGTGGTGCCGCCGCTGGCGGCCTACGTGCCCGCGGTGCGCACCGGCAACCTCGTCTACACCGCGGGGCAGCTGCCGGTGCAGGCCGGCTCGCTGCTGCAGTCCGGCAAGGTCGGCGCCGCGGTCACACCGGAGGAGGGCAAGGCGCTGGCCCGGGTGTGCGCGCTCAATGCCCTGGCGGCGGTGAACTCGCTGGTGAGCATCGACTCGGTGACCCGCATCGTGAAGGTCGTCGGATTCGTCGCGTCGGCTCCCGGCTTCAACGGCCAGCCGGGGATCGTCAACGGCGCCTCGGAGTTGCTCGGTGACGTGTTCGGCGATGCCGGGGCGCATGCGCGCTCGGCGGTCGGGGTGTCGGAGTTGCCGTTGGACGCGCCGGTGGAGGTCGAACTGATTGTCGAGGTCGCGTGAGCGACGATCGGGCGGAGGTCGCGTGAGCGACGATCGGGCGGAGGTCGCGTGAGCGACGATCGGGCGGAGGTCGCGTGAGCGACGCGGTGACGCTGGAGCATCCGGCCTACGGCCGCCTGCGGCCGGTCACCGCGACGGCGTCGGTGCTGCTGTGCGAGAACCCGGGCAAGATGACGCTCGAGGGCACCAATACCTGGGTGCTGCGCGGGCCGGGCAGCGATGAGATGGTCGTCGTCGATCCCGGCCCCGACGACGACGGGCATCTCGCGCGCATCGCCGACCTCGGACCCGTCCCGTTGGTGCTGATCAGCCACAAGCACGAGGACCACACCGGCGGCATCGACAAGATCGTCGAGCGGACGGGTGCGGTGGTGCGCGCCGTCGGCAGCGGTTTTCTGCGGGGCCTTGGGGGGCCGCTGCACGACGGTGAGGTCATCGACGCGGCCGGACTGCGGATCACGGTGATGGCAACGCCCGGCCACACCGCCGACTCGGTGTCGTTCCTGCTCGACGATGCCGTGCTAACCGCCGACACCGTGCTCGGCCGCGGCACCACGGTGATCGACAAGGAGGACGGCAGCCTCGCCGCGTACCTGGACTCGCTGCAGCGGCTGCGCGGGCTGGGACACCGCGCGGTGCTGCCGGGCCACGGCCCCGACCTGGAGGACCTCGAGTCGGTCAGCGACATGTACCTGACCCACCGGCAGGAACGGCTCGAGCAGGTGCGTGAGGCGCTGCAGGTGCTCGGCGACGACGCGACCGCCCGCCGCATCGTCGAACACGTCTACACCGACGTCGACGAGAACCTGTGGGACGTCGCCGAATGGAGCGTGCAGGCGCAGCTGGACTACCTGCGTTCCTGAGTGATCTGCGCCGCGCTCAGCCCGGCCGGATCGGGGTGACGCTAGCGTGCGCGGCGGGCCAGGCGCTCGGAGTCGGAGATCAGAACGCTCTTGCCCTCCAACCGAATCCAGCCACGGTGCGCGAAATCGGCGAGCGCCTTGTTGACGGTTTCCCGGGATGCGCCGACGAGCTGGGCGATCTCCTCCTGCGTCAGGTCGTGCGTGACGCGCAGCGCGCCGCCCTCCTGCGTGCCGAACCGCTGGGCCAGTTGCAACAGCTGCTTGGCGACGCGGCCGGGCACGTCGGTGAAGATCAGATCGGCCAGATTGTTGTTGGTGCGGCGCAGCCGGCGAGCCAGCACACGCAGCAGCTGCTCGGCGATCTCCGGACGGTCGGCGATCCAGGCGCGCAACGCATCGCGGTCCATCGAGACAGCGCGAACCTCGGTGATGGTCGTCGCGCTCGAGGTGCGCGGGCCGGGGTCGAAGATCGACAGTTCGCCGAACATGTCCGACGGGCCCATGATCGTGAGCAGATTCTCGCGCCCGTCGGGCGATCGCCGACCGATTTTCACCTTGCCGGAGATGATGATGTAGAGCCGATCGCCGGGCTCACCCTCGGCGAACACGGTGTGTCCACGTGGGAAGTCGACGGGCTGCAGTTGTTTGGTCAGCGCGGAAACGGCGCTGGGTTCGACCCCCTGGAAGATTCCGGCCCTAGCCAGGATCTCGTCCACGTTGCCCCTCTTAAGCTGTTGGGTGAAGCCGACCTCTATCGGTTAGCGAGATCAGTCTAGAGTTACCCGAATTCGTGACCAGCTCACGCTACACACGATCGGCATGTCGGGTCGGCCGAAATTCGGTATTCGCCCCGTGATGGGCGTACACCAGAGTCGGCAAACCCGAACCGCGGGCCGCGGGAGGCGGGGCGGCGTCGCGGGCGTGCTGGCGCTGCCGCAGTCCGTCCAGCGCACGGCTCATCCCGTCGCGAGCCAGCGTGCTGACGTCCGACGGCTCGGCGTGCTCGAAGAACTTCGCCACGTCGCCGGCGGAGACGGTGTCGCGGTGGAGGCCGGCTTCCAGTCGCTGCAGCCCGATTGTCACCACCATCAACAACCCGGGAATCAGCGCCACCAGCAACCACGACACAAGGCAGAAGTAAACACGGCGAATGTCTCAGCGGGATCACGAAATGTCACCGGTCCGAACCTCGATTGTCCGGGCGCGTCAGTACGCTGGCCCTCGTGACCGTGGGTGAGAAGTCAGCGGGGAGGCCGGGCGTACGCGGCCGCGCCCGCAACTGGGACGAGGAGACCCGGACCGGGCTGGTCCGGCGGGCGCGGCGAATGAATCGCACACTGGCGCAGGCCTTTCCGCACGTGTATTGCGAACTCGATTTCACCGACCCGCTCGAGCTGACCGTGGCGACAATCCTGTCGGCGCAGAGCACCGACAAGCGGGTCAACCTGACCACCCCCGCCTTGTTCAAGAAGTACCGCACCGCGTTGGACTACGCGCAGGCAGACCGCACCGAGGTCGAGGAGCTCATCCGGCCCACCGGGTTCTACCGCAACAAGACGAACTCGCTGATCCGGCTCGGACAGGAGCTCGTCGAGCGCTTCGACGGGCAGGTTCCCGCCACCCTCGATGAGCTGGTCACCCTGCCCGGGGTCGGCCGCAAGACCGCCAACGTCATCCTGGGCAACGCCTTCGGCATCCCCGGGATCACCGTCGACACCCACTTCGGCCGGCTCGCGCGGCGCTGGCGGTGGACCGCCGAGGAGGATCCCGTCAAAGTCGAGTTCGCGGTGGCCGAGTTGATCGAGCGCAAGGAATGGACGGATCTGAGCCACCGCGTGATCTTCCACGGCAGACGGGTGTGTCACGCCCGCAAACCGGCCTGCGGAGTATGCGTGCTGGCCGCGGACTGCCCGTCCTACGGCGCGGGGCCGACCGACCCGATGGTCGCCGCACCGCTGGTCAAGGGCCCGGAGACCGAGCACCTGCTCGCGATGGCCGGGCTGTGACCACGTCCGACCGTTGACCATGCGCGCCTCGACTCGGTGGTCCGTCGCGGCATTGGTCGTCGTGGTGGCGCTCGTGGTGGCGATGGTGGCGCAGTTGCGACAGGACGTCCCGGCGCCGGGGCCGCAGGGCACCGATCTCGCACGTGATCGTCGGGACGCCGATACGGCCCAGGCGCTGGCGGGGCCGCGGGCGAAAGCGGACCTGCCGCCCTGTCCCGCGCCGGGTGTCGGTGCGGGGCCCGAAGAGTTGCGGGGCATCACGCTCGAGTGCGCGGGCGATGGGTCGACCGTCGACGTCGCCAGAGCCCTGGCGGGCCGCACGGTGGTGCTCAACCTGTGGGCCTACTGGTGCGGGCCGTGCGCGGAGGAACTGCCCGCGCTGGCCGAGTACCAGCGCCGGGTCGGGCCGCAGGTGACCGTGCTGACCGTGCACCAGGACGAGAACGAGACCGCCGCGTTGCTGCGACTGGCCGAACTCGGTGTGCGACTGCCCACGTTGCAGGACGGTCGACGCCTCGTCGCCGCAGCGCTGCGGGTGCCCAACGTCATGCCCGCCACCGTGGTGCTCCGCGCGGACGGTAGCGTTGCCGAGATTCTGCCGCGCGCATTCGCCACCGCCGATGAGATCGCCGCAGCGGTGAATCCACAGTTAGGAGCATTCGGGTGAGCTGGGCGAGCGAGGGCAGCGGGCTGGTTCCCGACGCCGCCCCGGCCTGGCTCGAGCCGCTGCTCGTCAATGCCCACGACGTCAAGCACGCCTACCGCCGACGGGTGCCGCCCGAGGTGTTCGCCATGGTCGCGGCCGCCAGCGAAGCCGCTGCGGCGGTCGTCGCAGGCCGTGATGCCGCTGTCCTGGTGCTGTTCTCGGGTCCGGCCGACTCGTCGTCCGAACTGCCCGACGACGTCGACCTGCTGGTGACGGTCCGGGCGTCGACGTTGCGCCACCATGCCGGCCAGGCCGCCTTCCCCGGCGGTGCCGTCGAGCACGGCGACCACAGTCCGGTGCAGACGGCACTGCGTGAGGCCAACGAGGAGACGGGGATCGACGTCGGCCGGCTGCATCCACTCGCCACGCTGGAGCGATTGTTCATCCCACCGTCGGGTTTCCACGTGGTGCCGGTATTGGCGTACTCGCCTGATCCCGGACCGGTGGACGTCGTCGACGCCGCCGAGACCGCGATCGTCGCGCGGGTGCCGCTTCGGGCGTTCATCAATCCCGAGAATCGAATCATGGTGTACCGCAACGCGGCCAACCGCCGCTTTGCGGGCCCGGCGTTCCTGCTCAACGAGATGCTGGTGTGGGGCTTCACCGGCCAGGTCATCTCGGCGATGCTCGACGTGGCCGGGTGGGCCCAGCCGTGGGACACCGACGACGTACGGGAGCTGGAGGAGGCGATGGCGCTCGTCCAGTGCCCGGACGGTTACGGTGGTGCTCAACCATGACATCGTCACAGTGGGTGGACCTGGTGGTCCTCGGTATCGCGTTCGTCGCGGGCATCTCGGGCTGGCGCTCGGGTGCGCTCGGCTCGATGCTGTCGTTCCTCGGCGTGGTGCTCGGCGCGGTGGCCGGGGTGCTGCTCGCCCCGCACATCGTCGCCAACATCGACGGCCCGCGCACCAAGCTCTTCGTGACGCTGTTCCTCATCCTGGCGCTGGTCGTGGTCGGCGAGATCGCCGGCGTGGTGCTCGGCCGCGCGGTGCGCAGTGCCATCCGCAACCGGTCCCTGCGCGCGGTCGACTCGCTGGTCGGCGTCGCGATCCAGATCGTCGCGGTGCTGGTCGCGGCCTGGATGTTGACCTACCCCCTGCAGACGTCGGACCAGCCCAACCTGGCCGCCGCCGTGCGTGGCTCGAAGGTGCTCAAGCAGGTCGACGATGCGGCGCCGAGTTGGCTGCGGTCGGTGCCGACGCGGCTGTCGGCCCTGCTGGACACCTCCGGCCTGCCGGATGTGCTGCAGCCCTTCGGTCGCACTCCGATCGTCGCGGTCGATGCCCCCGACGCCGCGTTGGCCGCCGATCCGATCGTGACTGCGACGCGGCCCAGCGTCGTCAAGATCCGCGGCGTGGCACCCGGCTGCCAGAAGGTGCTCGAGGGCACCGGCTTCGTCGCCGCGCCCGACCGGGTGATGTCGAACGCCCACGTGGTCGCCGGCTCGGAAAGCGTGACCGTCGAGATGGACGGCCAAACGTATGACGCGTACGTGGTGTCCTACGACCCGCAGGCCGACATCTCGATCCTCGACGTGCCGAATCTGCCCGCCGCGCCCCTGCAGTTCGCCGAGACACCCGCGGCCACCGGTACCGACGCCGTGGTGATGGGCTACCCGGGTGGCGGCAACTTCGTGGCCACCCCGGCGCGGGTGCGCGAGATCATCGAGCTGAGCGGACCCGACATCTACCGCACCTCAACTGTGGAGCGCGAGGTGTACACGGTCAGAGGCAGTGTGCGGCAGGGTAATTCGGGTGGACCGATGATCGACCGCGAAGGCCGGGTGCTGGGGGTGGTCTTCGGTGCCGCGGTCGACGACGCCGACACCGGCTTCGTGCTGACCGCCAGCGAGGTGTCCAATCAGATCGCCAAACTCAACAACAGCGAGCGAGTCGCGACGGGCGCCTGCATCACCTAGTACACCTGGCGCAGGAAGCGGGTGAGCTGCTCGGTCACCGCTTGGGGGGCCTCCTCGTGGCCGTAATGGCCTGCGCCGGCGACCGATACGTATCGGCCGTGCGGCGCGTACAGCTGCGTGCGGTACACGGGATCGGCCAGCACGTACGGGTCGGCATCGCCGCGTAGATGCAGCACCGGAACGGTGATCGGACGCTTCATCGACCGCATGAAACGGCGGCCCTCTCCGCGCAACTGGCTGCGCACCGCCCAGCGCTGGTACTCCAACGCCGAGTGCGCCGCGCCGGGAATCCGGATGGCACGTCGCATGTGGGCTATGGTCTCCGAGAAGTCAGCGGAGGCAAGCCATTTCGCGCTCGCACGGCTGCGGACCAGGCGCTCGAGTCCGTCGGCGTGGTTTCGCGTCAATGCGCGCTCCGGCCACATCGGCACCTGGTAGCGCAGCATCGATGGCAGCAGCGCGCCGCCCTGTGCGCGGCGGCGCATCACCGAGGCGCGCAGTGCGACCGGATGCGGAGAGCTCACCACAGCGATGGCCCGCACCGCCCGGGGATGGAGCACCGCGGTCCCCCAGCACACCAGTCCGCCGTCGGCGTGCCCGACCAGGGTCGCGTTCCTGTGCCCGAGCGCGCGCACAAGTCCGGCGGTGTCACCGGCCAGTGTCCACCCGTCGTAGCCGCGTGGCGGCTTGTCGCTGGCGCCGTAGCCGCGCAGGTCCACGGCAACCACGCGCGCACCGGTGAGCTCCCGAAGCTGATGGCGCCACGACCACCAGAACGATCCGAAGCCGTGCAGCAGGATGACCAGCGGGCGGTCGGTATCCGTCGTCGCGCCGCTGGATTCGGCTTCCACGACGTGGAAGCGAATGCCGTTGGCATGCACCTCGAGATGGCGCCAGGGTCCGTCGATGCGCACGACCGACGGAGCCGGCGGATGCCTGCCGTCGCCGCGGGGCGCGGACATTTACCAGCCTGAGGGATCGGCCGTCGCGCCCGGCTTGCCGTCGGCCGACGCGAGCCCCTTGGTCTTGTCGTGGCCCGGCGTGAGCGCTTCCGGGATCTCCTTGACCGATTCGATCGTCTTCTGCGGACCGCGGATGCGGCGCACCTTGAGATAGCCCAGCAGGGCGAACACCGCGGTGACCACCACCATGATCCCGAACACGATCAGGAACGCCGCCCAGCGCCAGATCCAGTTGTCGAGCAACTCTGCGACGAAGAAGAAGAAAAAGAAGGTCGAGTAGAACAGCACGACCAGCGCCAGGATGAAGAAGACGCTGCCGGTCAGCCCCTTCTTGACATCGCGGGTGATCTCCGCCTTGGCCAGTTCGACCTCGGCCCGCACCAGCGTGGAGACCTGCGCGGTGGCGTCCTTGACCAGGTCACCGATGGACGGGTCCGGTTTGGGAGCATGGGGGTCGACCAGCGGTATCGACGTCACGGTGGTCGGCACGCCATTCCTGCGATCGCTCACGGACAGTTCCTCCCGGGGTGTCGGTTGCGGTTCATGTTGCCATGTGGCGTGCCGTCGAATCGATCCCGCCCGCGGATAGACTGTCCGGGTTCGTGGCAGGCAACGTCGTGCGCGTCGATGGGAGACTTTCCGGTGAGGTCCAGCGGCCGCCTGCGTTGCGCCGCGGCGGTCGCCGCGCTGTCCGCGGCGCTGTTCGCGCCGGCGGCCCCGGCTTCCGCTCAAGGGCTCGTGACGCTCGGCGGCGGGTCGGGACTGGTCGTCGATGGCGAGACGCTCTGCACGCTCACCGCCATCGGTAACGACGACCGTGGCAACCTGATCGGCTTCACCTCCGCACACTGCGGGGGCCCGGGTGCCCAGGTCGCCGCCGAGGACGCGAAAGGCGCCGGGGTGCTGGGCACCATGGTGGCCGGAAACGATGCGCTCGACTACGCGGTGATCCAGTTCGACCCCGCCAAAGTGCGTCCGACCAACGACGTCAACGGTTTCCGGATCGACGGTCTCGGGCCGGATCCGATGGTCGGCGACGTCGCGTGCAAGCTGGGCCGCACCACCGGTTACTCGTGCGGCGTCACCTGGGGACCGGGTGAGCAGCCCGGCACGTTCGTCAACCAGGTCTGCGGTCAGCCCGGTGACTCCGGTGCGCCGGTAACCGTCAACAACCGCCTGGTCGGCATGATCCACGGCGCCTTCTCCGAGAAGCTGCCGACCTGCATCCTCAAGTACGTGCCGCTGCACACCCCCGCGGTGAACATGTCGTTCAACATGCAACTGGCGGACATCACCGCCAAGAACCGACCGGGAACCGGCTTCGTCCCGGTCGGCGCCGCCGCCTGACGCGGTCCTGCTGGGGTCTATGTCTCGGCTTTACTGGCCCGGATCGCCTCGAACACGTTGGGATCCACCAGCGTCGAGGTGTCGCCGAGTTCACGGCCCTCGGCGACGTCGCGCAGCAGCCGACGCATGATCTTTCCGCTGCGGGTCTTGGGCAGCTCGGGCACGACGTGAATCTCCCTGGGCCGGGCGATCTTGCCGATGTCCTTGGCGACCTGTTCGCGGAGTTCGGCGGCCATCTCGTCGCCGTCGCGGTGCTTGGCGTGCGATTCGAGGATGACGAACGCGCAGATGCCCTGGCCGGTGGTGTCGTCACTGGCGCCGACGACCGCGGCCTCGGCGACATGCGAGTGCCCGACCAGCGCGGACTCCACCTCGGTGGTCGAGATCCGGTGCCCGGACACGTTCATCACGTCGTCGATCCGCCCGAGCAGCCAGATCGAGCCGTCGGAGTCGACGCGCGCTCCGTCGCCGGCGAAGTACCAGCCCTTGTCGGCGTAGCGCGACCAGTAGGTCTCCTTGTAGCGCTCCGGGTCACCCCAGATGCCCCGCAACATCGCCGGCCAGGGCTGGTCGAGAACCAGGTAGCCGGTGACGTGCTCGGCCTCGTCGGCGCCGGGCACCAACTCGTTGCCCTCCTCGTCGACGATCTTGGCCGAGATACCCGGCAACGGCCGCATCGCCGAGCCGGGCTTGGCCGCGGTGATGCCGGGCAACGGCGAGATCATGATGGCGCCGGTCTCGGTCTGCCACCAGGTGTCGACGACCGGAGTCTTGTTGTTGCCGAAGGTGTCCCGATACCACCGCCAAGCTTCGGGGTTGATCGGTTCGCCGACCGAACCGAGCAGACGCAGGCTGGACAGGTCGTGTGCGTCGGGGAACTCACGGCCCCACTTCATGAACATCCGGACCAGCGTCGGTGCCGTGTAATAGACGGTGACGCCGTACTTTTCGATGACCTCGAAGTGTCGGTGCTCGTTGGGCGAATTCGGTGTGCCCTCGTACACCACCTGTGTGCAGCCGTTCGACAGCGGACCGTAGACGATGTAGGTGTGCCCGGTCACCCAGCCGATATCGGCGGTGCACCAGTACACGTCGGTCTCCGGCTTGATGTCGAAGACGTTGTAGTGGGTGTAGGAGGACTGGACCAGGTAGCCGCCGGACGTGTGGATGATTCCCTTGGGCTTGCCGGTGGTGCCGGAGGTGTACAGCAGGAACAACGGGTGCTCGGAGTCGAAGGCCTCAGGCGTGTGCTCGGGGGACGCCGCCTCGACGGTGTCGTGCCACCACAGGTCGCGGCCTTCGGTCCACGGAGTGTCGATCCCGGTGCGCCGCACGACGAGAACGTGTTCGATGGACTTCTGTCCGGCGCATGCCTCGTCGACCGATTCCTTGAGCGAGACGGCCTGCCCGCGGCGGTACTGCCCGTCGCTGGTGATGACCATCTTGGCCTCGGCGTCCTCGATGCGGGCCGCCAGGGCCGACGCCGAGAAACCGGCGAACACCACCGAGTGCAGCACGCCGAGGCGGGCGCAGGCGAGCATCGCGACGATCGCCTCCGGAATCATCGGCATGTAGATGTTGACCCGGTCGCCCGCGGACAGCCCGAGGTCGGTCAGCACGTTGGCGGCCTTGCACACGTCGCTCTGCAACTCGGCGTAGGTGATGTCGCGGCTGTCACCGGGTTCGCCTTCCCAGCGGATCGCCACCCGGTCTCCGTTGCCGGCCTCGACGTGGCGGTCCACACAGTTGTAGGCGACGTTAAGCTTGCCTCCGATGAACCACTTGGCGAACGGGGCCTCCGACCAGTCCAGCACCTCGGTGAACGGGGTGTCCCAGGCCAGCCTGTCGGCCTGCTTCGCCCAGAACGCCAGACGGTCGGCCTCGGCCTCGCGGTACATGTCCTCATTGGCGTTGGCATGCTCGGCGAATTCCGCCGAAGGCGGGTAGACAGACGGTACTTCGGTGTGCGTCTCGCTCATGGCTGTGAGCCTAGTCACCGAAACCGCGCCGGACGGCGGCATGTCACACGTCCCTCTGCGGGTGGGCCCTCCCGCGCGCCGAGCGGTCGGCTAGCGTCGGCTGGCGTGACCGACCCGCTCGCTCCGCTGGCCGACCTGCCCGGTGTCCCGGACGCAGGCGAGCAGGCGCGCGAGGCGCTGGGCCGCGCGCACCGCCACCGCGCGAACCTGCGCGGCTGGCCGGCGACCGCAGCCGAGGCGGCGCTGCGGGCTGCCCGCGCGTCGTCGGTGTTGGACGGGGGTGCGCTGCAGTTCTCCGCGGACAGCGCGCCCGATCCGGTGCTCGCAGGCGCACTGCGGGTATCGGAAGCACTCGAAGGCGGCGAGACGTCGCTGGTCGGGGTCTGGCGACGGGCGCCGCTTCAGGCGATCGCGCGGTTGCACGCGCTGGCGGCCGTCGACATCACCGACGACGAGAGCCTCGGCCGTCCGCGCGGTGATACCGCCGTCGGGCCGCGGTTGACGCTGCTGGCCGATGTCGTCACCGGCAGCCGGACGCCCGCGCCGGTGTTGGCCGCCGTCGTGCACGGTGAACTGCTGGCCTTGGCGCCGTTCGGCACCGCCGATGGTGTAGTGGCGCGCGCGGCGGCGCGGTTGGTGACGATGACCACCGGTCTGGACCCGCACGGTCTCGGCGTGCCGGAGGTGTACTGGATGCGCCGCTCGGGCGACTACCGCGCCGCGCTGCGCGGGTTCTCCTCGGGAACGCCCGACGGGCTGACGGCCTGGATCCTGATGAGCTGCCGCGGTCTGGCGGAGGGCGCCAGGGAGGCGTTGGCCATCGCCGAGGCCGCCTCGTCGTAATCGCCGCCAGCAACGCAAAGCGGGCGACGTTCCGAACTGATTTCGGCTCGTCGCCCGCTAGCACGGACACCGGTTACCAAGCGTGCTCTGGTGGGTTGCGTGGGTGGCCTCGGCGTCTTGTCGATGCGCTACGAACCCGACCCCACCCAAAGGGTCGTCATGGTTGTCCGCTCTTCGCAAATACGCAAGCCCGCAACACTTTTGCCTATTCCGCGGCATGTGCTCCGCGTGGGTGCCGGGGACCGTGCTGGGGAGCCTGGGTCGGGAGATCCGAGCCTTCTCTTCCGGCTCGGCCTTGGCCTCACCAAGCTTCCGTGGTTCCTTTGTACCCCGTGACCAGCGTCACATCAAGGCCCAAACCGGGCGTGAATTCAGATCGTTACGCCGGCGCCGGCTACCTCACGAAGAGTCGGTCAAAAAGCGAAGCGCCGCAACAGCGAATAGGTCAGCGCCCCGGCCGCGAGCGCACTGACGCCGACCGCCGCCGTGGTTGCCACGGCAGCACTGGACGGCGCCGGGATGCGGTCGCGCAACGACACCGGTTTGGAGAAACTCAGTACCGGCCATCCGCGGGCCGCCGCCTCTTTGCGCAACGCGCGATCGGGGTTTACCACGGCCGGGTGGCCGACCGCTTCGAGCATCGGCACATCGGTGCTCGAATCGGAGTAGGCGTAGCAGTGCTCGAGCGCGTAACCCTCGCGGGCGGCCAGTTCGCGGATGGCCGCGACCTTGCCCGCGCCGTAGCAGTGGAACGCGATCTCGCCGGTGTACCTGCCGTCCTCGACGACCATCCGACTGGCCATGGCGTGGGTTGCGCCCAGCGCCCGGGCGATCGGCGCGACGATCTCCTCGCCGGAGGCCGAGACCACGACCACGTCACGACCGCACAGCTTGTGATCGGCGATCAACTCCGCCGCCTCGGCGAACACCAGCGGATTTACGATGTCGTGCAGGGTCTCGCCCACGATCGACTTCACCTGTTCGACGTCCCAGCCGGCACACATGTTGGTCACATAGGACCGCATCCGATCCATCTGGTCGTGGTCGGCGCCGGACATGAGGAACAGGAACTGTGCGTAGGTCGACTTCAGCACGGCACGCCGATTCATTAGCCCCTGCTCGAAAAAGGGTTTGCTGAACGCCAATGTGCTGGATTTCGCAATCACGGTCTTATCGAGATCGAAGAAGGCCGCGGTGCGCACCGGTCGATCCGTCGGGGCAGTCGTTTGCGGAGTGGTCGACCTCTCGGCCGCCGACTCGGATGCGGTCACAGCGCCAGCATAGGGTCGGCCGAGTGACAGTTGGCGACAGAGTGTACAAACTGGCAGGTTACGACACCTGCGGGTAAGTGCCGACTTCTCGGATTTCGTGCTGATTTCGTTAGCAACGAGCACTTGCGCCGTGACGGACTGGCGTGTGTATAGTGAGCGTTACCCGGCTTATGCTGGGTGTGCATCAGCCCGACCCCCCGGGGCTGATTCACGACGACCTCCGCCTCCTCCCCCCCTGGCGGGGGTCGTCCCCTTTTCGGGGTTCTTCGCAATCCGGATACATCCGCCATTGTCGCGGGGTTGCGGAACGCGATTTTCGCCTATCCCGGCATCGGGCTTATCCCCAGTACCTGGTCCATCCACAGAGCGGTCAGCGGTCGTCGCGCATCGTCGGTCGGGCACCGCAGGGTGGACGCCATGGCTTCGTCGAGTGGATATCTCGCGCTGATCGCCGATCCTGCGTTGCGCGACGACGTCGACCGGGTGTGCGCAGCGGCGGGCGTCAGCGTGGTGTACGCGGGCGAGCCGTCCAGTCGCAAGGTGTGGACCGGCGCGGCGGCGGTCCTGCTCGACACCGCGGCGGCGCAACGGTGTGTGCGCAGCGCGCTGCCGCGCCGCCCGCGGGTGATCGTGGTCGGGCGGGCCGAGCCGTGCGCCTCCGACTGGCAGACCGCGATCGCGGTGGGCGCTCAACGGGTGGTCACCCTGCCTGCGCAGGACGACGTGTTGATGGCCGAGCTCGCCGCGGCCGCGGACGAGGCCGACGAGACCGGACGGCGAGGTGCGGTGGCCGCGGTCATCGCAGGCCGCGGCGGCGCCGGAGCGTCGGTGTTCGCAACGGCCCTGGCGCAGTCGACGTCTCAGGCGCTGCTGATCGATGCCGACCCGTGGAGTGGCGGCATCGACCTGGTGGCGGGCAGCGAGGCCGAGTCGGGACTGCGCTGGCCGGATCTGCAGCTGCGCGGTGGCCGGCTCAGCTACGGGGCCCTGCGCGAGGCACTGCCCCGGTGTCACGGGGTCAGCGTGTTGTCGGGCGGTCGCGCCGGCGGCGAGGTGGAGGCCGCGCCGTTGGGCGCGGTGATCGACGCGGGCAGCCGCGGCGGCGCGACCGTGGTCTGCGACGTGCCCCGACGCTCGACCGCGGCCGCCGAGACGGCGCTGATCGCAGCGGATCTCGTCGTCGTCATGACCCCCGCCGACATCCGGTCCTGCGCGGCGACCACTGCGGTCGGGCGCTGGGTCTGCTCGCTCAACGCGAATGCGGGCGTGGTGGTGCGGGGGCCTGCGCCGGGCGGGCTGCGCTCGGTCGACGTCGCCGCGATCGTCGGTTTGCCCCTGCTGGCCGGGATGCGGCCACAACCGGGCGTTGCTCAAAGCCTGGAACGCGGAGGTCTGCGGGTCGGCACCCGCTCACCGCTGGCGGTCGCGGCGCGCAAGGTGCTGACCACTCTGCACCGGCATCCGGGTGCGGACCGATGAATTCGCCGCTGATCGACCGCGTCCGCGAACGCCTCGCCGCGGAGTCGGCACCGCTGCGGCCCACCGTCGTCGCCGACGCGATCCGGGCCGAGTCGGGTGGTCTGCTCGGCGACACCGAGGTGCTCAGCGGTCTGCGGGCACTGCAGACCGAGCTGACCGGCGCCGGCGTGCTCGAGCCGCTGCTGTCCGCCGAGGGCACCACCGACGTGCTCGTCACCGCGCCGGACGAGGTCTGGGTCGACGACGGGACCGGTTTGCGCCGCAGCGCGGTGCGGTTCGCGGACGAGGAGGCGGTGCGACGGCTCGTTCAGCGGCTGGCGCTGGCGGCCGGTCGCCGGTTGGACGAGGCGCAGCCGTGGGTGGACGGACAGCTGACCGGCGTCGGCGGCGGTCAGTACACCGTGCGCCTGCATGCGGTGCTGGCGCCGATCGCCGCGACAGGAACCTGCCTGTCGCTGCGGGTGTTGCGGCCCGCCACCCAGGATCTGGACGCGCTGACGCGGGCGGGCGCCATCGACCCGAGCGCGGCCGGGCTGCTCGCCGACGTCGTCGGGGCGCGGCTGGCGTTCCTCGTGACCGGCGGAACGGGCGCGGGCAACACGACAACCCACCTATGGCACCGCAACTAGTGCGACAAGGGGCGCGCCGGTCGGCTTACGCTCAGGCAATGCGGGACCGCAACACGATCGACTCCGAACTGAGGTTGGTCGCGGCGGTGCGGCGCACCTGCTCCGAACTGGGTGCCCCGAATCCGTCGACTACCGTCCTGGACGAACTGCTCGACGAGCGCAACGCCGGCAGCCGCAATGCCTCGCTTTGAGCGCGGGCCGGTCGCCGGCAACGGCTAGATTTCGCTCCACGAAAGTTCGTTGCCGGGTTCGTCGAGAAACCAGCAATACGTCCCGCTCGCAATGTCTTTCAGCCGCCGGCGGATGGTTGGAGCGTTGCGAGATGCGAACGCGGACAGGAATTGCAACTGCTCCGGTGCGATGTACTGCTCGACCGCCCACTCGGTCAGGTTCTCTTTGCGCGTCTCGTTGATCTCGCCGTCCGTCGCGACTGCTTCGACGATCCAGAACGTCGCCGGCGTGACGCCGACATCGACGACGATCGCGTCGGGCAGCACGGACGAGACGTTGATCGAAATGCCGATCTGAGCCAGCACGGCCTGATCCGCGACGTACAGCTTGTCGCCGGACTGGCTGATGGCGAGCACTACCGGCGTGGCAAGCCGTGCGGGTGCCCACTGTTCGATCACGCCCTTGAGGATCATCGACGACACGCCGGGGTCGAGCACCCGTTGTCCGTATCCCGGAAGCTGGACGGTGACTTCGTGCTCCGCTTTCGCCAGGGCGCTCGCGTAGTGCAGTTTCAATTTCGCGCCGGGGTTCAGGTGCGCGTCCTGCCAGTCGGCGATCGCCGCGTCGAGCGCGTCGCCGTCGAGCGCGGGATCGAACAGGCCGGCGAACGAAGCGGTCAGCGCCCAGCGGGGCAGCGAACTGCTCGTCGCGATGCCCGCACGCAGCCGCGCCGCGCCGTTCTCGCGCCACTTCGGCCAGATTTCGTCGCGCAGCGTCTCGCGGGTGGTGTCTGCGTACCAAGGGTGGTGACTGTCGCCCCACTCCTGGACCAGCGTCTCTATCCGCCGTCGGCCGACTGCCGCGGCGGCAGCGTAGGCCAGGCGCTCGTCGTCGCTGGTGTGAGCGTGGATCGTGTCGGACATCCACAGCACTGTTGACGGCCTGCTCCACACGTTCTCCGGTTCGGGGGCGCCCTCGTCGTCGACCACTGCGCCGACGTAGATCATCGCGGCGACGCCGGCCGCGGCTAGCGGGTTGGACAGCACCGCGTCGAACGCTTCGGGCGGGAAGATTCTCACCAGTCGTTCGCGAACGTGATCGCGGTCGACGACGGGCCGCAGCGTCATGCGCTCACCGGCCGATACGCGCGAGCGACGGCCGCGTCGAAGTCGGCCGCGCCGAGGTCCGCCCATCCGGCTATGACGTCTGGCTCAGGCAGCGGCAGGGCCTCAAGTTCGTAGGCGCTCACCGCGACGCTGCCAGACAGGCAGCGCAGAACCCGATCGGTCGTGACGGTGGCGAGTAGGCGTGCGAGCAGGTCGGCCGGCACCGCTTGCGACTGGCCGCGGGCGGCGCGGATGACGTTCACATGGTTCTCGACGACGACGCGACCGCCCCATTCGGCGAGGACGTCGGCCGTCAGGTGAGCGGCGACCAGCCGGCGCGTCTGCTCGGGCGCCGTGGTGCGCTGCACCAGGACGGCCGGTTCGGTCAGCACCATGACGTGTTCGTCGTTGCCGCGCAGTTTCAGGTAGCGCGTCGAGTCCCGCGCTGCGTCGCGATGGACCTTGCCGCCGTCGATGTCAGCTGCCCACAGCACCGGCACCCGGCCGGCGCCCGGTCGCGACACAAGGTCCGCCTTGCGCCGATTCCACACCAGCGGACCCGTCGACACGCGCCAGCCGACCGACCGGAGATTTGTCCGCATGCCGATCGCCGCCGCTGCGGTCGGTGCGTCGTCGGAGTGACGGGGCAGCAGCCACGGCAGGACACCGCGCGGCGATCGCACGGTGGCGACCTCGCTGGTCTGCGGCCCGATCGTCGAGATAGTGACCCGCCGGACCCGCTTGCTACTGAACGTCGCCAGGCACGTCTCTTGCAGGACGCCGCCGAACGATCCGCTCCGGTCGGCGACGAACGCAATCTCGCGAAGCGGCGCCTGGTCGGCGAGCACCCGCCGCAGGTTCTCGAAGTACCGGCCGGCCAGGAACGACGTCGGGACGAGCGCGGACAGAACGCCGTCGCCGGCGATCGCGTCGAGGCCGGTCGCCATGAACAGGCCGTACAGGTTCGCGTGGCCGTAGAGCGACTCGGCGAAGCGCTCGCGCTCGGCCGATCCGAGTCGGACGCGGCCATACGGCGGGTTCATCACGGTTGCCAGCGTCGGCACGTCAGCCGGTGCGAGCCCGTCGCCGACCGCGGCCAAGGCGGGCAGCGGGCGCCGGCGTGCTCGCGGCGTGCGCGCCAGAATTGGCAGCATCTCCGACGCGAGCAGGACGTTCGCGAGCCAGACGGCGTTCTCGTCGGTGTCGGTGCCGGCGATGACGTTCGGCAGGCCGGCGAGCGCGAGTTGCGCGTCAACGCGCGCGGCGGCGCCCAGGTGCTCGCGCAGGATAGGCAGCAGCAGGGCGCCGGCGCCGCACGCCGGGTCACGCACCAGCCCGCTCAGAGCTTGCGGGCGCTTCCACCCGAGAGCCCGCTTGGTCATCGCCCACAGGGTGTCGGCGAGCACCTTGGACGTGTAGTGCCGGCCGTGCTGCGCGCGGTCCTTCGGGTCAAGCTGGGAGACGTAGAGCATGCCCAGTTCCTCGGCCGTCGTGCCGGCCAAGTCGACGGCGGCAGCGTCACCGGCCCAAGCTGGCATCGGAGTGTCGGCGATCGCCCAGTCGACTTCGAGCCACTGCCCGGACAGGCCGGCCGCGCGAGCGCGCGTTGCCCACCACGCCGGCACGCCGGCCAGGACCGACGCCGCGGCCGGGGTGATGGCGTTAGAAGTGACAGGAGTCGACGAGGTTCGATTCGTTCGGGCCGACCGCGCCGGCATGGGTTCCGGCAACGCTGTCACCTGTCACCCCCGCGCGTCACATGTCGTATCTTCGCAAACGGGTCCGTCAGCCGAGCGTGCTACGCGCCGTCGCGGTCCTAGTTTCTGCTCACGGCTTCGCGGTATCGCGCCATCGCCGGCCCGGTCTCGACGCGGACGCGCAGCATCCGCATGTACCCGCGCATCCACAGCTGCGGCAGCACCAGCGACTCGCCGCCGGCGTAGGGGTTGCGGTCGCCAGGCTCGGCGAGCGAGCCCGAGTAGAGCGCGAACATGTACTCAGCGCGCCTGCTCACCCGATCAGGATGCAGGCTTGTGCGCCCGGAACGTCGGACCCACGCCGACGACGAGGGCCAGGACCACGACGGCGACCAGGCCGGCCGGTCCGCCGGCGCTCACGTCAGCGACTCGTCGGGCGTCGCGGCGACCGCTTCCCGCACCTTCCGGCCGTACCGCGAGCGCAACCCGGTCCCAGTGCGCCTGCGGTACTCAGCGCGATACACCCGAGCCCCCGCCGCGGCCCACGCGCGGCACTCGTCGCAGCGGCAGCCCTCCCGCCGGTATCCCGTCCGCGTGCCGTGCTCCCACGGCGCCGCGTCGGCCGTCACGCAGCGCCCGCACCGGCGCCGGCCGGCCGGCGCGCTATCGGGGTACGTCGGCACCAGCCGGCCGCACCTGATGCACGGCACGTCAGCACGGCGGGGCATCCTGCGTCCTTCCAGCGGTTTGTTTTTTTGGGGAAAGCCAGGGGGGGCGACGCCTAAGCCACGAGGGGCGGCGTGGGGCGGGGGTGGGGGTTACCCGCCCTGGGTGGTCATGGTTGGTCGTCGCCGTCGGCCGCGGCCAGGTCGAGCAGTTGGCCGGCCTCGGCTACCAGCCGCGTGATGTTGGCCGGCTGCGATCCGGCGCGTGGGTAGACCTCGACGTGGCCCAAGCGGTCGCCGGCGTTGTCGACGGCCTGGACGCCGACGATGAGCACGGCGTCCACTGGCACGGTGTTCTGGTCGGTGTCGTCGTCGTGTGCGATCGCGAACGCTGCGTCGATCGCTTCGTCGAGCAGCGCGAACGCCTCGCGATCTTCGTGGACTGTGCTCACGTCCTGGTCCTCGTCGTCGTGGTGGTTGGCCGTGCGGCCGGCGCGCCCCTCGGCGTCCCCATTGGGCGGCGCCATGGCGCTCCCGATGCGCCAGCCGCACGGCTGCTTGTGACCGGCTAACTAGGTCTGAGCGACCCGCTGCTTGCGTTGCTCGGCCTGCTCGGCTTGGGCGGCTTCGCGTTGCCGCTCGTAGTTGGCGACACGTTCGGCGAACCCGGTAATCGTGGCCAACTCGACTGGGATGCCGTGCTGCGCAAGCAACCACGGCGTCACTTCGGTTCGCTCGCGGAGGGCCTCGTCGCGGATCGACGCGAACTCGAGAAGGCCGATGTCGGGCGTGATGGCCAGCACCCGAGTGTGGCTTGAGAACCTCTGCCCTGCTGTCTGCACCAGGGCAATGAAACCTCGCTCGGCAGCAGCCCAGAGTTTCACGGCGATCTGAGCGTTACTCAGGTGCTTCATGCCCTCGACGGTGAGCGTCGCGACCTGATCGGTGTTGGCCAGATTGTGACCAGGTAGGGCTTCGGCGGCGTCGGCCAGGGCCTCGGCGTGCGGCGTCAGAAACTCTGCCCACGAGGCCAGGATGTCGTCGGCGTAGTCCAGGAGCGCGGCGTGGCTGATTTCCTTTCTGCGCTGGTCGGCGTCCATTTCGATGCCGCCGGCGGTGAGGTTCCGGTCGAACATCATCCGCTGCACGGTTGTGTCGGTGTGGACGTCGCGGCCGGCTTCGATCGCGTCGAGGACGGCGGCGTTGAGTTGGCTCGCGGAGGTTTCGCGGAATCGGTCGGCGCCGGCGACGATGGCGCGGGCTCTGTCGAGTTCGGCGATGTATGCGGCGGGTAGTGAAACCCCAAGTGTTTCAGCGGTTTTGGTGACGACAGTCAGGGTCGATCGGAGGGTGATGTCCATGGTTGTGGGCTGCCTTTCGGGTCAGGTTGTTTGGTCGGTGTTCGGGGGGGCGGGTGGCCCGCCGTGCGCGTTGCTCAGCAGTTGGCGAATGAATGCGCGTCCGTCCTCGTCGCCGTCGCCGGCCGACTGCGCGGCGCCTAGCCGGTCGAGCGTTTCGGCCAGCCAGCTATTCGGCTTCGACGACAGGCGACGCAGGAATTGCCGCTCGTCGTCCGTGTCGCCGGCCTGGTCGTCGCCGTCCTGGCCCTCGGCGTCGTCGGAGGGGGCGCCGGCGCGGGCGCGCAGGGCGCTCAGTTCGTCGTCGGTCAAACTCGCGATGAGTCGGGCCTGCTCTCTCTGGTCCATCAGGTCCTTTCCAGGTGCTCTCGTAGTGCCGTCTCGTCGACGAACCAACGTCCGCCGGCCTTGCGGCCGGCCAGCTTCGGTGCGATCCGGCGCGCGTGCCTGGTCGAGATACCGAGACGTTCGGCAGCGTCTTCGAGCGGCACTGTCGGCGCGGTCGGGTGCATGTCCGCAGTGTCGCGGATCGCGGTTTCGGACCTGACCGTTTGGCCGCCGGCGGACATGGCTGTGGACATGGCGGCGTGTAACTCCGCAGCTAGACCCTCAAATTGGCCGGTTGGTAGCCCGGACATGCGGCGGTGCTTGACCGCGATCAGGGCCGCTTGAAGCGTGGTCCGCAGGGCTGGCCCGGTGAGCACAACGGCGCCGGCGCGGACTAATCCCTCGGGGGGGGCGGACGGCGGTTCGCCACTCGCCGTCTTCACGCGCCGCGGTCATCTTGTCGCCTTCTGGGTGTCGTGCCGGTGCCGGCGGCTACGGCCGGCGGGGTGGCCGGCCGGCGTCCTGGTGCTCGACGACGGCCGGCCGTCGCTGGGCTTCGTCGTGGGGTCGACGGGCACGACGCTGTGAACGCCGATACACAGCGTGCCGCACGGCGTGAGTTCGGCCTGGGCTTGTCGCGCTTCCTCGACGTCGACCCAGTAGGTCCATTCCGCGGCGAAGTCGCCGCTCTGGGTGCGGTAGCAGATCAGCACGGCGGCGCCGCCCACCTTGGGGCTGGTGGCGTCGACCTGCTCAGTGGCTCTGTGAGCGTTCGAGGACGCCTTTCGGACTCCTGAATCCCACGGATGTGATTCGGTGCATCCTGGGCGCGGCTGGGCGGCGCGTTTGGCGTCGTCCTGGTCCTCGACGACTGGGCGGCGACCCTCATCGTCGCGACGATGCGTCCGCGTCGGCGGCGCGCTGGTTGGCGTCGCGGTCTTCAAAGGCAGCCCGAGCGACCCGACCACCTGGCCGGCTATGACCCCGCGCGGACGCTGCGCGGCCGGCAGGCCTTGAAGGTACGCGCGGCATTGGTGCAGGGCCGGACACCCGTTGTTGCAGAGTCGCAGGGCCTCGCGGCGGGCGTTGTTGAGTTCTTCGGTCGTGGTTCGGCCGGCGGCGCGGTGCTCGCCGATGGTCGATTCGTAGAGGTCGGCCCTGCCCTTGCACCGCGCGCCGTGCAGGGCGGGGATGCCGGCGAGCAGCGCGCGCGCGCTGTCCCAGGTGCTCACAGCACTACGACCGTCGCCCGGAGTTGCTGCGTCGCCGGATCCGTGCTGATGTCGAACAGACCGGTGGAGCGGCCTTCGCTGTCGTTGGGTAGGGCACCGCCGCACGACAACGGCTTCTCTGAGGCGGGATCCGGTAGCCACACATGGCTGGCGTCGTGTAGGCCGGTGCCGGCCGGCTTGAAGTCGGCGCTGGACCGGACCCGCCGGCCGTCGGCGTAGTGCTCGGGATCGTCGCCGACGTCGGTTTGTTCGAGCACTTCGAGGACGATGCCCAGCTGGCCGGCGGGCTCGGCGTCGCAGAGCAACAGTCGCAGCTTCGCGGCCGCGAACTTGACCGCATCGTCGGGGCGGATCGGGGCGGTTGGCATCTGGGTCTACTCCTGGGTGTCGTCGGGCTGGTGAATTGGCTCGGTGATGTCTCGAACCGGGGGTGGTGCCGGTGGCGGTCCGTGCGTGCAGCGGACGGCGGGCTCTATCGGGGTCCGATCGGCCGCGAGCTTCCAACCGCAGGGGTCACAGCGGCGGCACTGGCGAATCGCGGATGCGCGTTCCTCGCGCGCGGCCCGCTCGACGGCGCGACGGCTGCTCACGCTCGACCACCCCACGGCTGCGGTCGCCCGCGTGCCGCGCTCGCGCGCGCGTTAGTACCGTTCCCGATCAACGCGACGACAGGCTGCCGCCCTCGCTCCGCTCGGTTGCCACGTAGCTGCTCCTGGTCACTCCATGTGGGTGGTCGCTTGCGGCTGGTCGCGTCGCGGCCGAAGGGTTGGCTTCCTGAGTTGGTCGGCGCGTGCGGGCGGCGGCAGACATCGGAGAGCGACCAGGAATCGGATACGTGGCAAGGGGGCGGAGCCCCCGCGGCAGCCTGTTTTCGGGACTGGACTGTCGCGTCGTGAACGCGGCAGGGGTTACGTCTGCAAACTGAGCGCTGACACAAGCCCGCGTCGGTTCGAGACGTACCCATAGTGTCCCGGTGGGACATCGACCAATCTGCGCAGGTCACAGACGGTCCACCTGTAGCAAGGTCTGAAATGACCGATACCTTGTCCCAACAGGTGTCCCGCTGGGACATGCTCTGTCCAGCAAACACATTCACCACCCCCCGTCGGGGGTATCGGACGGCCGGGGCGCGCGCTGCCCACGCTTGCGGCTGGTGTCTTTCAGCCGGTTCTCGTAGAACGCTTTCGGCTTGTTCTGATCGCGCAGATACAGGTATCGGTAGCCGCCTTGGACGGCTATCCAGATGCGGGCCTCAGCCAGTTGCTTGGCCTCGCGGGTCGCCTTCCAGTACCTGATTTGGCCGTCGGGGATGAACCACGAATCCAGGTCGCCCAGCACCGTCTTGGAAGTGAGGAAGTCTCGGCCGCGGGTCTGGTCTTTGGCCCAAGACAGCGCGGTCCAGTACAAGCCGCGCGCGGCCATTCCGACGTTGTTGAGCCAGTCGTTGTCCCAATCGTCGTCACTCATCAGAATCCACATTTCGGGTCCGCACGGCGACTGTTCGTTGGCTGGCCCGCTACCGGCTGTCAGATCCGCGTAGGTCGTGAGGATGTCGAGGGCGCGTTGCAGGACTGCGCGGCGCGATGGTCTGCCCCGCCGAGGGGACCGCACCGGCGGACCCCACAGTGCGAGTTGTCCGCTCATGAGGACGTCGCGCCCATCAGCCCTTCGCGATAGTCGCGGAGCGTCCGCAGCGCTTCGGCGTCGAGCGGATCGGTTTCGGCCGCTGGCGCGGCCAGCCATTCGCAAGCCTCGCGCCGGCCCGCTTCGTGAAGCGCTTCGCGGTCGCTCGACGAACAGACCTCGCGGAAGTTGTCGACGTAGCGCCGGCCGGCGCCGCCAACGAACAGGCTGGCGCCGACGTACATGCCCGCGGCTTCGTCGAAGTTCGTTCCGAGCCACGGCGATAGCGACGGTGCGAGCACTTCGAGAACCGCGCTGGCGAAGTCGCTCATCTGCCGGTTTTCGCCGGCGGATTGTTGGCTCACTCGCAGTTGCTCGCGCAGTTCGGCGAGTTCAGCTTCGAGGCGGTACGCCTTCGCCCATCCGGCCCGCCTGCTCGCCTCCAGAGCGCCGATCGCGACGTCGACAGACCCGCTACTGATTGCCGCGGTCACGCCGCACCGCCTCGGAGGATCGCGACTATGCGGTCGCGCTGCTCGTCAGAGAGAGGACCGGCTTCGGCTACGGCCTTCTGGATGTGCGCTTCGAGCTTGGCTGCACGCAGGTTTCGTCGGGCTTCGGCCAGGTCGGGATCGTCGGGTGTGCGTTCGCCGGCCTGTACGCGCCGGGATAGGGCGGCAACTCGCGCTCGTTCTTGTGTCCATGTGGCCACGCGGGACTCCGGGGGTCAGTTCAACCGCCCTGCTTCTGGGAGGGATTGACCCCCGGCCGTATATTCCGCGGCCGGTCGCCCACCGAAGTGGGTACTAGTGGATAGTAGCACTCCGCAGCTTCGCCAGAGTTGCACTCGACTCGCCTTGTGCTGCAAGCCTATTCAGCACGGCGTCCGCTGGCCGCGGGACCGATTGGCCGCACAGCTTGCACCGGAGGTCGTCGGCAAACCCGGATCCGGGTGTGCCTCGCTTTCGCAGGGTTCCGCGGGAATGCCAGCGGCCGTCGATCCGGATGAACTGGTCGATCTTGGCGACTTTGCCGCGAGCGTGCTTCCGGCTGTCACACACCACGACGACGACGGTCGGACCGCCACCCGTTTCGCCGATGTCGGGCACGCTCACGCCTTCCATTCGATCTGGACGTATTCGGGATCGAACCCGCCGCGGGTGCGCGGCGCCGGCAGGACCGTGACGGTCATCAGCACGTCCAGGATCGCGCGCCGCTGGCCGAGCGTCAGACCGTCGGAACGGTCCTCGACCGTGCCGAACCACAGCGCGCGAAGATCCTTCGCGCCGGCGAGCATCTGCATCGGGTTGCGCCGGCCGGCCGAAGCGAGCGCCTTCGCGAGTTGGTCCTCTTTCGCGGCAAGCTGCTCGGTGCCGACCGCAAGTTGACGCGCGGTGATCTCGCCGGCGGCGAACATGCCGGCTAGTTGGTCCTGGCGCTCGCGCACGGCCAGCAGTTCGACGCGCGTCGCAGTGGTGTCCTGGTCAGGGTCGGCCGCGAGGAACCGGTCGAGCAATCCTGGTTCGGACAGCCGCCGCACGATCACTTCTTCGATGTAGGCGTCGAGGCTGCCTGCCTCGCGGGTGACGTGCCCGCCGCCGTCGCGGATGTTGCGGTTCCCGCAGCGGTAGGTGTTCCGCTTGACGCTGCCGCCGGTGCCGACGCGCAGCTGCGCTTCGCCGCAGACGCCGCACACGTACAGGCCTGAACCGAGCCAGCGCACGGTTCCGCCGCGACCGCCGTTGGTTCGGCGGGCCGGATCGGACAGGATCGAACAGGCAGCGCGCCAGGTGTCCTCGGGCACGATCGGAGGCCAGACCGCCGGCCCGACAATCTCGCCGCGGTACGACGACAGGCCAGCCGTGCGCGGTCGCATGATCGTGTCTTTGAGCGCGACCGACGTCCACGGCCCGCGGGCAGTCGCCGTCGGGATGCCGCGCTCGTTGAGGTCGCGCACCAGCGAGCGCAGCGACACCCCGGACACGATCGCTTCGGTCGCCTTCGCAATCTCGGCGGCTTCCGACGGCCGGATCGTCACGCCGTCCTTCTCGAAGCCGTAGGGGCGGATCCCGCCGTGCCAGCCGCCGGCCTTCGCCTGCTGCTGGCGCGCGCGCCGGATCCGCTCGCCCTTGTGCTCGGACTCGTACCGCGCCCAGGCGCCGAGCGTGCGGGCGACGGCGCGACCCGAGGGGGTCGACAGATCCCACGCGCCGGCCTGGACGGTGTGCGTCTGGATGCCGAACCGCTCCGACAGGTCGATGTACGTCTCTAGTTCGAGCGGGGAACGGTGCAGCCGGTCGGGGTGCCACGCGAGAACGACGTCGAGCGCGCCTGCCTCGACGTCGGCGAGCAGCGCGTCGTACTGCGGTCGGCGCTTGCCGCTGTAGGCCGATATGTCGTTGTCGACGAGCACACTGCGGACGTCGAGCCCGAGACTGCTCGCGAGCTTCCGACAGTCCTGCTCTTGGCGCTCGACGCCGAGACGGGTGCCGTCCCGGTCCTGGCTGATTCGCACGTAGATCGCTGCCCGAACTCCCATGCCTGTAAGTGTGCCACAGGTTGAGAGTCGGGAAGACGACGCTACTGGCCGCCGTCCTGGCTGCCGTGGCCCCCGACGAGCGCATCGTGTGCATCGAGGACGCCCCGGAGCTCGCGCCGAACCACCCGCACCTGGTCAAGCTCGTCGCGCGGCGCCCCAACGTCGAGGGAATCGGTGAGGTGACGGTGCGGGACCTGGTCAGACAGGCCCTCCGGATGAGACCCGACCGGATCGTGGTCGGTGAAGTCCGCGGCGTGGAAGTGGTCGATCTGCTTGCGGCGCTGAACACCGGCCATGACGGCGGAGCCGGCACCGTGCACGCGAACAGCCCGGCGGAGGTGCCGGCCCGCCTCGAGGCGCTGGCCGCTGTCGGCGGTCTCGACCGTGCCGCGTTGCACAGCCAGCTGGCCGCGGCCGTGCAGGTGATCGTCCACGTCACCCGCAACCGCGCGGGCCAACGCAGTCTCGACGAGATCGCGGTGTTGCGGCCAGGACCGGATGGCCGGGTACACACCGCGACCGCCTGGCACATCGACCGCGGCTTCGGTGAGGGCGCAGAGCACCTGCGGAAGCTTGTTACGCGGCGGGACCGCTGGTGAGCGGCGCCGCCATCACGCTGGCGCTGGCGTTGCTGGTGGCGCCGGGACCGCAGCGACACCGGGCACATCGGCAGGCGGCGAGCGCGCGATCGCGGCCGCGGATACCTGTCGTGGCAAGCCTGCTGCCTGCGGTGCTGGTCGTCGCGGCCTTGGTGCCGACGGGCGTGGCGGTGGCCGTGGGCATCGTCGCCGTGACCGGTGCGCTGCGTCGCGGTCGACGGCTCGGGCAGCGCCGTCGCACCGCCGAGGCGACCCTGCTGCAGGGCGCGCTCGACGTGCTGGTGGGGGAGTTGCGGATCGGCGCGCACCCGGTGGCGGCGTTCGACGCGGCGGCCAGGGAAGTCGACGGATTCGTCGCCGAGTCGTTGCGGACCGTGGCGGCGCGGGCCCGCATGGGCGCCGACGTCGCGGCGGGCCTGCACAGCGTCGCCCGGCGGTCGTCGCTGCCCGCCCACTGGGAGCGCCTCGCGGTGTGCTGGCAGTTGGCCCACGCGCACGGTCTGGCCGTCGCGACGCTGATGCAGACCGCGCAGCGCGACATCGCCGCGCGCGAACGGTTCTGCGCCCAGGTGGCGGCGGGCATGGCGGGCGCGAGAACCACCGCAACGGTTCTCGCGGGGCTGCCGGTGCTCGGCATCGGACTCGGCCAGCTGATCGGCGCCGAGCCGGTGCGCTTCCTGCTGTGGGGCGGTGCGGGGCAGTGGCTGCTCGCCGTCGGCGTGGCGCTGTCGTGCGCGGGCCTGACGTGGTCGGATCGCATCACCGGCCGGGTGATGCGATGACGCTGGCCGCACTGCTACTGGCGGTTGCGCTTCTTATTCGTGTCCATTCGTCACGGTCGCGGCTGCGCACCGTCGCGGCGTCCGGGGGTGCCTCAACCGCCGCAGCGCGCACCGGCGACCCGCTGGCGCTGGCGTCCACGCTCGATGTGCTCGCGGCCTGCCTGCGCTCGGGCATGCCGGTCTCGACGGCCGCCTCGGCGGCCGTGTCGTCGGCGCCGCCCCAGCTGGCAGGACCGCTGGACCGGGCCGCACACCTCCTCGCCCTGGGCGCCCACCCGTCAACGGTCTGGTCGAGTCCGGCCGAGACCGCCGACCGCCACATCGAGGCGTTCATGCGGCTGGCGCGGCGATCGGCCGCCTCGGGCATGGCGCTGGCGCAGGGGATCGAAGAGTTGGCCGCGCGCTCGCGTGACGACGCCGCGGACGACGCCCGGGCCGCCGCCGAGCGGGCTTCGGTGTTGATAGCGGGCCCACTGGGCGGGTGCTACCTGCCTGCCTTCGTATGCCTGGGGATCGTGCCCGTGGTCGCCGGGCTGGCCGGCGACGTGCTGCAGTCGGGACTGCTGTGAGCGGCAGTCGGGAAGGAAAGATGGAATATGTTGCCGAACAGGCAGATTCGCGCTCTTCAAGCTCGGCTGACGATGTTGATGATGGAGGAGGACGGGATGTCGACGGTCGAGTATGCGATCGGCACGATCGCCGCGGCGGCCTTCGGTGCGATCCTCTACACGGTCGTGACCGGCGACTCGATCGTCAACGCGCTGAC
Source organism: Mycobacterium sp. IDR2000157661 (assembly GCF_022317005.1). Taxonomy (NCBI): domain Bacteria; kingdom Bacillati; phylum Actinomycetota; class Actinomycetes; order Mycobacteriales; family Mycobacteriaceae; genus Mycobacterium; species Mycobacterium sp. IDR2000157661. The sequence goes on from NZ_CP081006.1 coordinate 2,083,074, forward strand.
CAACATCATCAGCCGGGCGCTGAAGACCAATGTCTAGCCGGAGACACCGGTGCGGCCACGGTCGAGGCGGCGTTCGCAGTGGCGGCGCTGGTTGCGGTGCTCATCTGTTGCGTGGCCGGGCTCACCGCGGTGTCGATGCAGCTCCGGTGTGTCGACGCGGCGCGTGAAGCGGCGCGACTGGCTGCCAGGGGCGGCGACGGAATCGGTGCGGCCCGCACCATCGCTCCGGACGGGGCGAACGTGCGCGTCGACGCCGACGCCACTTCGGTCGTCGCCACTGTCACGGCGCGGTCCCCGCTGCTGCCAGGCCTGGCCATCGCGGCGCGGGCGGTGGCGATGGTGGAGCCTGGCCTGCCGTGACGAGGGGTCGGCCGCCGTGGTGGCCGTTGCGATGATCGGGGTGCTGATGGCGACCACCGTCGGCGCCGGTTATGTCGGCGCCGCGGTAGTCGCCCGGCATCGTGCGCAGTCCGCCGCCGATCTGGCCGCGCTGGCCGCAGCGGGTCGTCTGGCCGGCGGTGCCGGGGTGGCCTGTGGGCAGGCCGCCGTGGTGGCTACGGCGATGCGGGCGACCGTCGTGCGATGCGACACCGACGGCCTCGATGTGGTTGTCGCAGTAGCGGTTCCGGTGGAGCTGGGGCGCTTCGGTAGCGGGCCGGCGCATGCGGTGGCACGCGCCGGACCTGCCGCGGCGGACGGCTAGCGCCTTGGCGTGTCACTCAGCTCGGGAGATGGTCCGGTACTGTCGATCGCCGCGGCGGCGAGCTCGTCGGCGCTGGGCCTGCGCAGTGTGGCCAGTCCGGCGTAGACGTCGTCGTCGATCTCGACCCGGTTGAGGGTGACATGCACCGGCGTCCACTCGCCGTCATGCCCGCTCGGCATCCGCAGCACGCCCGACGCCGTGCCGGTCGCGAAATCGTCGACCATGCGGGCCATCTCGGGGCGGTCCGCGGAATGCACCACATGTTCACCTGCCAGGCCGGCGCGCCAGTCGAAGAACGGCGCCGGATCGTCGAGCCACTTCAGCAGCGTCCAGTTCGACAGGTCCACCAACGCGCGGTGCACCCCTGGTTGCGCCAGCCCGTTGAGTATTCGTTGCGCGAGCTGATCCGGCGAGGACGCCGACTCTTCGGGCTCGCCGCGCCAGTTCATCGCCCGGCAGAGCAGCCGTTCGGCGCCGTCATCGGTGGCCTCGAGCACCGTGCGGGCGACGAACCCGACCGTGATCGGCTCGCCTCGGTAGTCGACCACGTCCCATGAACCGCACAGCGTCGTACCCGGTTCGCGCCTGATCGCCATGGCGAGCACCTTGGCTTCGCTCGGGTTCAGTTCGCGCTTGGGCAGGTCGTCGGCGAAGGTGCGGTTGCGGGTCGGCGCGTGTGTGGGGTCCCAGCCGCTGTTCTGCAGGGCCTCGGCCGTATCGGTGGCGATCCCGGTGTCCAGATCCCACACCAGCGGACCGGGCACCGGCCGGTCGGGTGGTTCCATGTCCGGCAGCCCGATCCACAGGTGAACGCCGTGGATGCGCCCGTCGGTCATCGGCACCACTTCCGTGCGGATCACGCGGTCGTTCTTCGGCGTGATGCTGCTGAGCCCCTGACCGGCGCGCACAGTCTCCCCGATGGCGGTCTGAATGGCCATCAGGTGGGGATTGCGCCTCAGAAACACCGTGATCGGGATCAGATTCTTGGTCCGCCGACCCTGGGCGACCAAGGTGGGCTCAGTGCCCAGCGTTTCCACGAGCAGCCAGTCGTGGTTCATGACCGGCATTTTACGGTGGACCGATTTTCGCCGCGGCGTCTACGAGAGGCTGCGGATTCCGTCGATTCCATACCAATGCCCGGTTTGTCGCGGGTGGCGGACAAGCGCCGAGACTGTTGCGATCAGCCCGTTGACGCGGTACTTTTCGCCTGCACCCGGCTTTTCGGGATTGGGAACGGATCGCGTTGTCCGGCCGTTCGCCGCGACGATCTGTGTGCTCGGCGCCTTGCGCGCCCCAAGCCGCGGGTACGCGTGGGGGCGACCGTCGAGGGGTCGGTCGCCCCTATTCGCGTGCTCACCGCGATTCCCTTGCCAGCTCATCGATCACCAGTCGCAGCACCCTCACCGCGCCTGCCTTGTCCAACGGGTCGTTGGCGTTGCCGCACTTGGGCGACTGCACGCACGACGGGCAGCCTGCCGGGCAATCGCACGCCTCGATGGCATCGGCCGTCGCGGTCCACCACGTGTCGATGCTGCGGAATCCGCGGTCGGCGAAACCGGCCCCGCCCGGGTAGCCGTCGTAGACGAATATCGTCGGGAGCCCGTCGACGGGGCCGACGGCGGTGGAGACCCCGCCGATGTCCCCGCGGTCGCAACTGGCCACCAGCGGCAGCAGTCCGATGGCGGCGTGTTCCGCGGCGTGCAACGCGCCGGGAACGCGGAGCATCTCGATGCCGTTGCGGTGCAAGGCCTCCGGCGCGATAGTGCACATCACCGCTGTGGTGTCCAGGGTGCGGGTGGGCATGTCGAGTTCCACGAAGTCGATCACCTCGCCCGTCAGACGCCGCCGCAGGTATCCGATCACCGTGTTGGTCACCGAAACCGGGACCAGCCCAACTGTCACCGGCCCGAACGTCTTTCGCTCGCCTTGTCCGGTGACCGCGATGTCGGTCAGTTCGCGGGCCGAGGTCGTGTAGCCGGGGTCACCCTCATGGACGAACGCGACGCCGTCCTCGAAGTCGAGCTCGTCGACCACGTAGCTCTCGCCCTGATGCAGGTACACCGCGCCGGGATGCACCGACGCCGGCGCCTGGCCGGCCCCAGTACTGCCCAGCATCCGTCCCGTGCCGGCCTCCAGGATCGCGATCTGTCCACCCGAGGAGCCGCGGATGTCGACGGCCGGATGGGGATCAACGCCCGGCGCGGGGAAGTAGCCGTTCGCGCGCCGACGCAGCAGACCGTTGTCGACGAGTGCCTCGGCCACCGCCTCGGCATCCCACAGCCGCACCTCGGCGTCGGTCAGCGCAAGCTCGGTCGCCGCGCACAGCAGTTGCGGGCCGAGCACGTAAGGGTTGGTCGGATCGATCACCACGCGTTCGATCGGCTTGTCCAGCAACGCCGCTGGATGGTGCACCAGGTACGTGTCGAGCGGGTCGTCGCGGGCGATGAGCACGATCAGCGCCCCCTGGCCACGCCGGCCGGAGCGGCCGGCCTGCTGCCAGAACGACGTCACCGAGCCGGGGAAGCCGGCCAGCACCACGGCGTCCAGTCCCGCGATGTCGACGCCGAGTTCGAGCGCGTTCGTCGTCGCCAGCCCGCGCAATTCGCCGTCGGACAACGCCCGTTCCAGCGCCCGGCGGTCCTCGGCGAGGTAGCCGGCACGGTAGGACGCCACCCGGTCGGCGAGGTCGGGGGCGAGTTGCTCGAGTCGCGCGCGGGCACCCAGCGCGGTCAATTCGGCACCGCGACGCGATCTGACGAACGTCAGCATGCGGGCGCCTTCGGCGACGAGGTCGGCCATCACGCTCGCTGCCTCCGCACCCGCCGAACGGCGTACCGGGGCACCGTTTTCACCGACCAGATCGGCGAGCAGCGGTGGCTCCCACAACGCCACCGTGCGGGCGCCGTGCGGCGACCCGTCGTCGGTCACCTCGGTGACGGTCTGTCCGATCAACTCAGAGGCGGTCGCGGCGGGCGCCGCCGTCGTCGCGCTGGCGAAGATCACCGCAGGCGACGATCCGTAGCGGGTGCACAACCGCAGCAGCCGGCGCAGCACCATAGCCACGTTCGACCCGAAAATGCCCCGGTAGTAGTGGCATTCGTCGACGACGACGTAGCGCAGGTGACGCAGGAACACCGCCCAGCGGGCGTGGTTGCGCAGCAGCGAGAGGTGGATCATGTCGGGGTTGGAGAAGATCCACCGTGACCGCTCGCGGGCGAACCTTCGCACGTCGGTGGGACTGTCCCCGTCGTAGGAACTCGGCGCGACATCGGCCAGTGGCACGGCCTCGGTCAGCGCGACCGCGGACCGAAGTTGGTCGTGGCCCAGCGCCTTGGTGGGCGACAGGTAGAGCACGCGGGCGCGCGAATCCGTCTTCAGGGCGGTCAGTATCGGCAGCTGGTAGGCCAGCGACTTGCCCGACGCGGTACCGGTGGACAACACCACGTGGCGTCCGGCGTGGGCCAGGTCGGCCGCGGCGCGCTGATGCGACCACGGACCCGCGATACCCCGATCATGGAACGCTCGCACTACATCTGGATGGGCCCACGGTGGCCATGCCTGGGGGCGGCCCTGACGGGCCGGCAGATCGGCCACGTGGCGCAACGGATTCTGCCCCCCGCTCGCCGTGCCTTCGACCGCGCAGGCGAGCAACTCGCGGCCGAAATCAGCCATCGGATGCCTCCCACAGACCGGTTGTAGGGGAATTGTTCCCCACTTGCGTGCCTCCAGACTGTCGCCGCAGCCCGGAACATGATTGACTAAGCGCGGTCGCAGCTTCTGTGTTCGTGTATAAGCACTCGCAGGAACGACGTTGCGATCGCGGTTCCTGCGAGGGTTGTAGGTCGGGTCGAGTTCCGAACACTCCACGAAGGTATGGCGGTCGGAACCGGCCCGGTGCACCGATACGCGGTGGACCGCACCCGGTGAATAAGAGAAGGAAAAAACAGGAAATGCCACAGGGAACTGTGAAGTGGTTCAACGCGGAGAAGGGCTTCGGCTTCATCGCCCCGGAGGACGGCTCCGCTGATGTGTTTGTCCACTACACGGAGATCCAGGGGAACGGTTTCCGCACCCTGGAAGAGAACCAGAAGGTCGAGTTCGAGGTTGGCCAGAGCCCCAAGGGGCCGCAGGCCACGGGCGTCCGGACCATCTAGCTAGACCCCGATCCAAGGCAACACCCCGCGTACTTCCGATTCGGAACGGCGCGGGGTGTTCGCATTTGTCGGCGCACTGCGGCCCGCCGGGGACGCAGTTGCGCCCGACTGGCCTACTGTCGATCTGTGAGCCAGCTGTCGTTCTTCTCGGCTGAATCGGTGCCGCCCGCGGTCGCCGATCTCACCGGGCTGCTCGCCGCGCCGGGGCAGGTTGTGCTGGTCGGCGGGCCTGAAGAGCAGGGTGCCCGGCTGTCGGTGGTCGTCGATGCGGTGTGGCGCGCCGAGGGACTGGCCGAGATGATCATCGACGCCGGTCTGGAGCCCGAGGTCTCCCGGACCGACGAGAACACGCCGCTGGTGCGCACCACGGTGGACGCACGGTTGGTGCCGATCGCCCGCGACTGGACGCGCGGCGCCGTCAAGACCGTGCCGCCGCAGTGGCTGCCCGGTCCGCGCGAACTGCGGGCCTGGACGCTGGCCGCCGGCACCCCAGAGGCCGACCGGTATCTCCTGGGGCTGGACCCGCACGCACCCGATACGTACTCGCCGCTGGCGTCGGCGATGATGCGGGTGGGAATCGCACCGACGCTGATCGGCACTCGCGGCTCGCATCCGGCGCTGCGAATCAGTGGCCGGCGACGGCTATCGCGCCTGGTAGAGAACGTGGGGGAACCGCCGGGTCACGTGGAGGCGTTCCACCGGTGGCCGCGTATCTGAGGGTCGTGAACAGGGGGGTCAGTTTGCGTCGGCCCGCGGGGGATGCGAAATTGTCTGTTGCCGTCCACGTCGGCGGGCCGCCTCGGTGCGGTTCCCGGCCTGGTGGGCGGATGAAGAAGTGGAGTGTACTGACAGGTGGCTGACGGGGACGGCAGCAAGAGCGGTCGCAGCGGCAACGTCCGGCGGCTGGTGATTGTCGAGTCGCCGACCAAGGCGCGCAAGATCGCCGGCTACCTGGGCTCCAACTACATCGTCGAGTCGTCTCGCGGGCACATCCGCGACCTGCCGCGCGCCGCGGCCGACGTGCCCGCGAAGTACAAGTCAGAGCCATGGGCACGTCTCGGGGTGAACGTCGACGCCGACTTCGAACCGCTCTACATCATCAGCCCGGACAAGAAGAGCACCGTCGCAGAGCTCAAGGACAAGCTCAAGAACGTCGACGAGCTGTATCTGGCCACCGACGGTGACCGGGAGGGCGAGGCCATCGCCTGGCATCTACTGGAGACGCTCAAGCCGCGCATCCCCGTCAAGCGGATGGTGTTCCACGAGATCACCGAGCCCGCCATCCGCGCCGCCGCCGAGGATCCGCGCGAACTGGACAACGACCTCGTCGACGCCCAGGAGACCAGGCGCATCCTGGACCGCCTGTACGGCTACGAGGTCAGCCCCGTGCTGTGGAAGAAGGTCGCGCCGAAGTTGTCGGCAGGCCGGGTGCAGTCGGTCGCCACGCGCATCATCGTGCAGCGCGAGCGCGAGCGGATGGCGTTCCGCAGCGCGGGCTACTGGGACGTCACCGCTGAACTCGACGCCAGCGTCTCCGACCCGCAGGCCACCCCGCCGACGTTCACGGCGAAGCTGAACTCCGTCGACGGGCGCCGGGTGGCCACCGGCCGCGACTTCGACTCCCTCGGGGAACTCAAGAAGCCCGACGAGGTGCGGGTGCTCGACGAGGCCGCCGCCAACGCGCTGGCGGCCGGGCTGCGCGGCGCACAGCTCGCGGTGTCGTCGGTCGAACAGAAGCCCTACACCCGGCGGCCGTACGCGCCGTTCATGACGTCGACGCTGCAGCAGGAGGCCGGCCGCAAGCTGCGGTTCTCCTCCGAGCGCACGATGAGCATCGCGCAGCGGCTCTACGAGAACGGCTACATCACCTACATGCGCACCGACTCGACCACTCTGTCGGCCAGCGCTGTCGATGCCGCGCGCAACCAGGCGCGTCAGCTCTACGGCGAGGAGTATCTGCATCCCTCGCCGCGGCAGTACACCCGGAAGGTGAAGAACGCGCAGGAGGCCCACGAGGCCATCCGGCCCGCCGGTGATGTGTTCCAGACACCGGGCCAGCTGCACTCGGCGCTCGACACCGACGAGTTCCGGCTCTACGAGCTGATCTGGCAACGCACGGTCGCCTCGCAGATGGCCGATGCGCGCGGCACCACGCTGAGCCTGCGCATCGCCGGGACCTCCCGTTCGGGCGAGGAGGTCGTGTTCAACGCCAGCGGGCGCACCATCACCTTCGCCGGCTTCCTGAAGGCCTACGTCGAGAGCATCGACGACCTTGCAGGTGGTGAGGCCGACGACGCCGAGAGCCGGCTGCCGAACCTGACACAGGGCCAGCGGGTGGACGCCAAGGAGTTGACCGCCGACGGGCACGCCACCTCGCCGCCCGCTCGCTACACCGAGGCGTCGCTGATCAAGGCCCTGGAAGACCTGGGCATCGGCCGGCCGTCGACCTACAGCTCGATCATCAAGACCATCCAGGACCGCGGCTACGTCCACAAGAAGGGCAGCGCGCTGGTTCCGTCCTGGGTGGCGTTCGCCGTGATCGGTCTGCTGGAGCAGCATTTCGCCCGGCTCGTCGACTACGACTTCACCGCGGCGATGGAAGACGAACTCGACGAAATCGCGGCGGGTCATGAGCGACGGACCAACTGGCTGTCGAACTTCTACTTCGGCGGCGAGCACGGCGTCGACGGTTCGATTGCGCGCGCCGGCGGCCTGAAGAAGTTGGTGGGCGGCAATCTCGAAGAGATCGACGCGCGAGAAGTCAACTCCATCAAGCTCTTCGACGACGCCGAGGGGCGCGCGGTCAATGTCCGCGTCGGCCGCAACGGCGCCTATCTGGAGCGCATGGTCACAGACTCGAACGCTTCCGACGGTGAGACCACCCCGCAGCGCGCCAACCTCAAGGACGAACTCACCCCCGACGAGTTGACGCTCGAGCTCGCCGAAAAGCTCTTCGCGACACCGCAAGAGGGCCGCTCGCTCGGTGTCGATCCGCAGACCGGTCACGAGATCGTGGCCAAGGACGGTCGCTACGGACCGTATGTCACCGAGGTGCTGCCCGAACCCGACCCCGATGATGACGGCGGCGCCGGGTCCGGCGCGAAGAAGAAGAGGCCGACCGGCCCCAAGCCGCGGACCGGCTCGCTGCTGCGGTCGATGGATCTGGAGACCGTGACCCTCGAGGATGCGCTCAAGCTGTTGTCGCTGCCGCGGGTGGTCGGTGTGGATCCCGAGAGCGGGGAGGAGATCACCGCGCAGAACGGCCGCTACGGCCCGTATCTCAAGCGCGGCACCGACTCCCGGTCGCTGGCCACCGAGGATCAGATTTTCGAGATCACCCTCGACGAGGCGCTGAAAATCTACGCCGAGCCGAAACGCCGTGCCGGGCAACGCGCCTCGGCGCCGCCGCTGCGCGAACTGGGCAACGACCCGGCCTCCGGCAAACCGATGGTGATCAAGGACGGCCGCTTCGGTCCGTATGTCACCGACGGCGAGACGAACGCCAGCCTGCGCAAGGGCGACGACGTGCTGTCGATCACCGACGAGCGCGCCGCCGAACTGCTTGCCGACCGCCGGGCGCGCGGTCCGGTGAAGCGCACCAGGAAAGCAGCGAAGAAGTCGCCTGCGAAGAAGGCCGCGAAGAAGGCCGCCAAGAAGAGCTAGCTACCGGGTGGCCTCGCTGGACATCTGGTCGCTTCGGCCCTGGTTGTCGGGCGTCAGCAGGTTCAAGGGCCGGGCCAGTTGGGTCGGTGCGGTGCGTCCGCGCAGGTTGACGATCTCGCCGACGTCCCAGCACAGCGCCTCGGAGTCGAGCGCACCGCTGACCGCGATGGCCGACGCGAGCACGTGGCCCTCCTCGAGCTTGGCCAGCTCCGTCAGCCGCGCCGCCTCGTTGACCGGATCGCCGATCACCGTGTACTCGAAGCGGGCCTGCGCGCCGATGTGTCCGGCGATCGCGCGGCCGGCCGACACCCCGATGCCGAACTCGGTCTGGCCCAGCACCTCGATGAGCTCGTCGTGCAGTTCGCGGGACGCGGCCAGCGCCCCGCCGCAGGCGTCGGGATGCTCGATCGGGGCGCCGAAGATGGCCAGCGCCGCGTCGCCCTGGAATTTGTTGACGAAGCCGCCGTGGCGATTCACCGTGTCGACGACCACGCGGAAGAAGTCGTTGAGCAGGTTCACCACCTCGCTGGCCGGGATGGTGGCGGCCAGCTGCGTCGACCCGACGAGGTCGACGAACAGCACCGCGACGTCACGTTCCTGTCCGCCGAGTTCGGTGCCGCGCTCCAGCGCGCGGCGGGCGACGTCCTCGCCGACGTATCGGCCGAAGAGGTCGCGCAGCCGCTGACGCTCGGCCAAGTCGCGGACCATGTCGTTGAAGCCGGCCTGCAAGAGGCCCAGCTCACTGGCGTCGTAGATCTGCATGTGTGCGTTGTAGTTGCCGCGCTGCACCTCGCCCAGTGCCCAGCGCAGCTGGCGCAGCGGGTCGGCGATCGACATCGCCACCAGCACGGTGCCCGCGAGCCCGACCAGCAAGGCGATGATCGCGAGCAGCAGGATCGGGGTGGTGAGCCGGTCGGCAGGCGCTGTGAGCACCTCGAACTTGCTGGCAACCAGCGCGAGCACGATCGTCAGGATCGGGACACCGGTGGACAACACCCACGTCATGACCTGCCGGAGGATCACGCCCGGGGCATGGAAGTTCTCCGGCACACCGCCGCGCAGCGCGGCCACCGCCACGGGACGCAGCACGCGCTCGGACTGCAGGTAGCCGATGATGGCCGTCGCCGTGGCGCCCAGTCCGGTCGCAACGGCCACCACGGGCGCCGACTTGCTGGCGACCGGCCAGCTGGCGACGATGAACACCACCGAGCCGAGCAACCAGTTCCCGACGCTGATCAGGGAGCGGAAGTACGGCATCTTCAGCGCCCGGGTGCGTGCCACCTCCGTTTCGGTGGGATCGCGATCGCCGAGCAGCATGTCGCGGCGCTGCCAGCGCATCACCGGGATCAGCAGCCGCAAGCTCACATACGACGCGACCGTGAAGGAGATGAACAGAAAGCCGAGGAACACCGCCAGGTTGAAGGTGGGCAGATCCTGCAGTTGGATGCGGTCCTCCGGCGGCAGGCCGAAGCGTAGGAAACCCAGCACGATCAGCGCGCCGATGATGTCCGCCTGCAGGATGCCCAGCATGAACACCGGCCACGGGGTACGCGCCACCCAGCGGACGAATGCACCGATTCGCCCGAAGGGCATCGCCTCCGTGGTCATCGCTCAACCGTATCGGGCCGGGGGGACGGAAACGGCTGCAGTGGGACGGACGTGTCGGTTCGCAGCACTACTGTTATCTGCGATGAGCGGTGTTTTCTCGCGTCTGGTGGGCCAGCAGGCTGTGGAGAACGAGTTGGTGGCCGCGGCCCGCGCCGCCCGCGGTGAGGCTGCTCACAACGACCAGATCCTGGGCACCATGACACACGCCTGGCTCATCACGGGCCCGCCGGGCTCCGGTCGCTCGGTGGCCGCGCTGTGCTTCGCCGCGGCGCTGCAGTGCACCTCCGATGGCGTGCCGGGCTGTGGTGAGTGCCGGGCGTGCACGACCACAATGGCAGGTACGCACGCCGACGTGCGACGCATCATTCCCGAGGGGCTGTCGATCGGTGTCGACGACATGCGCGCCATCGTCCAGATCGCTTCGCGGCGGCCAGGCACCGGCCGCTGGCAGATCGTGCTGATCGAGGACGCGGACCGGCTGACCGAGGGCGCGGCGAACGCCCTGCTGAAGGTCGTCGAGGAGCCGCCGCCGTCCACAGTGTTCCTGTTGTGCGCGCCGTCGGTGGATCCCGAGGACATCGCGATCACGCTGCGCTCGCGGTGCCGGCATGTCGCGCTGGTGACGCCTCCGGTGGAGGCGATCGCGCAGGTGCTCATGGACGGCGACGGGTTGTCCGAGGACGAGGCCCGATGGGCGGCGTCGGTCAGCGGCGGCCACGTCGGCCGTGCCCGTCGGCTGGCCACCGATGAGGAAGCCCGCGAGCGTCGCACGCGGGCGTTGATGCTGGCCCGCGACGCCGCGACGCCGTCGCGGGCCTACGCCGCGGCCGAGGAGTTGGTGGCCACGGCGGAGGCCGAGGCGCTGGCGCTGACGGTCGACCGCAACGAGGCCGAGGCGGAGGAGTTGCGCACCGCGCTCGGCGCGGGCGGCACGGGCAAGGGCACGGCGGGCACGCTGCGCGGAGCCGCGGGCGCGCTCAACGCCCTTGAGCGACGGCAGAAGTCGCGCAGGACCAGGGCGTCCCGGGATGCGCTTGACCGAGCGCTGATCGACCTGGCCATGTACTTCCGCGATGCGTTGCTGGTGTCGTCCGGCGCCACGGATGTGCAGGCCAACCACCCAGACATGGCCGACCGGATCGCCGCGATGGCCGCCCACGCCGCACCGGACAAGCTGCTGCGCTGCATAGAGGCGGTGCTGGAGTGCCGCGAAGCGCTGGCCGTCAACGTCAAGCCCAAGTTCGCGGTCGACGCGATGGTGGCGACGGTCGGTCAGGCGTTGCGCGACTGAGTTGGGTCCTCGCTAGGCCCTGCCGTAGACTCGTCCCGCCCGCTACGGCACTTGCCACCTCACGCGAGTGCTCACTCGGGCACCGGCCACCTTAGCTCAGTCGGCAGAGCGATTCACTCGTAATGAATAGGTCGGGGGTTCGATTCCCCCAGGTGGCTCCACATTTGCGATTGCCGTGGGAGTCACTTCGGCGCCACGAAACCGACGGGTCCCGACGCCATGCACACCGACAGTGCCGCGGTGTTGGCGCGCACGTCGATCGCATCCCCGGCGCCCGGTAGCCGCACGAACACCCGGTTCAACCCCGGCCGCACCGGAACCTTGACCTCGTCGCCCTCCGACAGCGACATCGTCACCGATCCGACGCTGTTGGCCAGGTAGTTGATCTCCGCGGTCCAGTCGGCCGGCAGCAGCGGCCCGTCCAACGGCATCCGCGCCGGGGCCTCCGGCTGCACCAGGTAACCGCACTGCGGGGCGGGCCCGGGCACGATGCTGCGAACCCACGTCACCTTGGCGTCCACCACCCGTCCGGAACTGTCGAGCATCCGCAGGTCGGTGGTCGCCGCGGCGAACTCGGGCCGGTCTGGCAGCAGCGCGAACAGGTGGCTGGCCCGGTTCTCCGGTCCGACCACGCGCTGCAGCACCATCGGGTCGACCTCCTGGTCGAGCATCGGCGCGTCCGACGTCCGCGCCGCCTCGGCCAGCCCGGACCTGGCGTTCTGCAGATACGGCTGGGCGGGGTTGTCACGCCAGCTGTGCAGGAAGGTCGCCGACGAGTACAGGCTGCTGACCACCACCGCCGCGAGCGCGCCGGACACCGCGACGGTCCGGACCCGTGACGAGTCCAACCACCGGGTGCCTTCGCGGTTCGGTGCGCACAGTCCGACGGCCGCCAGCAGCGCGAGCACCACGACGAGGTCGGGTAGATACCGCAACGTCTGCGCCAGTTCCAGCGCCGTGAACTGAGACGACCGCATCAGGTAGATCGGGATCTGGCACGCCACCGCGTATCCCACGGCCACCAACCACACGGGGCCGATGCGTTTCTTGCGCAGCAGTGTCACGGCCACCACGGCGGCCAGCGCGATCCAGCCTGCCACCATCACCGTCACCGGCGGTGTGCCCCACGGCGAGGCCGGCGCCCAGCGTTGCCAGTCCCACGGTCCGCCAACGAGACCGGGCACGACCCCGTGTGTGACCGACCTCCCCAGCAGCTCGGCGGTCATCGCCAGATCCAGGCTCCAGCGTTTCTGGTCGACGACGACGAGGTACACCGCCACCCACGTCGCGGTGACCGCCAGCGACGGACCCCAGAGCCGGACACCCCGGCGCCACACCTGCTTCACCGAACCCGTGCCGGTGACATGGGCCAGTAGCGCGACGACCGCGAACGCGACGAAGGGGATCACCGCCGCCTTCTCGAAGAACAGCAACCCGCCGCCGTACACGAGCAGCCCGGTGACCGCATACCGTCGATTACCGGTGCGCTGCAACAGAACAGCGTCGCCGCACACCCAGGCCATCGCCGCCAGCATCGGCAGCGAGTTCAGCGCGGCCGCCCACCAGGCAAACCCGGGCACCGCCAAGGGCGTGAAGAGCGCGAACGTCAACGGCACCAGCAGCACCGGCCGCCACCCGAGGATCACGTGCAGCGTACGCAGCAGTGCCAGCGACGTAATCAATTGCAGCACCAGCAGACTGAGCGCGGGCCACACCCAGTCCAGCGGTGCCAACCGCGTGACGGCACCCGCAAGGAGGAACGCCGCGGGCATCACGTGGCCGTCGTGATCGTCGAACAGGTATTCCGGCGACCACAGGCTGTGCGTGCCGGCGCGGCCGATCAGGATGAGATCGTCCCAGTAGAAGTAGCCACCGAACGCCAGCACCGCCCGGACGGCCGACTGCACGACGATCAGCGCGGCTGCGGTGCGGGCGACCCGGTTGCCCAGCAGTGACTTACCGCGGATAGGCGTCTCCCGCTTGTCGGCGCGCGATCCATGCCGACCGCACCATGTCCTGCAGGGAGTGGCGCATCCGCCAGCCGAGGTCGCGTGCCGCGGTCTCGCCGGACGCGACGATGCGGGCGGGATCGCCGGGCCGGCGCGGGCCGAGGGTGGGCTCGAAATCCACACCGGTGACCTCGCGGATGGCGGTCATGATCTCGCGCACCGACGTCCCGCCGCCGCTACCCAGGTTGTAGACGGGCTCGATCGGCTCACCGGCGTCCAGTCGCGCCGCGGCGGCGACGTGCGCGAGCGCGAGATCGGAGACGTGTACGTAGTCGCGCACGCAGGTGCCGTCGGGAGTGGGGTAGTCGTCGCCGTTGATCCTCGGTGTCTCACCGCGATACAGCATGTCGAACACCAACGGGAACAGGTTGTGTGGGCTGACGTCGAACAGCTCCGGTGAACCCGACCCGACGACGTTGAAGTAGCGCAGGCTGGTGTGCCGCAGACCCGAAGCGCGTCCCACGTCGCGCAGGATCCACTCGCCGATCAGTTTGCTTGCGCCATAGGGTGACTCGGGCGTGGTGGCCGTCTGCTCGGTGACGATGTCGACATCGGGGGTGCCGTAGGTGGCCGCGCTCGAGGAGAACACCAGCTTGTCGGCTCCGGTGCTGTCCATCGCTTGCAGCAGGGTGATCATCGCCGAGACGTTCTGTGTGTAGGTGTGCAGCGGCCGCTGCACCGAGACTCCGGCGTACTTGAACCCCGCGATGTGGATGACCCCCGAAACCCGGTGGTCGGCGAGCGCGCGGGTGACGAGCTCACCGTCGAGCAGGTTGCCGCGCACCAGCGGGACCGTCGCAGGCACGAACTGCTCGAGGCCGGTCGAGAGGTCGTCGATGACCACCACGGGCATGTCCGCATCCACCAGCGCACGGACCACGTGCGAACCGATGTAGCCGGCGCCGCCGGTCACCAGCCAAGTCATCTGATCGCTCTCCTTCCCGTCACCGCGGGCTCCCGGCACAGTATTCGGCCGTCGGCTCGTGCTGTCGACCAGACCCGCCTACGCGGGCCTGCGGGCGAGGGCCAGCAGGTGCACGACGATGCCCACCACCGGTCCGCACATCAGCGCGACGACGGTACGGGTCTGCAGGTCCAGCGGCAACAGCAACAACAGCGCCGAGGCCACCGTCGCCGACACCCAGCCCAGCGAGTAGGCGCGGTGCAACGCCGCGGCCACCGCCGCCGCGCCCGTCAACGTCAGCAACGCGATCGCGGTCGCCGCGCCGGTCAGCCAGGCCAGCAGCGCACCGTCGGCCCGGTACTCGGTCCCGAAGCCGCTGCGCAGCAGCCACGGCCCGACCGCCCAGGCGGCCAGCACGCCCACCAGGCCCACGGCGGTGACCAAAGCGGCGGGTGCGACGAGCGCCCGCAACCGGTCGGTGCGCTGGTCGACGAAGTGCACGATCAGGTTGCCCTGCATCGCCGTCAGCGGCACCAACAGTGGCGCGCGCGTCAGCGTCACGGCCAGGATCACCACACCGCCCTGGGCGCCCAGATCCCCCGAGGTCGCCTTCAGCAGCACCGGAAACCCCATCACCAGGACGGCGCTGGCGCCCGCGGCGGCGATCGAGTGCGACGCGCCGCGCAGGAACGTCGTCGTGCCACCGGGGGTCAGCAGTCTGGCCGCGGCGCGTGCGCCAGGGGAGGCGATCAGCATGGCGAGCCAGGCCACCGCACCGGCCACCGTCGCCCACAGATAGCCGACCAGGCCCCAGCCGATCACAAAGGTCGCCACCGCCACCACCACCCGGAGCACCGCGTCGGTCACCATCAGCGCGCCGTAGGACGTCCATCGGTTCAACCCCGCCAACACGCCCAGCAGCGTGGCGTGCAGGCAGAACCCGGCCAGACCGACCGCCAGCAGGGCCACCGACAGCCACCGCGACTCGACGAACACGCGCTCCGACCACAGCGGCGCCGACAGTGCTATCGCCGCGGCGGCCCCCACGCCGATCGTGGCGCCCACCCGCATCGGATGGGTGCGCGGTTCCTCCGCCACCTCGACGTAGCGGATCGACCGCACCTCCCTTGCCGATTCCTGCAGCAGCCCGAACGCTGCTCCGGTCGCCAACCCGAAGGCCCCCCAGAACACGCCGAACACCGCGAAGCCCGCCGGCTCCAGATCGCGCGCGGCCAGATACAGCACCGTGTACCCGCACAGCGCGGTCAGGGCGGTCGCCACGCCGACCCGTGCCACACTGCTGCGGGTGACCGGACCGGTGGGCGTGCCCGCGTCGGTCACGACGGCGGGTCCAGGGCGGGCAACTCGGTCGCATACAGCCAGGAGTTCCAGAGCGGACGCAACGACTGCGGCGCGTAATGCGATGCGAGCCCGGTGAAGTCGTCGGTCACAACGGAGCCGTGCCGATGACGCGTCGTCCAATCCCTAAGCAGCGCGAAGAAACTGTCGTCGCCCAGGCGCAGGCGCAGCGCGTGCAGTGTCAGCGCACCGCGCTTGTAGACCCGGTCGTCGAACATGTCCTCGGGCCCGGGGTCGGCCAGCAGCAGATCCTGCGGACACCCGGCGAGCCTGCGGTGGTAGTGCTGCGCCCAGTCGTCTGCGCTGCGCCCGCCGGAGTGCTCGGACCACAGCCATTCGGCGTAGCACGCGAAGCCTTCGTGCAACCAGATGTGCCGCCAGCGTTTGGCGGTGACCGAATTGCCGAACCACTGATGGGCCAGTTCGTGGGCGATCAACCGCTCGGCGCCGCCGTCACCGTCGCAGTGGTTGGCGCCGAAGATCGAGATGCCCTGCGCCTCCAGCGGGATCTCCAGGTCGTCGTCGGTGACGACGACCGTGTAGCCCTCGGCCAGCGGGTACGGGCCGAACAGCCGGACGAACAGCTTCAACATCTGCGGTTGGTCGGCGAAATCGCGGTCGAAGTTCTTGCGCAACCGTTCGGGCAGCACCGCGTGGATCGGCACGCCGGTCTTGGTCAGGCGATGCCGCTGGTACCTGCCGATCTGCAGGGTGACGAGGTAGGTCGAGGTGGGTTCGGGCAGCTCGTAGGTCCACGTCGTCATCCCCGCGCGTGCGCGGCGAGACACCAACTCGCCGTTGGCGGTCGCGTGGTAGGGGCTCTCGGTGGCGATCCGGATGCGGTAGCTGGCTTTGGCGCTCGGGTGGTCGTCGCAGGGAAACCACGACTTGGCCCCGTTCGGTTGCCCCGCCACCAGAGCCCCGTCGGTCAGCTCCTCGAAGCCGACGTCGCCCCACGTCGAGCGGATGGGCCGTGGTGCGCCGCCGTAGCGGACCACGATCGTCATCGCCGCCCCGGGCGGGAGCGCATCGCGCAGCCCGATGTGCAGCTTGGCTCCCGAGGTCCGGAAGGTCTGCGGGCGGGCGTTGTTCACGCTCACCCGGGTCACCGACAACGCATCGGAGAGGTCCAGCGTGAAGGTCTTCAGAGCGGCCAGTGTGACGGCGGTGATGGTCGCGCTGCCCGCGAGTCGGTTGATCGCGACCTTGTACTCCAGATCGAGCTCATAGCGCGACACGCGGTAGCCGAAGTTGCCCTCGGCGGGCAGATAGGGGTCGATGACCGGTGCGCCTGTTGCACGGCTCCTCGTGTTTACAGGCTTTTTCTTGCCTCGCGTCACGCGGCGGTGTCTTCGGGTGTCGACGGTGAGCGCGCCTCGCCACGCCTCTTGCGCGGGGCGAGCCACGGTGCGATCGGATTGCCCTGCCAGCGCGTCGACTTCGGGACCTCGTCGCCGCGCATCACCAGCGACGCGGGGCCGACGGTCGCACCTGCACCGATGCGGGCCGCAGGCAGCGCCACGCAGTGCGTGCCGAGCGTCGAACCCTCCTCCAGCACAACGGTGTCCATTCGCATGATGCGGTCGTGGAAGAGGTGGGTCTGCACCACGCAACCGCGGTTGACCGTGGCACCGCGCTCGAGCGTGACGAGGTCGGCTTCCGGGAGCCAGTAGGTCTCGCACCAGACGCCGCGGCCGATCTTGGCGCCCAGGGCCCGAAGCCACAGGTTCATCACCGGGGTCCCTGCCGCGGCGCGGGCGAACCACGGCGCGGCGACGGTCTCGACGAACGTGTCGGACACCTCGTTACGCCAGACGAACGGCGACCACAACGGGTGTTCGACGGCCTCGATGCGCCCCACGACGACCCATTTCGCCAGGACTGCGATGGCGCCGGCGAACGCGCCCGCGGCCAGCAGCACCACCCCGCCTGCCGCCGCTGCGAGCGTCCAGCCGAACGAGGAAGCCAGCCATTGCAGCGTCAGCAGGACCGCGACACCGATCGCGAAGGTCACGATCAGCGGCACGATCCGGCATGTCTCCACCAGCCCGCGCAGCGCCTTCAAGCGCGCCGACGGGTGGAAGGTGCGGAGCACATCGGCTGCTGTGGGCTTGCGCCGCAACCGTACCGGCGGGCTGCCCAGCCACGACGAGCCGGCCTTCGCCTTGTGCGGGGCTGCCGAGAGCACGGCGACCAGTCCGTCGTCGGGCACCTTACGGCCGGGTTGGGTGATGCCGGAGTTACCGAGGAACGCCCGCTTGCCGATCGTCGCCTTGGCGACGTGGATCCACCCGCCGCCGAGTTCGTAGGAGGCGACCATGGTGTCGTCGGCCAGGAACGCGCCGTCCTGCACCACGGTGAACTTCGGCGTCAGCAGTGCTGTCGAGATCTCCGTTCCGCGAGCCACTTTCGCGCCCAGCAGGCGCAGCCACCACGGCGTGAGCAGGCTCGCATAAATCGGGAACAGGTAGTTGCGGGCGGCGTCCATCAGCCGTTCGGTGGCCCATATCTGCCACCCGATGCGGCTGCGCACCGGGTGGTAACCCTCGCGCAGCCGCAAAGACAGCAGGCGTACCCCCACCGCCGTCAAGGTGGCGTAGCACGCGGCCGCCGCCAGCGTCGCCACCGGTGTCCACAGCAGCGCAGGCCCGACCGCCGCGCCCACCGAACCGGCATCGCCCGCCGCCCAACAGATCACGGCCAGACCGACGCCGAGGGCCAACAGCGGCAGACCGCCGAGCAGCACCGACGTGGCGCCGTACACGGCCACCCAGACCGGCGCCTGCGGTGGTCGGTGATCCGGCCACGGATGGCGTGCCTTGCCGGACTTGACCGCCGGTGAACCCTTCCAGTACTGCCCGTTCTTCACCTTGCCGACCACCCCGGAACCCGGTGCCACGTCGGCGTTCTTGCCGACGACAGCCCCCGGCAGCAGGGTGGTTCGCGCGCCGATGGTGGCGTCGTTGCCGATGGTGACGGGGCCGACGTGGAAGCGATCGCCGTCGACCCAGTGCCCGGACAGGTCGACCTCGGGCTCGACCGAGCTGCGGTGACCCAGTTTGAGCATGCCGGTCACCGGTGGTGTGGAGTGCAGGTCGACGCCCTTGCCGACCTTGTTGCCCAGCGCACGGGCGTAATACACCAACCACGGTGCACCCGCGAGGTTTTCGGCGCCGCTGGCCTCGGCGAGCCGCTCGGCCAGCCACACCCGCAGGTGCACCGACCCGCCGCGCCGGTAGGTACCCGGCTTCAGGTCGCCGAGCAGCAGCCGGGCGCTCAACGCCGCGATGCTCATGCGTCCGAGCGGCGTGACGAACAGGACGAAGCCCACGGCGACCAGCCACCAGTCCACCCGGACCGCCCAGGGCACCGACCCGCCCCAGTGGCTGAGGACGTTGTTGACCACCGCCAGCCAGACCACCCACTGCAGGCCGGTCAGCGTGGCCAGCGGCAGCGACAGGGCCAGCTGCACCGCCTGGGCCCGCCGGGGTGTCGGCCTGACGCTGCGCGGCGGCACCTGCGTCGGGGGGTCGAGTTCGTCGAGGAAGCCGGCCAGCGACCCGAGCCGGGGATGGTCGTAGAGGTCGGCGACGGTCACCTGCGGATAGCGCCTGCGCAGGGCGGCGACGAGTTGGGCGGCGGCCAGCGAGCCGCCCCCGAGGGCGAAGAAATCCGCCTCCGGACCCTCGACCTCAGCGGCGAGGGTGTCCCGCCACAGTCCGGCAAGCCACCCCATGGTGCCTGCGAGTTCCTCGGCCCCGGAAGCGTCGGTATCGGCCACCGGCCACGGCAGGGCGTCGCGGTCGACCTTGCCCGAGGTGCGGGTCGGCAGCTCGTCGACCAGGACGACCCGCGGCACCAGCGCCGGCGGCAGGGTCTCGGTCAGCAGCGCGCGCGCCTTGGCCAGGTCGAACGACGGGTCGGTGCTCGCGACATAGCCGACCAGCAGCGGTGTCCCGCTGTCGGTCCTGCGTACCGCTGCCGCGCCCCCGCTGACGCCGGGCAGGTTGACCAGCGCGGCGTCGACCTCGCCCAGTTCGACGCGCCGTCCGCCGACCTTGACCTGGTCGTCGGCCCGCCCGACGAAGAACAGCCCGTCGGACTCCAGGCGCACCAGATCGCCGCTGCGGTAGGCGCGCGCCCAGCCGAGGCCGGGCATCGGCGCATACTTCTGCGCGTCCTTCTCCGGGTCGAGGTAGCGGGCCAGGCCCACGCCACCGATGACGAGCTCACCGACGCCGCCGGGGGACACCGGTGTGCCGCTGTGGTCGACGACCGCCAGGTCCCAGCCGGCCAGCGGCAGGCCGATGCTGACCGGGCCGATTCCGTCGAGTCGCGCCGCACTGGCCACCACGGTCGCCTCCGTCGGGCCGTAGGTGTTCCACACCTCGCGGCCCTCGACCGCGAGGCGCTCGGCCAGTTCCGGGGGGCAGGCCTCGCCGCCGAAGATCAGCAGCCGCACCGCCTCCAGCGCCTCGGCCGGCCACAGCGCGGCCAGGGTCGGCACCGTGGACACCACCGTGATGTCGCGCGCCACCAGCCACGGGCCCAGATCCATTCCGCTGCGCACCAACGACCGTGGTGCGGGCACCAGGCAGGCGCCGTGCCGCCAGGCCAGCCACATCTCCTCGCAGGAGGCGTCGAATGCCACCGACAGCCCGGCGAGCACTCGGTCGCCCGGACCGATCGGGTTGTCCTGCAGGAACATCCGGGCTTCGGCATCGACGAACGCGGCGGCGTTGCGGTGGGTGACGGCCACCCCTTTGGGGGTACCGGTCGAGCCGGAGGTGAAGATGACCCACGCGTCGTCGCGACCCAGCGGCGCCGCGGCCCGCCACCCGCGCGACGACCCCGGTCCCCGCGCCAGGCCGGCCTCGGTGATGATCCCCACGACGTTGGCTTCCCCGAATACCAGGTCCGCGCGCTCCTGCGGGTCGTCCGCGTCGACCGGCACGTAGGCGGCACCGGTGGCCAGGGTCGCGAGGATCGCCACATACAGGGCGTAGCTGCCCGACGGCATCCGGATGCCGATGCGGTCACCGCGGCCGATACCCCGCGCGGCCAGCCAGTCGACGCTGTCCTCGATGTCGGTGATCAGCTCGGCGTAGGTGAGCTGAACGTCGCCGTCGTCGATCGCGGGCGCGTCGGCGTGGCGGCGCGCGGTGTCGTAGAGGATGTCGATGAGCGTGCGCGGTTCGGGCGCGTACGGCGACAGCAAGTATTGAGCCGGCACGTCGGCCGGAAGGCTTTCGGGCTGTTCACGCACGCCGGTCACGGGTCTCAAACTACTCAGCCGGACGCGCACATCGTCTGCGCCGCACGCGACGGGCCGTCACATTTTCGGCGGTGCCGACCGCCGCGATCGCCCGCACCGGGAGTTTGTCCGCCCTCGATTTCGGTCATCCCCTCCTAGCTGGCAGAATCAGCCGGCGGAGGGGAGTATTCCTTCGCCGCGGTGTCGTCATCACGTCGGCCGTCGTCGGACGACCGGTGCTGCGGGCCGACACGACGCGTCGTGTGGTGGAAGAGACCTCCGGCGCGTTTGACGACCGGAGGTTCAATGAACGTTTCGCAACTCGAATGGATCATCACGCTGTCCGTGACGATCGCCATTCTGCTGTTCGACGTCGTCATCATCGGGCGGCGGCCACACGAGCCGTCGCGACGCGAGACGGGGACGGCGTTGGCCATCTACATCGGTCTTGCCGTGGCCTTCGGGGTGTGGATCTGGTTCTTCCACGGCAGCCAGTACGGAGTGGAGTTCTTCGCCGGCTGGCTCACCGAGTACAGCTTGTCGGTCGACAACCTGTTCGTGTTCCTGATCATCATGGCCAGCTTCAACGTGCCCAGGAAGTACCAGCAGCAGGCACTGCTGGTGGGCATCATCCTCGCGCTGATCTTCCGCGGCATCTTCATCGCGCTCGGCGCCGTGGCCATCAACCAGTTCTCGTGGGTCTTCTACCTGTTCGGCGCCTTCCTGCTCTACACCGCGATCAGCCTGGCCCGTGACACCGACCACGAGGACGACGGCGACAACATCGTCGTCCGGTTCGCCGCCAACCACCTGAGCATGACCGACAAGTGGGACGGTCTGAAGCTGTGGGTGCGGGAGAACGGTAAGCGGCTGATGACGCCGATGTTCCTGGTCATCCTCGCGCTGGGCACGACGGACCTCATCTTCGCGCTGGACTCGATCCCGGCGATCTACGGCCTGACGCAGGAGCCCTACCTGGTGTTCACGGCCAACGTGTTCGCGCTGATGGGCCTGCGCCAGCTGTACTTCCTCCTGGGCGACCTGCTCAAGCGCCTGGTGTACCTGTCGCAGGGGCTGGCGGTCGTGCTGGCGTTCATCGGCGTGAAGCTGCTGCTGCATGCCTTGCACACCAACGAACTGCCGTTCATCAACGGCGGCGAACACGTGCCGGTGCCCGAGATCCCGACCCTGCTGTCGTTGGGCGTGATCATCCTGACGCTGACCATCACCACGGTCGCGAGCCTGTACAAGACCCGCGTCCACGACGTGAAGAAGGCCGCCGACTCACCCTCGTCGCTCGATTCGCACTGACCCGCCGGATCACCTCGAAGACGCATTCGCCGTCGATGACGTCGTGCATCGCGTCATCGTGCCCATGACACGATCCCGGAACCGGGGAAATGACCGTGTCAGAGCCACGTGCCCGGTACTTTGAGCGACGCCAACGTCGATATCGGAGGGGGAACGCGATGCGCAGACTCGCAACGGCGGTCGCCGTCGGCGCACTGATCCTGGGTCCACTGGTGAGTGCGCCTGCGGCAGGCGCCGCCGCGGTGGGCACAGACACCGTCGATCATGTCGCGCCGGCACCGGCAGAGCCGACGGTCAAGGCGTTCGACTGCCAGGGCACCACCGGAGCGATGGGCTGTGGCCCGGGTTGGTTCTGGCGGGACGGCTGGCGCGGATGGGCGTGCTACCCGTGCTGACGTGGATCGCCGCCAGAGGCACCTGTGGGGTCGTGGCGGTGGCGGCCGCGGCGACGGTCGGAATGGCTTCCGCGGCGGCGCAATCCGCCGACTACAGCACGCTGCCGGTCGATCCGAACACCATCACCGACTCCCTGGCGTACACGGCCGAGCCGCTGGACATGAACCCGAACGGCCAGCCCGGCGTGATGGCCGAGTACATCCACCGCGAGGGTGGGACACGCCAGATCACCACGACCATCCTGGTGCTGCCCGACGCCCAGGCCGCGACGGCCGCACTTCAGGGCGCGGCGGCACAGGTCGCCAGCCAGCAATCGCAGCCCGCCCCGGTCGGTACCGGTGGAACCATCGTCACCGGCACGTCGCCCGACGGCACGGAGTCGCTGGCCGTGCTGACGTTCACCGAGGGCAACACCGCCACCACCATCGAGTTCGACGGACCACCGAACGATCCGGTGCCCGCCGAGATGGTGATCGAGCTAGGTCAGAAGCAGGCGGCGGCGATCAACGACTGGCAGACCCGGTAGCGCACCCGCCGCAGGCCGGTCACCAGTTGTCGTAGCCACCTTCGGGTCCCAGCATGCGCTCGATCCGGGTCCGGTTG
This sequence comes from Mycobacterium sp. IDR2000157661, assembly GCF_022317005.1. Classification (NCBI taxonomy): domain Bacteria; kingdom Bacillati; phylum Actinomycetota; class Actinomycetes; order Mycobacteriales; family Mycobacteriaceae; genus Mycobacterium; species Mycobacterium sp. IDR2000157661. The sequence continues at coordinate 2,106,329 of NZ_CP081006.1, forward strand.
ATGTGCGCCAACTCGCCGCGCACCACCTTGCGTTCGGTTTCGTAGTCGTTGAGCAACCGGTCGGTCATCGTCGCAAGGGCGTCCTGAGCGGAGTAGCCGTTGACGTACATGACGAAGCCGAAGCCGAAGTGGTCGAGGTATCTCTTCGCCACCGCCGAGAGCTGATCCATCACCGCGGGCTCGTCGCACCAGATCGCGCACTGTTCGGCCGCCGACTTCTCGCTGCCCGGACGCCTGCCGATGTTCGGGTAGGCCTGCAGGATCGAGTCGATCGAATCCTCCGACAACCCGAACAGCAACTCGTCGGCGTAGCGGAACAGCGAGTCGTGATCCGGGTACGGGCGGCCGCGCGCCAGATCCGCGGCCAACGGGACGCTGTAGCAGCACTCGAAAAGGGCGTGCACCGCCCTGCGCAACGGCATCGCGTTGAACGCCTCGAGACCGATCCCCTGGTGCAGCAACACATGGCCATGATCGGAGGCGCAGAGCACGCGCACGTTACGCCGTGTTACGTCGACGAAAATTAGTGGCCGCTCAGTGGCCCTGTTCCTGGTATCGCTTCACCGACGCCTGCACCTCGGCCTCGGCCTTGTCGCGGCCGACCCAGTCTGCGGCCTTGACGTACTTGCCGGGCTCGAGGTCCTTGTAGTGGACGAAGAAGTGCTTGATCGCCTCGAGTTCGAACGACGGCACGTCGGCGAGGTCCTGAATGTGGTCCCACCGCTGGTCGTCGGCGGGCACGCAGAGCACCTTGTCGTCGCCTCCGGCCTCGTCGGTCATCTGGAACATCGCGACCGGACGTGCTTCGACGATGCAGCCGGGAAACACCGACTCCGGTAGCAGCAGCAGCGCGTCCAGCGGGTCACCGTCCTCGCCCAGGGTGTTCTCGAAGAAGCCGTAGTCGGTCGGATAGGCCATCGACGTGTACAGATAGCGATCCAGCTTGACCCGGCCGGTGTCGTGATCCACCTCGTACTTGTTCCGCGAACCCTTCGGGATCTCGATCACTACTTCAAGCTGCACCGCCACGGCTCCTTGCCTGCGCTCCGGTCAGGGGACGCGCATCACCTTAGTGGACCCCCGCGGAGCCGATACGCTGCTCTACGGGGGCGGACTAGGCGATCGGGAGAGTGATGCGGCCCATCAGGTGGCGGCGGTCCACGCATATGGCGGTCGGGGCGGCCGTGTTGCTGCTGGTTGCGGTGGTGGTGGCGGTCGCCGCAGTCCTCACGTCGGGTTCGTCGACCGACGCGGCGGCCGTCAAACCCGCCCCGGCTCCCGTCACGGCCGACCCCGGCGTCGTCCCCCTTCCCGACTCCGCGCCCAAGCCGACGCCTCGCGGGCTGGCCGCCGTGTTGGCGCCTGCGCTGGCGGATCCGAACCTCGGTGACCTGACCGGGCGGGTCAGCGACGCGATCACCGGCGCCGAGCTCTGGTCGCAGGGCGGCGACATCCCGATGCAGCCGGCGTCGACGGTGAAGACGCTCACCGCTGCGGCGGCACTGCAGGTACTGGACCGCGACGCCACGTTGACCACCCGTGTGCTGACCGGCAGCAGGCCCGGCGTTGTGGTGCTGCGGGGCGGCGGCGATCCCACGCTGTCTGCGGCGCCACCCGGCCAGGACACCTGGTACCGCGACGCGGCGCGAATCAGCGATTTGGCCGAACAGGTGCAGCGCAGCGGTATGGAGGTGACCGCGGTGCAGGTCGACGTCAGCGCCTACAGCGGACCGACCATGGCGCGAGGATGGGATCCCATCGACATCGACTACGGCGACATCGCGCCGATCGAGTCGGTGATGCTCGACGCCGGTCGCACCCAGCCGGTGAGCGTCGACTCCGTGCGGTCGCACACACCGGCGCTCGACGCCGGCCGCGCGTTGGCCGCGGCGCTCGAGGTCGACCCCGCCACGGTGACGGTGCTTACCGGCAGCGCGAGTGCCGGCAACGAGATCGCCGCCGTGCAGTCGCCGCCCCTGATCTCACGGCTGCGCGACATGATGAGCGCTTCGGACAACGTGATGGCCGAGGCGATCGGCCGCGAGGTGGCGGCCGAGGCCGGCCGCCCGCAGAGCTTCGACGGTGCGGTCCGTGCGACGCTCGGTGCCCTGCAGACGGCCGGCGTCGACACCGACGGCGCCGCACTGTTCGACTCCAGCGGCCTGTCGGTCGACGATCGGCTCACCGCCGAGACGCTCGACGAGGTCGTGCAGGCCGCAGCCGGCGAGGCGCCCAAGATGCGACCGCTCGTCGACATGCTGCCGGTCGCCGGGGGCAGCGGCACGCTGTCGTACCGCTACCTCGACACTCCGATCGTCAAACCCGCAGCCGGTTTCCTGCGCGCCAAGACGGGCTCGTTGACGGGGACGAACACATTGACCGGCTTCGTCACCGACATCAGCGGCCGGGTGCTGACCTTCGCGTTCCTGTCCAACAACGCGGGGCCCACGGGCCGTATCGCGCTCGACAACCTGGCCGCGCCGCTGCGTTCCTGCGGATGCAGCACGTGAGCCCGCCCGCCAAGTCGGCACTGTCGGTCGGCCGCACCGTCGACTGGAACTTCGCTTCCACCGTCGGTGAGAAGCTGGCGCGCCCCGGACCGGCAGCCACCGACTACACCCGGCGCCAGGTGATCGATCAACTCGCCGAGGCGTCGCGCACCGCCGAACTTCCGGTGCGCGAGGTGACGGGGCTCATCGAGGGCGGGGAGATCCCCGAGGCCCGCATCGTGGACCGGCCGCAGTGGATCCGCGCCGCGACACGGTCGATGTGCGTCATGACCGGAGGCGAGCAGACCGACGGGCAACGGCCGAAGATCACCGGACGCATCACCGGCGCGCAGACCGGCGCGGTGCTGGCCTTCGTTTCCTCGGGCATCCTCGGCCAGTACGACCCGTTCGGTCCCGGCGGCGGTGAACTGCTGCTGGTCTACCCGAACGTGATCGCGGTGGAGCGTCAGCTGCGGGTCGATCCCCACGACTTCCGGCTGTGGGTCTGCCTGCACGAGGTCACCCACCGGGTGCAGTTCCGTGCCAACCCTTGGTTGACCGAGCACATGGCCGGCGCGCTCGCCGTGCTCACCGAAGAGAGCGGCGAGGACGTCACCCAGGTCGTCGGCAGGCTGGCCGAATTCGCGCGCAGCCGTCGCGAGAGCGCCGACGGCGCCGAGCAGAACACGGGCGGAATGATCGGCCTGTTGCGGGCGGTGCAGTCCGAGCCGCAGCGTGCGGCGCTGGACCGGCTGCTGGTGCTTGGCACGCTGCTCGAGGGCCACGCCGACCATGTGATGGACGCCGTCGGTCCGGCGGTCGTCCCTTCGGTGACCACGATCCGGCGCCGGTTCGACGAACGACGTCAACGCAGACAACCGCCGCTGCAACGGCTGGTGCGGGCCCTGTTGGGTTTCGACGCCAAGCTCAGCCAGTACACGCGCGGCAAGGCGTTCGTCGACGAGGTGGTGTCCACCGTCGGCATGAAGCGGTTCAACACCGTCTGGTCGGGACCCGAAACCCTGCCCCTGCCAAGCGAGATCGACGAGCCACGGCGATGGATCGACCGGGTGCTGTAGCCACGGTGCGGGCCGCCGTCGCGGCGTTCGCCCGGCAGCACGGCCTCGACGACGAGCGCTGGTGTGTGGCACTGTCCGGCGGGGCCGATTCGCTTGCGCTGACGGCGGTCGCCGCGGGCATCCGGCCGACCACGGCGCTGATCGTCGACCACCAACTGCAGCCCGAGTCGGCAGCGATCGCGCAGGCCGCCGCCGAGCAGGCCCGGTCCCTGGGATGCGTTGGGGCCGAGGTGATCCGGGTGGAGGTCGGCGCAACGGGCGGACCGGAGGCGGCGGCGCGCGCCGCCCGTTACCAGGCTCTCGAGGCGGCCCGCGGCGGCGCGCCCGTGGTGCTCGCTCACACACTGGACGACCAGGCAGAGACCGTACTGCTGGGTCTGGGCCGCGGCTCGGGTGCGCGCTCGCTGGCCGGCATGCGCGCCTTGGATCCGCCGTGGTGCCGGCCGCTACTCGATGTCCGCCGCGATGTGACGCACTCCGCGTGTGCCGAGCTGGGGCTGCTGCCGTGGCAGGATCCACACAACACCGACCGCCGGTTCACCCGCGTGCGGCTGCGCACCGAGGTGCTGCCACTGTTGGAGGACGTGCTCGGCGGCGGGGTCGCCGAGGCGCTGGCCCGCACGGCGACCCTACTGCGCGCCGACAGCGACCTGCTCGACGAACTGGCGGGCCGGGCACTGCCCGACATGACGGGGACCGACGGGTTGTCCGTCGAGCGGCTCGTGAATCTGCCGGATGCCCTGCGGCTGAGGGTGATTCGCGGGTGGTTGCTCGCCGGCGGCGCCTGCGGGCTGACCGAAAGGCACATCCGCGGTGTGGACTCGTTGGTGAGGGACTGGCGCGGACAGGGCGGGGTGGCGGTGGGGTCGACGCTGCGCGAGCAGCGGCTGGTCGCCGGACGCCGGGGCGGCATGCTGACCCTGCACACCGAAGCCGTGTGAAACATGGAAAGCTGTGCACGTGCCTGAGCAACCCGCCGAGCTGTATCCCGGCGACATCAAGTCGGTGCTGCTCTCGTCCGAGGAGATCCAGGCCAAGATCGCCGAACTCGGTACGCGGATCGGCGAGGAGTACCGCGACGCGATCGAGTCCAGCGGTGAGGATCTGCTCCTGGTCACGGTGCTCAAGGGCGCGGTGTTCTTCGTCACCGATCTCGCGCGGGCGATCCCGCTGCCGACGCAGATGGAGTTCATGGCCGTCAGCTCGTACGGGTCGTCGACGTCGTCGTCGGGGGTGGTGCGCATCCTCAAGGACCTCGACCGCGACATCAACGGCCGCGACGTGCTGATCGTCGAGGACATCGTCGACTCCGGCCTGACGCTGTCGTGGCTGCTGCGCAACCTCGCAACGCGCCACCCGCGCTCCCTGAAGGTGTGTGCTCTGCTGCGCAAGCCCGACGCGGTGCGCGCCGACGTCGACATCGCCCACGTCGGCTTCGACATTCCCAACGAGTTCGTCGTCGGTTACGGGCTGGACTACGCCGAGCGGTACCGCGACCTCAACTACATCGGCACGCTCGACCCGAAGGTGTACGAGCAGGCTTGAACGGCGCAAGATGGACGCCATGATCACCACAGCCCTGCGGATCTGCCCACTGTGCGAGGCCACCTGCGGCCTGACGCTGACCCTGGACGACGGCCGGGTGACGGGCGCCCGCGGCGACAAGGACGACGTGTTCAGCCACGGCTTCATCTGCCCCAAGGGCGCCAGCTTCGCCGAACTCGACAACGACCCGGACCGGTTGACCCGACCGCTGGTCCGGCGCGACGGCGAGCTCACCGAGGCGACATGGGAGGAGGCGTTCGCCGCCGTGGCCGACGGGCTCGGCGGCGTGATCGCCGAACACGGCGGGGCGTCGGTGGGGGTCTACCTCGGCAACCCGAACGCACACACCGTCGCGGGTGGGCTGTACACGCCCGTCGTGGTGAAGGCGCTCGGCACCCGGCAGGTCTACTCGGCGAGCACGCTGGACCAGATGCCCAAGCACGTCGCGCTGGGCTTCCTGTTCGGCAACCCGGTGGCGTTCACAGTGCCGGACCTCGACCGCACCGACTACCTCGTCGTCATCGGCGCGAACCCGCTGGTGTCCAACGGCAGCGTGACCACCGCCGCCGACTTCCCGGGCAAGTTGCGCGCACTGCGCAAGCGCGGCGGGCGCCTCGTCGTCATCGACCCCGCCCGCACCCGCACCGCCGAGGTCGCCGACCGTCACCTCACGCCGCGCCCGGGCACCGATGCCGCTCTGCTGCTGGGCGTCGTGCATGTCCTCTTCGACGAGGACCTCGTCGACCTGGGTGCGGTGGCCGGCCTCGTCGACGGTGTCGAGGCGGTCCGCGCGCTGGCGGCCGACTTCACACCCGACGCCGTCGCTACCCACTGCGACGTGCCCGCCGACGACATCCGCACCTTGGCTCGCGAGATCGCGGCAGCGCCGTCGGCGGCCGTCTATGGCCGAATCGGCACCTCGACAGTCGAATTCGGCACGCTGGGCAGTTGGCTCGTCGACGTGGTGAACATACTGACCGGCAACCTCGACCGTCCCGGCGGCGCGATGTTCCCGTGTTCGCCGATCGCGGCGGCGCCACGGCCGCCGAAACCGGGTCGCGGCTTTCTGACCGGCCGCTGGCACAGTCGCGTGTCGGGATATCCCGAAGCGCTGTCGGAGTTTCCGGCCGCGGCGCTGGCCGAGGAGATCGAGACCCCCGGCGACGGGCAGATCAAGGCGATTCTGACCATCGCCGGCAATCCGGTGCTGTCCGCGCCGGACGGCGACCGCCTCGACCGGGCCCTGGCGGGCGGATTCATCGACTTCATGCTTTCCATCGATCCGTACCTCAACGAGACCACCCGCCACGCCGACGTCATCCTGCCGCCGCCACCGCCGTCGCGTAGCGCGCACTTCGACGTCGCGCTCAACAGCCTGGCGGTGCGCAACAACGCGCGTTACTCGCCGCCGGTGTTGCCGCTTTCCGGCCGCCCCGACGAGACCGAGATCCTGTCGCGAATCGCGTTGCTGCTCTACGGAATCGGCGTGGACGGCGACCCGGCTCTGGTCGACGAGCAGGTCATCGCGACCACGCTGGCCAAGGAGACCGCCGATCCGGGCTCACCCGTAGCCGGGCGCTCCGTCGACGAACTGACCGCGATGCTGCCCGACGGCCCGGGCTACGAACGGCGCCTTGACATGATGCTGCGCCTCGGTGCCTATGGCGATGCGTTCGGTGCGAAGCCCGGCGGCTTGACCCTGGACGCACTCAAGGCCGCGCCGCACGGCATCGACCTCGGGCCGCTGCAGCCGCGTCTCGCCGAGGTGCTGCGAACCCCAACGGGCCGAGTGGAACTGGCGCCCGCGCCGCTACTCGCCGACGCCGCGCGGCTACGCGACTCCCTGGGGACTCGCACCGACGGCTTCATGCTGATCGGGCGGCGCCACCTTCGGTCCAACAACAGCTGGATGCACAACGTACCCGCGCTGGCCGGCGGCTCGAACCGGTGCACGTTGCGGATCCACCCGGATGACGCCGCCGACCTCGGCCTCACCGACACCGCGGTGGTCAAGGGGCCGGGCGGTGAACTGTTGGCGCCGATCGAACTCGCACCGGGAATGCGCCGGGGCGTGGTCTCGCTGCCGCACGGCTGGGGGCACGACCGTGACGGCACGGGTCAGCGGCTTGCGGCCGGTCAACCCGGGGTGAACGTCAATCAGCTCAACGACGGCAACAGCCTGGATCCGTTGTCGGGCACCGCGGTGCTCAACGGGATTCCGGTCGACATCGCCCCTGCGGGCTGAGCAGGCCGGTCAGGCCAGCTCCCACACGACGGTCACCGTGAATTCGACGGTCTGCTGGCCGGGTTCGAGCGGCACCGCCGACATCTCGGCACCGCGGGGGCTGGGCAGCGGAGTCGGCGGCGTCGGACCTTGCGCCTCGGAGATCGAGACGACCTTGCCGAGCTCCAAACCGGACAGCTCCGCGTACTGGTCGGCACGTTCCTTCGCGTCGTTGTAGGCGCGGCTGCGCGCATCGCGCAACAGTTGAGAGTTGTCGTCGATCGAGTAGTTGACCGAGTTGATCCGGGTCGCGTCGCCGCCGCTGCTGACGATCAGCGCCAGCGCCTGCGACGCCGCGTCGATCTGACGGATCTTGACGTCGATCGAGTTAATCGCGCGGTATCCGATGATCTGCTGCGGATTGTCGGCGGCCCCGGAGAACTGCGGCTGCAGGCTGACCTCGGTGGTGCTGATGTCCTGGCGGTCGACGCCCGCGTCGACCAGGGTGTCGATCACCGCCTGCTGGCGCTCGCTGGTCTGGTTCATCGCGCCGGTGACGTCCTGGGCGGTGAACTCGATCGACGCGGTGACGTTGAGGGTGTCCGGCACGCCCTGCACCTCGCCGGACCCCAGCACGGTCACCTGGCGCACCTCGGTGTCGGCCGCCGGCGCCGGACCGGACGCCGCGTCGCAGCCCGCTAGCGCGAGCGTCGTCCCCGCCGCGGCGAGAACGAGGAGATGGGTCGGTGTCTTCGACCGGGCTGGAATCGGCATGCCTGGCACCATACTTCAGGGCCTCAGCCGTCCGAGGTTCACGCGGGGGCGGCGGTACCGACGAACTCGACGTCGGCAAGGAACTTCAGCAGTTCGGCGTTCACTTCGGCGGGCCGCTCCTCGGGCAGCCAGTGCCCGGCGCCGTCGATCATGACCTCGCGGTACTCGCCGGTGACCACCTCGTGGACCCGGTGCCGCGGCGTGTAGGCCAGCGTCGGGTCGTTGGCGCCGCCGATGAACAGTGACGGCACATCGATCGTGGCGGCGGGCCGACCCGACGGGCTCGGCGCCGTCAGTTCCCAGTTGCGGTCGAAGCAGCGGTACCAGTTCAGCGGCGCGGTGAACCCGTTGCGGGCGAACTCCGCGACGTAGCGGTCGAATTCGTCGCCGCTGATCCAGTCCGGCAACACGCCCGGATCCGGCAGGCGCTCCAGGAAGCCCTCCGGACCCGGGTGCGTCATCCGCACCGCCGCGGCCTGGTCAGCCGGAGTCAGCGAGCCGAACAGCTTGCGCATCGTGACGGCCGGGTCCCGGTTCAGCTCCGCGTCGGCGGGCCCCGGCTCCTGGAAGTAGAGGATGTAGAAGAAGTTGTCGCCGAATATGCGGCGGAACGCCTCTGTCGTCGGCACCCGCGGGCGCGGCACCGGCGGCACGCTCAACCCCGCCACCGCGGCGAACCGGTCCGGATACAGCAGCGGCGCCGTCCACGCCACCACGCCGCCGAAGTCGTGACCGACGACCGCCGCACGGGCGGCGCCGGCCTCGTCGAGCAGGCCGACGATGTCGGCGCTCAACTCGACCATGGTGTAGGCGTCGACGGCGTGCGGCTTGGACGAGGCGCCATAGCCGCGCTGGTCGGGCGCCAGCACGTGGAAGCCCGCCTCGGCCAGCGCCGGGATCTGATGCCGCCAGGTGTACGCGAGTTCGGGGAAGCCGTGCGCCAGCACCACCAGCGGCGCGCCCCGGTCACCGGCTTCCAGAACCCGCAACCGGATGCCGTTCGTCTCGACGAACCGTTCCGTCGGTGTGCGCACGTCGACCATCTTTCCCGGCGACAGTGCGGTTGTGAACGCCAACCGGCTGAACAGACGGCCAACCGGGCGCCGGTCGGGAGAACCGTCGGGAACCTCGGTTCGTTGGTCTAGCGGTAGCCTTGAGGTTTCTGCGCTGCGCTACTCGAAAAGACGGCGGCCCATTCGGGCCGAACTACGACGGATAGTTGATGAACCGGAAAAACGTTATCCGCACGCTCACCGTGATCGCGGTTGTGCTGCTGCTGGGCTGGTCGTTCTATTACTTCAGTGACGACACCCGCGGGTACAAGCCCGTCGACACCACGGTGGCGATCGCCCAGATCGACCGGGCCAACGTCGACGAGGCGCAGATCGACGACCGGGAACAGCAGCTGCGGCTCGACCTGAAGAACGAGGCCGAGGGCAGCGACAAGATCATCACCAAGTACCCGACGGGGTACGGGGCGACGCTGTTCGAGGCGCTGCAGGCCAAGAACGTTCCGACCAACACCGTGGTCAACCAGGGCAGCATGTTCGGCTCGCTGTTGATCTACATGCTGCCGCTACTGTTGCTGGTCGGCTTGTTCGTGATGTTCTCGCGGATGCAGTCCGGTGGCCGGATGGGCTTCGGCTTCGGCAAGTCGAAGGCCAAGCAGCTGTCCAAGGACATGCCCAAGACCACCTTCGCCGACGTCGCGGGGGTCGACGAGGCGGTCGAGGAACTCTACGAGATCAAGGACTTCCTGCAGAACCCGACGCGGTATCAGGCGCTGGGCGCCAAGATCCCCAAGGGCGTGCTGCTCTACGGCCCGCCCGGCACCGGCAAGACGCTGCTGGCCCGTGCCGTCGCGGGCGAGGCCGGTGTCCCGTTCTTCACGATCTCCGGCTCGGATTTCGTCGAGATGTTCGTCGGTGTCGGCGCCTCGCGCGTGCGCGACATGTTCGAGCAGGCCAAACAGAACAGTCCCTGCATCATCTTCGTCGACGAGATCGACGCGGTGGGCCGCCAGCGCGGTGCAGGCATGGGCGGTGGCCACGACGAGCGCGAACAGACGCTGAACCAGCTGTTGGTCGAGATGGACGGGTTCGGCGACCGGCAGGGCGTCATCTTGATCGCCGCCACCAACCGGCCCGACATATTGGACCCGGCCCTGCTGCGTCCCGGCCGCTTCGACCGCCAGATCCCGGTCACCAGCCCCGACATGGCCGGTCGCCGCGCGGTGCTCAGGGTGCACTCGCAGGGCAAGCCCATGGCGCCCGACGCCGACCTCGACGGGCTGGCCAAGCGCACCGTGGGCATGTCGGGAGCCGACCTGGCCAACGTCGTCAACGAGGCCGCACTGCTGACCGCGCGGGAGAACGGCACGGTCATCACCGGGCCTGCGCTGGAGGAGGCCGTCGACCGCGTCGTCGGGGGGCCCCGCCGCAAGAGCCGCATCATCAGCGAGCAGGAAAAGAAGATCACCGCCTACCACGAGGGCGGTCACACCCTGGCGGCGTGGGCGATGCCCGACATCGAGCCGATCTACAAGGTGACGATCCTGGCCCGCGGACGCACCGGCGGCCATGCCGTCGCCGTCCCCGAGGACGACAAGGGCCTCATGACCCGCTCCGAGATGATCGCCCGGCTGGTGTTCGCGATGGGCGGGCGCGCGGCAGAGGAGTTGGTGTTCCGCGAGCCGACCACCGGCGCGGTGTCCGACATCGAGCAGGCCACCAAGATCGCCAGGGCGATGGTGACCGAGTACGGCATGAGCTCCAAGCTCGGCGCGGTGCGCTACGGCACCGAGCACGGCGACCCGTTCCTCGGTCGCACCATGGGTACTCAGCCCGACTACAGCCACGAGGTCGCGCAGATCATCGACGACGAGATCCGCAAGCTCATCGAGGCGGCCCACACCGAGGCGTGGGAGATCCTCACCGAGTACCGCGACGTGCTCGACACGCTGGCCGGCGAGCTGTTGGAGAAGGAGACGCTGCACCGGGTCGAACTCGAGGCGATCTTCGGTGACGTCAAGAAGCGGCCGCGGCTGACCATGTTCGACGACTTCGGTGGCCGCGTGCCGTCGGACAAGCCGCCGATCAAGACGCCCGGCGAGCTGGCCATCGAGCGCGGCGAGGAATGGCCGAGGCCGGTGCCCGAGCCGGCATTCAAGGCCGCGATCGCCGCGGCCGCCAAGGAGGCCGAGGACAACCAGGTGGCCGACGGGCACAAGAACGGCGCCAACGGTTCGAACGGTTCGGGCGCCAACGGGGCGCCCGGCCCCACCCAGCCCGACTACGGCGCGCCCGCCGGCTGGCACGCCCCCGGCTGGCCGCCGCAGCACCAGCAGCAGCCACCGCAGCCACAGCACCAGCCCCGGCATCAGCAGCCACCGGGCTACTGGTATCCGCCGTCTGATGTCGCCGCCGGGGCGGCTCCGCCGCACCCGGGGTGGCACAACCCGAGCGTCCCGGGCGCCTCCCCGTACCAGCCCTACCAGCCCTACCCGCATCCTGGGCGTCCGCAGGAGGGCGGGCAGAATCCCAGCGAGGACCGGGGTCAGGACAACACCCGGCAGAACGGCTGAACCCCAACGGAGGCTCAATGGCGCAGTCCCAGCACAACTCTGCCGTTTTCAATCCGGCCAAGTTCGACCAGCCGCGTGCCGAGGCCGCGGTGCGCGAACTGCTGATCGCCGTCGGTGAGGATCCGGACCGGCACGGGCTCGAGGCCACCCCGGCCCGGGTCGCGCGGGCGTACAAAGAGGTGTTCGCCGGGCTCTACACCGATCCCGACTCGGTGCTCGACACCACGTTCGACGAACAGCACGACGAGCTGGTGCTGGTCAAGCAGATCCCGATGTACTCGACCTGTGAGCACCACCTGGTGTCGTTTCACGGCGTCGCCCACGTCGGCTACATCCCCGGTCAGGACGGCCGGGTGACCGGGCTGTCGAAGATCGCGCGCCTCGTCGACCTCTATGCCAAGCGCCCGCAGGTACAGGAACGGCTGACCGCGCAGGTCGCCGACGCACTGATGCGCAAGCTCAATCCGCGCGGGGTGATCGTCGTGGTAGAAGCCGAGCATCTGTGCATGGCGATGCGGGGGATCCGCAAGCCGGGAGCGGTGACCACGACCTCGGCCGTCCGCGGTCAGTTCAAGACCGACAAGGCATCGAGGGCCGAGGCACTGGATCTCATCCTGCGCTAGTGACGGACACACGGGTGCGGGTCATGGGGGTCGTCAACGTCACCGACGACTCCTTCTCCGACGGCGGACAGTTCCTCGACCGCGACCGCGCCGTCGAACACGGTCTGCGGCTGGTGTCCGACGGCGCGGCGATCGTCGATGTCGGCGGGGAGTCCACCCGTCCCGGCGCCACCCGCATCGAGTCCAAGGTCGAGATGTCGCGCGTACTGCCGGTCATCGAAATGCTCGCCCAACAAGGGGTGACGGTCAGCGTCGACACCATGCATGCCGATGTGGCGCGGGCGGCCCTGGATCACGGTGCCCACATCGTCAACGACGTGTCCGGCGGCCGCGCCGATCCCGCGATGGCCCCGTTGCTCGCCGAGGCGAACGTGCCATGGGTGCTCATGCACTGGCGCTCGGTCGGTGCCGACCGCCCGCATGAGGTGCCCGACTACGGCGATGTGGTGACCGACGTGCGCACCGAACTGCTCGCGGCCGTCGACGCCGCGGTGGCCGCCGGTGTCGACCCGGCCAACCTGGTCATCGACCCCGGGCTGGGTTTCGCCAAGACCGACCGACACAACTGGGCGCTGCTGCGGGCGCTGCCCGAGTTCGTGGCGACCGGGATCCCCGTGCTCGTCGGAGCGTCGCGCAAGCGCTTCCTCGGAACGCTGTTGGCCGACGCCGACGGCCGGCCCCGGTCGCCGGACGGCCGTGAGACCGCGACGGCGGTGATCTCGGCGCTGGCAGCACTCCACGGCGTCTGGGGAGTGCGGGTGCATGATGTGCGCGCGTCGGTCGACGCGCTGAAGGTGCAGCAGGCGTGGGCCGCAGGCGGACCAGAGCCACGGGACCGGGGGACAGCCGGTGACTGACCGAATCGAGTTGCGCGGCTTGACTGTTCGAGGTCACCACGGGGTGTTCGAGCATGAGCGTCGCGATGGCCAGGACTTCGTGGTCGACATCACCGTCTGGATCGACCTCGCAGCCGCGGCGACCAGCGACGACCTCGCCGACACGATGGACTACGGCGCGCTGGCGAAGCGGGCCGCCGACATCGTCGCCGGACCGCCCCGCGACCTGATCGAGACGGTGGCCGCCGAGATCGCCGAAGGCGTCATGACCGACGAGCGGGTGCACGCCGTCGAGGTCGTGCTGCACAAGCCGTCGGCGCCCATCCCGCTGACGTTCACCGATGTCGCGGTGGTGGCGCGACGGTCGCGTCGGGGCGGAGGTGGTCGATGAGGGCCAGCGAGAAGCCGAAGGCGGATCGCGCATGAGGGTCGTGCTGTCCATCGGGTCGAACCTCGGTGACCGACTCTCGCTGCTGCGGTCGGTGGTCGACGGACTCGCGGCCGACCTGCGCGCTGTGTCGCCGGTCTACGAGACCGCGCCGTGGGGCGGCGTCGAGCAGGACGCGTTCCTCAACGCGGTGGTGATCGCCGAGGACCCGGTGCTCGACGGCTACGGCTGGTTGCGGCGGGCCCAGGGCTTCGAGCAGGCCGCCGAGCGGGTGCGCGCCGAACGTTGGGGGCCGCGCACGCTCGACGTCGACATCGTGAGCTGCCGCGACGGCGATCGCGAGGTGTCGTCGGCGGACCCCGAGCTGACGTTGCCGCATCCGCGGGCGCACGAGCGCGCGTTCGTGCTGGTGCCCTGGCTCGCGGTGGAGCCCGACGCGGCGCTGACCGTCGCCGGCGAGCAGCGCCGCGTGGAGGACCTGCTCGCCGCGCTCGACCCGGCCGAGCGCGACGGTGTCCGGCGCACCGACCTGGCGCTGCACTGATGGGCCCGACACGCAAGCGCGACCTGGCCGTCGCGGTGGTGCTCACCGCGGTGGTCAGCTACCTGCTCGTGCAGCTGCTGTACCGGTGGTTCCCGCCGATCACCGCGTGGACCGGGTTGTCGCTGCTCGCGGTGGCCATCGCCGAGGCGGTGTGGGCGTTCTACGTCCGCGCGAAGATCAACGACGGTGAGATCGGTGCCGGGCCGGGATGGCTGCATCCGCTCGCGGTGGCGAGATCGGTTCTGATCGCGAAGGCGTCGGCGTGGGTCGGGGCCCTGGTGCTGGGTTGGTGGTCGGCGGTCCTGGTCTACCTGGTGCCGCGCCGTTCGACTTTGCGCGTGGCCGCCGAGGACACCGCCGGTGCCGCCGTGGCGGCAGGGTGCGCGCTGGCTCTCCTGGTTGCCGCGCTCTGGTTGCAGCATTGCTGCAAGTCTCCAGGCGACACGCACAACCACACTGACGATCCCGCTGAATAGCGAAATCCGCACGCTACCTGCTCGAATCGCCGAAGTGGTCGACACGCGCAGTGACCAGTGGCGGGTACAGTCGCCCCCATGACCGAACCGACCCGCAGCGCCCGGCCCCGCCGCGGCGGCCGTCGGCCGGGTTGGGTCCTGCTGACCGCGTTGCTGGTGCTCGCCATCGCGGCCAGCTCCGCGCTCGTGTTCACCAACCGGGTGGAGCTGCTCAAGCTCGCCGTCATCCTCGCGTTGTGGGCCGCCGTCGTCGCGGCCTTCGTGTCGGTCATCTACCGCAGGCAGAGCGACGTCGATCAGGCCAAGGTGCGCGACCTCAAGCTGGTCTACGACCTTCAGCTGGACCGGGAGATCTCGGCGCGCAGGGAGTACGAGCTGTCCCTGGAGGCGCAGTTGCGACGCGAGCTGGCTTCGGAGATACGGGCTCAGGCCGCCGACGAGGTGGCCGGTCTGCGGGCCGAACTGGCCGCGCTACGCGCCAACCTGGAGATGCTGTTCGATGCCGACCTGGGGCACCGCCCCGCGATAGAGAACGAGCGCAGGACCGTGCGGGCCTACAGCGACTGGGCGCGCGACCCCGAGACCACCGGCCGGGTGAGCAGCACCCGGATCGACGCCGAGTACCGCGGCGACGCCGATGTCCGGACCGAGGAGAGTCCGATCATCGACGTGCCTGCCGAACCGCATCGACCCGAGTACGAGTGGACGCCGCCACCCCCACCGCCACCACCGGCCGAACCGCATGGCGGCGCTCACCGCCGCCCGTCGGACGTGGAGCGCGAAACCCGGCGACACGACGCCGACGAGCCATCGCCGTGGTCACCCCCACCGGTCCAGCCGCCGCCGCCTCAACAACAGCCACTACCCCCGCCACCTCCGCGGCCCGAGCCTGCGCCGGAGCCGGCGCCCGTCGCGCAGGGCGATTGGCAGCCCGCGCCCGCTGAGGGGCAGTGGATTCCGGCGGGAACTCCCGGCAGCAACTGGACGGCGCCGGCGGGGAACGGCTCAGCCGACGAGTACGTCGGACGGCGGCGCGCTCCCGAAGCGGACGCTCGCCCGCCGGAGGCGCCGCCCACCGCGGCGGCACCGCCGCCGGAACCTCGTCGCGGCCGCCATTCGGCAGCCGCCGACACCGCCGACGGTGCCGACGCGCGACCCGGGACGCCGCCGACGCCGGCCGCCGAGCCGACGCGACCGTCGCCGCGTCCGGAGGGACAACCGACCGAGACCGAGGGTCGTCGGCACCGCAGCGCCGACGACACCGACACCGCCGGTCAGTCCGTCGCCGACCTGCTGGCGAGGCTGCAGGCCACCCCGAGCCCGGGTGGGCGTCGCCGCCGCCGCGAGGAGTGAGCTAACCTTTAGGCGACCGTCCGGTACCCGCCTGGCAGGACCGGAACGACACACTTTGAGACATTCAGCGAGGTCGGCTTCGTGGTTCTCATGGGGACCCCCCCTGACGGTTTGCGTCCGGCGCGGCTCACGATCGGCATAGTTTCCGCTGGTCGCGTCGGGTCCGCGCTCGGTGTTGCGCTCGAGCGCGCCGAGCACGTCGTGGTGGCCTGCAGCGCCGTGTCCGCGGCGTCGCGCGAACGCGCGCAGCGCAGGCTGCCCGACACCGCGGTGCTGCCCGTCGACGAGGTGGCCGCTCGCGCCGAGTTGTTGCTGCTCGCGGTGCCCGACGCCGTGCTTCCGGAGCTGGTCTCGGGGCTGGCCGCCACCGCAGCCGTGCGCAGGGGCACGATCGTCGCGCACACCTCCGGTGCCAACGGGATCGGGGTGCTGGCGCCGCTGTCCGAGCAGGGCTGCATCCCGCTGGCGATCCACCCCGCGATGACGTTCACCGGCTCCGAGGAGGACATCGATCGGTTGCCCGACACCTGTTTCGGCGTCACGGCGGCCGACGAAATCGGTTATGCGATCGCGCAGTCGTTGGTGCTCGAAATCGGCGGCGAGCCGTTCCGGGTCCGCGAGGACGCGCGCACGCTGTACCACGCAGCGCTGGCACACGCGAGCAACCATGTCGTGACCGTGCTCCTCGACGCGGTCGAGGCGCTGCGCTCCGCGCTGTGGGGCCAGGAGCTACTGGGTCAGGAACTGGTGGGTGACGCGCCCGGCGGCATCGCCGAGCGCGTCGTCGGCCCGCTGGCGCGCGCCTCGCTGGAGAACGCGCTGATGCGCGGGCAGGCCGCGTTGACCGGACCGGTCGCGCGCGGGGACGCCCCGGCGGTGGCGAGTCACCTGCACGCGCTCGAAGAGGTCGACCCGCAATTGGCCGAGGCCTACCGGGCCAACTCGCTGCGCACCGCCCAGCGCGCGCACGCGCCCAAGGAGGTCTTCGCGGTGTTCTCCGACTCAGCGGGCCCGTCATGATCGGGCGCTCACCGAAGTTCGCGTCCGCCGAGCTCAACGTCTACGCCAAGCCGAGCGACGTCTCGGCGGTCACCGGGGCGCTGCGCACCACCGGCCGCAGGGTGATGCTGGTGCCGACGATGGGTGCACTGCACGAGGGACACCTGTCGCTGATCCGGGCGGCCAAGCGGGTCCAGGGCGCCGTCGTGGTCGTGTCGATCTTCGTCAACCCGCTGCAGTTCGGCGCGCACGAGGACATCGACGCCTACCCACGCACACTCGACGACGACCTCGCGGCGCTGCGGGGCGAGGGGGTGGAGATCGCTTTCGTCCCGACCGCCGCCGACGTGTACCCCGACGGGACCCGCACCTCGGTGCAGCCCGGCCCACTGGGCGCCGAACTCGAAGGGGCTTCCCGCCCAGGCCATTTCGCCGGCGTGCTGACCGTGGTGCTCAAGCTGCTGAACATCGTTCGTCCCGACCGCGCGTTCTTCGGTGAAAAGGACTATCAACAGCTGGTGTTGATCCGCCAGATGGTGGCCGACCTGAACACCGACGTCCGGATCGTCGGGGTGCCGATCGTCCGGGAGGCCGACGGACTGGCGCTGTCCTCTCGCAACCGCTACCTCGACGAGGTGCAGCGCGAGAACGCAGGCGCGCTGTCGGCGGCGCTGCTGGCCGGGATGTACGCCGCACCGGGCGGTGCGGCGTCGGCGCTGGACGCGGCACGCGCGGTCCTCGACGAGGTGCCCGCCATCGAGCTCGACTACCTGGAGATACGCGATCCCATGCTGCAGCCGGCGCCGGCAGAGGGCGCGGCCCGCATGCTGATCGCGGGCCGGCTGGGCCGCACCCGCCTACTGGACAACATCCCCATCGACATCGGAGCAACCGCAGCCACCGACGGACATCCGCGAGTCGGGGCTGACAATCATCACCAATTGCCCTGGAGGAACTGATGTTACGGACCATGCTCAAGTCGAAGATCCACCGCGCCACGGTGACGCAGGCAGACCTGCACTACGTCGGCTCGGTGACCATCGACGCGGACCTGATGGACGCTGCCGACCTGCTCGAGGGTGAACAGGTCACCATCGTCGACGTCGACAACGGTGCGCGGCTGGTGACCTATGCCATCACCGGCGAGCGCGGCACCGGAGTGATCGGAATCAACGGTGCAGCAGCGCATCTCGTGCATCCCGGCGACCTTGTAATCCTGATCGCCTACGGCACCATGGAGGATGCCGAGGCCCGCGCCTACCGGCCGAGGATCGTCTTCGTCGACGCCGACAACAAGCAGATCGACCTCGGCATCCATTCTTCGGACCCCGCCTTCGTTCCGGCCGACGCCGCCGAGCTGATGTCGCCCCGGTAGAACCGTGCTGCTCGCGATCGACGTCCGCAACACCCACACCGTCGTCGGGCTGGTGTCGGGCTCCGGTGACAAGGCCGAAGTGGTGCAGCACTGGCGGATTCGCACCGAGCCGGAAGTGACCGCCGACGAACTCGCGCTGACCATCGACGGACTGATCGGTGACGACTCCGAGCGGCTGACCGGCGCGGCCGGGCTGTCGACCGTCCCCTCGGTGATGCACGAACTGCGCGAGATGCTCGACCAGTACTGGCCCTCGGTGCCGCACGTGCTGATCGAGCCGGGGGTGCGCACCGGCATCCCGCTGCTGGTCGACAACCCCAAGGAGGTCGGCGCCGACCGCATCGTCAACTGCCTTGCGGCCTACCACCGCTTCGGCGCCGCCGCGATCGTCGTCGACTTCGGTTCGTCGATCTGCGTCGACGTAGTGTCGGCCAAGGGAGAGTTCCTCGGCGGGGCGATCGCCCCTGGCGTGGAGGTGTCCACCGACGCGTCGGCGGCCAGGGGCGCGGCGCTGCGCCGGGTCGAGCTGACCAGGCCGCGGTCGGTGATCGGCAAGAACACCGTGGAATGCATGCAGGCCGGCGCGGTCTTCGGGTTCGCCGGCCTGGTCGACGGTCTGGTGCAGCGGGTCCGCGATGACGTCGACGGCTTCGCGGGCACCGACGTCGCGGTGGTGGCGACCGGCTACATCGCGCCGCTGCTGTTGCCCGACATGCGCACCGTCGAGCACTACGACCAGCACCTCACCCTCAACGGGCTGCGGCTGGTGTTCGAGCGCAACCGCGACAGCCAGCGCGGCCGGCTCAAGCAGGCCCGCTGACTAGAAGAAGGTGCGGATGAGGTCGACGACGCGACCGTTGTCGTCGAGCACCGGGATCATCGGCCACTTGTCGAACACCGTGCAGGGATGCGAGACGCCGAATCGCACCCAGTCGCCGACGTCCACGCTGTCCCCGTCGCCCAGACGCAGATAGGCGTGCTGGTCGTTGAGCTTGGTGACGCGGCTGGCCGGTAGCCCGTAGGGCGTCGGCAGATCCTGGTCGAACGCGACATCGCGACGGCCCATGGTCAGCAGCGCCAGGCCGGGCTGCGGCTGCGACATCACCTGCGCCCACACGTGCAGGGCCGGCCGCAGCCGGTCCCGCAGGGCTGAGGTACGCCCGTATAAGCCGTCGTCGTGGGTGAGGTAGCACCCGCTGCGCAGAATCGGGATCACCGACAGCCCGGCGGGCCAGGCCGCGGACAGCGCACCGGCGACCAGGTCGAAGTAGGTGCTGCCGCCCGCGGTCGCCACCACCTCACCGGTCTCGAACAGCGGCGCCAGGCGCAGCACCGCCCCGCGTACCTGGGCGAGATGTGCCTCGACATGCGCAAGGGCGGCCGGAGTCCGGTCGTGACCGAGCGCCGCTTCATATCCGGCCACCCCGACGAGGCGCAGTCGCGGCGACGCGGCGGCCGCCCGCGCGACCTCGTCGACCGTCGCGGCGTCCCGGCACCCGGTGCGCGCATCGGGCATGCCCACCTCGACGCAGACGTCCACCCGCCGACCGGCCCCGGCGACGGTCAGCGCCGACGTCATCAGCTCCACCCCGCGCACCGAGTCCACCCAGCAGGTCAGCCCGAAATCCTCGTCGGCGTCGAGTTCGGCGGCCAGCCAGCGCAATGCCGCCGCATCGACGATCTCGTTGGCCAGCATCACGTCGCGCACGCCGAAGGCACGGAACACACGCACCTGGCTGACGGTGGCCGCGGTGACGGCGCACGCGCCTGCGGCGAGCTGGCGAGCCAGCAGTGCGGGCGCCATGTGCGTCTTGCCGTGCGGGGCCAGTCGCACCCCGTGGTCGGCACACCACCTCGTCATCGTCTCGAGGTTGTCGGTCAGCGCCTCGGCGTGCAGCACGGCGACCGGGCCGACGGCCCCGTCGGCGAACAGGTCGGGCGTGTCGGCACACACCTCTGCAACGGAGCGACCCCACCATGCGGCGGGCAGGCCCTTGAACCGCCAGTCCAGTGTTTCGCCGGCCAGCGCGGCCACGGCCGTCGCGTTGATGGGGGCCGTCATGGGTTCATTTAAGCTGGCACGACGTGACCGAACCTGACTCGCCCGCCACCGGAGCCGACAGCGCCCGCCCGGACGACATCCCGGAGCAGTATCGGATCCGGCAGGCCAAGCGTGAGCGACTGCTCGCCGAGGGCCGCGAGCCGTATCCGGTCGAGGTGGCGCGCACCCACACGCTGGCCGAGATCCGGCTGGCCTACCCCGAGCTGGCACCCGATACGGCCACCGGTGAGACCGTCGGCGTGGCAGGGCGGGTGATGTTCGCCCGCAACTCGGGCAAGCTGTGCTTCGCCACCCTGCAGGAGGGCGACGGCACCCAACTGCAGGCCATGGTCAGCCTCGACCGAGTCGGGCAGGATTCGCTGGACGCCTGGAAGGCCGACGTCGATCTCGGTGACATCGTCTTCATCCGTGGCGAGGTGATCAGCTCGCGACGCGGGGAATTGTCTGTGCTTGCCGATTCCTGGCAAATCGTGTCCAAGGCGTTGCGACCGCTCCCCGTCGCCCACAAGGAGATGAGCGAGGAATCGCGGGTACGCCAGCGGTACGTCGACCTGATCGTGCGCCCCGAGGCCCGCACCATCGCCCGCCAGCGCGTCGCGGTGGTGCGTGCGGTGCGTGCCGCGCTGGAGCGGCGCGGATTCCTCGAAGTCGAGACACCGATGTTGCAGACGCTCGCCGGCGGCGCGGCGGCCCGTCCGTTTGTGACGCACTCCAATGCGCTCGACGCCGACCTGTATCTGCGTATCGCGCCGGAACTGTTCCTCAAGCGCGCGTTGGTCGGTGGATTCGAGCGGGTCTTCGAGTTGAATCGGGTGTTCCGAAACGAAGGAACCGATTCCACGCATTCCCCGGAATTTGCGATGCTCGAGACTTATCAGGCGTACGGCACCTATGACGATTCCGCGGTCATGGTCCGCGAACTTATACAAGAAGTTGCGGATGAGGCTATCGGGACCAACGAGGTGCCATTGCCGGATGGCAGTGTCTACCATCTGGGCGGGGAATGGCAATCGCTGGAAATGTATCCCTCCCTATCCCAAGCGCTCGGAGAAGAGATCACGCCCGAAACAACAGCCGAGCGGTTATGGGCGATCGCCGACCGCCTCGGCGTCGAGATTCCGCGTGACCGCGGTTACGGGCACGGGAAATTGGTCGAGGAACTTTGGGAGCACGCTGTCGGGAACACGCTGTGGGCGCCGACGTTCGTCCGGGACTTTCCCGTCGAAACCACGCCCCTGACCCGCTCGCATCGGAGTGTCGCCGGAGTCACCGAAAAGTGGGATCTCTACATGCGTCACATCGAGTTGGCGACCGGTTACTCCGAACTCGTCGATCCGGTAATTCAGCGGGAGAGATTCGCGGCCCAAGCCCTTGCCGCCGCCGCGGGCGACGACGAGGCAATGCTGCTCGACGAGGATTTTCTGGCCTCATTGGAGTATGCGATGCCGCCGTCAACCGGCACCGGAATGGGCATAGATAGGTTGCTGATGGCCCTGACGGGTCTGTCGATTAGAGAGACGGTTTTGTTCCCTATAGTTCGCCGTCATGGCGGCTGAACTGCTGCTCGTGTGATCTTGTTGAATGGCGCGCACTTATATGGCACATTGGTGCGGGGTTCGAGGCTTAACTACTGAACTAAGCTCGTTGAGAAGGGCAGTGTGGAGTAATGGCAAAGAAAGTGACCGTTACGCTGGTCGATGATTTTGACGGCGAAGGCGCAGCTGACGAGACGGTTGAATTCGGCCTCGACGGTGTGAGTTACGAGATCGACCTTTCTTCGAAGAACGCGACGAAGCTTCGAAATGACCTCAAACAGTGGGTCGAGGCGGGCCGTCGAGTGGGCGGTCGCCGTCGTGGGCGGTCGGCCGGTTCGGGTCGTGGCCGCGCGGCCATCGATCGGGAGCAGAGCGCCGCCATCCGCGAGTGGGCGCGTCGCAACGGACACAATGTGTCGACCCGCGGCCGGATTCCGGCCGACGTAATCGACGCCTTCCACGCGGCTACTTGATCGGCCGTTGCCAGCGCCCGACCATGCCCGGCATCGCCCGGTGTGGGTGGCTCGGCGCCGACCTCGTTCGCTAGGCGCGAACCTGCCGCTGCCGGGACAGGGAAACGAAAGTCCCTCCCGATGCGTTGCTCATCCACGACGCCGGTTATGCCTCCGGCGCGCAATCGGGTGTCCGTTGTCCGCTAAGAGCAGACCGGCAGGCGGGGCACCGGGGAGCGCCGCCCATTACAGTGGACGGCAGGTGCGGTGCGATTCGAAGACCCTTCGGGGCGCGCGGCACCGACCTATTGATGGAGAGCAGGTAACCACCGATGTTCGAGAGATTCACCGACCGTGCCCGCAGGGTCGTCGTCCTGGCTCAGGAAGAAGCCCGGATGCTCAACCACAACTACATCGGCACCGAGCACATCCTGTTGGGACTCATTCACGAGGGTGAAGGCGTCGCCGCCAAGTCGCTGGAGTCGCTGGGCATCTCGCTCGAGGGCGTGCGCAGCCAGGTCGAGGAGATCATCGGCCAGGGCCAGCAGGCGCCGTCGGGCCACATTCCGTTCACCCCGCGCGCCAAGAAGGTTCTGGAGCTGAGCCTGCGTGAGGCGCTGCAGCTCGGCCACAACTACATCGGCACCGAGCACATCCTGCTCGGCCTCATCCGTGAGGGCGAGGGTGTCGCCGCCCAGGTGCTGGTCAAGCTCGGCGCCGAACTGACCCGGGTGCGCCAGCAGGTGATCCAGCTGCTGAGCGGTTACCAGGGCAAGGAGACCGCGGAGGCCGGCACCGGCGGCCGCGGCGGCGAGGCGGGCAACCCGTCGACCTCGCTGGTGCTCGACCAGTTCGGCCGCAACCTGACCGCCGCCGCGATGGAGGGCAAGCTCGACCCGGTCATCGGCCGCGAGAAGGAAATCGAGCGGGTCATGCAGGTGCTGAGCCGGCGCACCAAGAACAATCCCGTGCTGATCGGTGAGCCCGGCGTCGGCAAGACGGCGGTCGTCGAGGGTCTGGCGCAGGCCATCGTGCACGGCGAGGTGCCCGAGACGCTCAAGGACAAGCAGCTCTACACGCTGGACCTCGGCTCGCTGGTGGCGGGTAGCCGCTACCGCGGTGACTTCGAGGAGCGCCTGAAGAAGGTGCTCAAGGAGATCAACACCCGGGGCGACATCATCCTGTTCATCGACGAGCTGCACACCCTCGTCGGTGCCGGTGCCGCCGAGGGCGCGATCGACGCGGCCAGCATCCTGAAGCCGAAGCTGGCCCGCGGCGAGCTGCAGACCATCGGCGCCACCACACTCGACGAGTACCGCAAGTACATCGAGAAAGACGCCGCGCTCGAGCGCCGGTTCCAGCCGGTGCAGGTCGGCGAGCCGACAGTCGAGCACACCATCGAGATCCTCAAGGGTCTGCGCGACCGCTACGAGGCGCACCACCGCGTCTCGATCACCGATTCGGCGATGGTGGCGGCGGCCACTCTGGCCGACCGCTACATCAACGACCGGTTCCTGCCGGACAAGGCGATCGACCTGATCGACGAGGCCGGCGCCCGGATGCGCATCCGCCGGATGACGGCTCCGCCAGACCTGCGTGAGTTCGACGAGAAGATCGCCGACGCCCGCCGGGAGAAGGAGTCCGCGATCGACGCGCAGGATTTCGAGAAGGCGGCGAGCCTGCGGGATCGCGAGAAGCAACTGGTCGCTCAGCGCGCTGAGCGTGAGAAGCAATGGCGCTCAGGTGATCTCGACGTGGTCGCCGAGGTCGACGACGAGCAGATCGCCGAGGTGCTGGGCAACTGGACCGGCATCCCGGTGTTCAAGTTGACCGAGGAGGAGACCACTCGGCTGCTGCGCATGGAGGACGAGATCCACAAGCGGATCATCGGCCAGGAGGACGCGGTCAAGGCGGTCTCCAAGGCGATCCGCCGCACCCGTGCCGGGCTGAAGGACCCCAAGCGCCCGTCCGGTTCGTTCATCTTCGCCGGCCCGTCAGGTGTCGGTAAGACCGAGCTGTCCAAGGCGCTGGCCAACTTCCTGTTCGGCGACGACGACGCGCTCATCCAGATCGACATGGGCGAGTTCCACGACCGTTTCACCGCCTCGCGGCTGTTCGGTGCCCCTCCGGGCTACGTCGGCTACGAGGAGGGCGGCCAACTCACCGAGAAGGTCAGAAGGAAGCCGTTCTCCGTTGTTCTCTTCGATGAGATCGAGAAGGCGCACCAGGAGATCTACAACAGCCTGTTGCAGGTCCTCGAGGACGGCCGGCTCACAGACGGTCAGGGCCGCACGGTGGACTTCAAGAACACCGTGCTGATCTTCACCTCGAACCTCGGAACCAGTGACATCAGCAAGGCGGTCGGACTGGGCTTCACCCAGGGTGGCGGCGAGAACAACTACGAGCGGATGAAGCAGAAGGTCAACGACGAGCTGAAGAAGCACTTCCGCCCGGAGTTCCTCAACCGCATCGACGACATCATCGTCTTCCACCAGCTGACACAGGACGAGATCATCAAGATGGTCGACCTGATGATCGGCCGGGTCGGCAAGCAGCTCAAGGCCAAGGACATGGCGATGGAGCTGACCGACAAGGCCAAGTCCCTGCTGGCCAAGCGCGGCTTCGACCCCGTGCTCGGTGCGCGGCCGCTGCGGCGCACCATCCAGCGCGAGATCGAGGACCAGCTCTCCGAGAAGATCCTCTTCGAGGAGGTCGGACCGGGTCAGCTCGTGATCGTCGACGTCGAGAACTGGGACGGCGAAGGTGCGGGTGAGGACGCGGTATTCACGTTCAAGGGCACCAAGAAGCCTGCCCCCGAGGCGGAGCCGGATCTCGCTCAGGCCGGCGCCGCGGGCGCAGCCAGCGCGGCCGAGTAGCGGACACGACGACAACGGGCGGTTACCCCACAGCGGGTAGCCGCCCGTTTCGGCTCCACCGCCCACTGGCGGGTCCGATCCGTTTAGGATGCTCAGGTGTAATCGGCGGGGGAAGGAATCTGGTGAGAATCCAGAACGGTCGCGCCACTGTGTCAAGTCAGACCCGACGTCCGCCCCGAGCCCTTCGACCTGGGACGCGTAATCCCGGAAAGGACCCCCTCAATGACCTCTCCCGAGGCCCGCAGAAGCATCGCGCCCGCCATCGACTTCACAGCGACCAAGGCGGTGCTGTGGTTGACGCTCACCGCCTTCTTCGCCCTTCTGGTGCTCTACTTCGTCGGCATGGACCAAGGCGCGACATCGGTGTTCGGCAACAGCACCGTGGTCCATGAATTCGTGCACGACGCCCGCCACCTGCTCGGCTTCCCCTGCCACTGACAGCGCAGGCAGGAGGACAACCGAAAATGGAGAGACAGATCATCTGGCGCGGCCTGCTCGCGGGCGCCGTCGCCGGCGTACTGGCGTTCGTGTTCGCGAGAATCTTCGTCGAGCCGCGGATCGAGCGTGCCATCGGTTACGAGGACGGCGTGGGGGCGGCGCACGAGGCGCTCGAGGCGCACGCGGGTCACAGCCACAGCCACGGTGACGGCGGCGGGTTCGATCGCGCCGTGCAGATGAACATCGGCATGGGGCTCGGCGTCCTGCTGTTCAGCATCGCCATCGCCGCCATCTTCGCGGTGGTGTTCGCGGTGGCATACGGCCGGGTCGGCGACATCTCGGCGCGGCTGCTGTCGGTGTACATCGCCGGCGGAATGCTGCTCAGCCTGTACGTCGTGCCGTCGCTGAAGTACCCGGCGAGCCCACCGGCGCTGAGCCTGGACGAGACCATCCGGCAGCGGACGCTGCTGTACCTGCTGATGGTGGTGTTGTCCGCGGCGTTACTGGTCGGCGCCGTGTACCTCGGCCGGCAGTTGGTGCAGCGGCTGGGCGCGTGGAACGCCACTCTGGTGGCCGCAGGCGCTTACGTCGTGGCGGTCGGGGTGCTGATGCTCGTCCTGCCGGGAATCGGCGAAACCCCCGAACCACTGCGCGACGACGCGGGCGCCATCGTCTACGGGGGCTTCCCGGCCGATGTGCTCTACGAGTTCCGGCTCTACTCGCTGGGCACCCAGGTGGTCATCTACACGACCATCGCGCTGGTGTTCGGCGCGATGGTCTCCAGGCTGCTGGGTGACAAGGCGCGGGAGCGTATCGGAACGTGAGCGAGGTCGTCCGGCTGACACTCGTGTCGCACGCCATGACCGACGCCGTGTCGGCCGGACGATTCCCCACCGATGAGCCGCTCAACACGGTCGGGCACCGGCAGGCGGACGCGTCGATCGATCTCGGCGTCGCGGACGAGGTCTACTGCGGACCCGAGAAGCGCACGCGCCAGACCGCCGAACTGCTCGGCCTGCAGGCAGAGGTCGACACCCGGTTGGCCGACCTCGACTGCGGGCGGTGGCGCGGCGACGTTCTCGGTGGTGTGGAGCCGGCGGAGCTGGCGATCTGGCTCACCGAACCGGCGCAGGCGCCCCACGGTGGCGAGTCCGTCGCCGACCTCGTCGACCGCGTGCACAGCTGGCTGGACTCGCTTTCCGCGCATCGGGGCAACATCATCGCCGTCACCCACCCTGCGGTGGTACGGGCGGCCATTCTGGTCACGCTCGACGCGCCCGCGAAGTCGTTCTGGCGCATCGACATCGGGCCCGTGAGCCGTACGGTGCTGCACTTCCGCGGCCACGCCTGGACCCTCCGGTCCAGCCACTGATCAGACCGGGATCAGCGCGAACGTCTGACGCGCGATCGACAGCAGCCAGCCGGCCGCGGTGGGGCTGCGGTAGCGCGGCCAGTTCAGCTGGAAGCTGACCACCCAGGGCTGCCCGGTGTGGTCGACGGCATACCAGCTGAAGGTCAGGTCGCCCGGCAGGTTGCCGCCCTTGGCGCCGACGTAGTGCCACTTCGACCCGTCGAGATCGATGCCGGGGATGGCGGACAGGATGTCCTTGACCGGGGCGGCCTCCCCGAAGGCGGCCTTCTGCAGCGCCATGTGCACCCGGCAGATGTCGGCGGCGCTGCCGTACCACTCGGCGCCGAAATTCGATGCCGGTGTATGCGTCCGTTCCGGATCCGGTTCGTAGGGGCGCGAATTGGTCTGGCTGAGCAGCTGCGCGCGAACCGCCGATCCACCCTTCTCGACTGCGCGGCGCCACTGCTCGCGCAGATCGGGACGGCCCCAGCCGACCGAGAACAGCTCGTGCATGGTGGGAAACGGCGTCATGCTCGCCGGGTCGTGATGGCCGCCGGTGACCAGGGCCCGCTCGACGGCGCCCGGCCCCAGCCGCCCGATCAGCAGGTCGGTGGCCATGTTGTCACTGGCCGAGATCATCTGCTGGGCGGCCTTTCTCACCGACACCTGGGCCCCGGGCGGCAGGTGCTCCATGCCCGCCGAGCCGACCGCCTTGGCTTGCCTGGTGACGGTCAGCGGGTCGGTCCACTCGAGTGTTCCGGCCTTCACCGCGTCGGCGACCGCAAGCAGCACATACAGTTTGAAGATCGAGGCCAGCGGCAGCGACAGGTCGGTGTTGGTCCCGGCCACCACGTCGCAGCCGCCGGTTTCTGCGCCCACCTTCGACACCTGGTACGAGTAGCGCGCACCGGACTTCGTCAGTTCCGCGTCGATGTCGGACCATTCCTCGATGTCCGGCGCGCGCAACGACACGTCGAACCGATCGACTCGGCCTTCGTCGTCGGTGCGCAGCGCGATCTCCTGCGCAACGCCGTAGGAGGTCAGGACGCCGACTTCGGCCTCACCGGCGCCGATCTCGACATCGGTGACCGTGAACGGCCGGTCCCACCACATCGAGTCGAGCTTGGCCGTGACCGCTTCGACCCTCTCCGGCTGGGCGAGGGTGCGCACCCCGACGGGCCCGATCGGCCAGTTGGAGTTGAGCATGTCCAGCGTCTGCTTCGCGCGTAGACCCTGCGGGGTGTTGATGGTGATCGGCACGCCGTAGTCGGCCTCGGTCGGCGCGGAGCCGCTCGTCGCGCAGCCTCCCACGCCGATGGACAGCGCCGCGGCGACCGTCACCGTGACCGCCCGTTTCGCCCTGATCGCGGTGCTATTCAGAGGAGCCGGCAACGTCCAGGACAACCTCGAACTCCAGCAGCGACGCTCCGGTGGCCACCGGGTTGGCCGCCTGACCCTTGTGCGCTTCGATGGCCGGTCCCGTCGCCCAGGCCTGAAACGCCTCCTCGGACTCCCACTGCGTCACCACGAAGTAGCGGTTCTCGCCCTTGACGGGCCGCAACAGCTGGAAGCCGAGGAAGCCGGGCTGGTTGTCGACGGCGTGGGCGCGGTGCGCGAACCGCTTCTCCAGTTCCGGGCCTGCGTCGGGCGGAACCTCGATTGCGTTGATCTTCACCACGGGGTTCTGGCTGGACATGCGAATCAGGCTACCGAATGCCGTGTGCGCCTCAGGAGGCGTGATGATGTCGGGATGCGATGGCTGACCCCGCGAGGTGGCACAGGTCGGCCCCTGGTGCTGGTGCACGGCTTGATGGGGCGGGGCAGCACATGGACGCGCCAGCTTCCGTGGCTGGCCGCGCTGGGCGAGGTGTTCACCTATGACGCGCCCTGGCATCGCGGTCGCGACGTGGACGACGCGCAGCCCATCAGCACCGAACGCTTCGTCGAGGACCTCGGCGAAGCGGTCCAGCAGCTCGGCGAGCCGGCGGTGCTGATCGGGCACTCGATGGGGGGTCTGCACTCCTGGTGTCTGGCAGCCGGGCGCCCCGAACTGGTGCGGGCGTTGGTCGTCGAGGACATGGCGCCGGACTTCAGGGGCCGCACCACCGGGCCGTGGGAACCCTGGCTGCATGCCTTACCCGTCGAATTCGATACCGCGCAACGGATCTACGACGAGTTCGGCCCCGTCGCGGGACAGTACTTCCTGGAGGCGTTCGACCGTACCGCGGCCGGTTGGCGTCTGCACGGCCACCCGCGGATCTGGATCGAGATCGCCGCGGAGTGGGGCACGCGCGACTACTGGTCACAGTGGACGGCCGTGCGGGCACCCGCGCTGCTCATCGAGGCGGGCAACTCTGTCACCCCGCCCGGGCAGATGCGCCGGATGCAGGAGACCGGACGGCGCGCAACGTACCTGCAGGTGCCCAGCGCCGGTCATCTCGTCCACGACGACGCGCCGCGGGCCTACCGCGAAGCGGTCGAGACCTTCCTAACGGCGCTCGCCGAGCGCACCTGAGGACGGCCAGATCGGGTGGTGCTCGAAGCGGGTGCGGATCGCCTCGAGATCGTGCTCCATGCGCAGCACGTCACGGTCGTCGGTGAAGAGACGGCCGGCCATCGGGGCTGCCATCCGGAACTGGTCGAGGCGAAAGCGCAGCACCCCGGAGCGACGTGCAGCCCAGCCGAACGCTACGGCCGCCGCCGGCGGGGCGATCAGGATGAGGATTGTCAGTGCAGTGGACATGGCAGTAATCTTTCGCTCGGACATATCCCGCCAACAGTGGCAGGAATGACACGTTGGGATAAAATGCTGCCATGGCGATGAAAAGCGTATCGGCGCTGGTACTCGACGGTCTAGCGATTTTCGAGTTCGGCGTGATCTGCGAGGTCTTCGGGATCGACCGCTCCGCCGACGGCGTGCCGAACTTCGACTTCAAGGTCTGTGGACCGCAGCCGGGCAAGCCGGTCCGGACGTCGGTGGGCGCGACGATCATCCCCGATCACGGGCTCGACGACCTGGTGGGGGCGGACATGGTCGCCATCCCGGCGATCGGCGGGTCCGACTACCTCCCCGAGGCGCTGACCGCGGTCAAGGCCGCCGCCGCATCCGGGTCGATCATCTTGACGGTCTGCTCGGGCGCATTCGTCGCGGGCGCGGCGGGGTTGCTCGACGGCAGGCCCTGCACCACGCACTGGATGCACGCCGAAGACCTGGCCCGGATGTACCCGACGGCGAAGGTGGATCGCAACGTGCTTTTCGTCGACGACGGCAACCTCATCACCAGCGCGGGCACCGCTGCGGGCATCGACGCCTGCCTGCACCTGGTGCGTCGCGAGTTGGGCAGCGAGGTGACCAACAAGATCGCGCGCCGGATGGTGGTGCCGCCGCAGCGCGACGGCGGGCAGCGCCAGTACATCGACCAGCCGATCCCGGTCCGCTGTTCGGAACGCTTTGCGCCGCACCTGGATTGGCTACTCGGCAATCTCGACAAGCCGCATACCGTCGCCTCGCTGGCGGCCCGCGCCCACATGTCGGCGCGCACATTCGCGCGGCGGTTCGTCGAGGAGACCGGTCGCACGCCGATGCAGTGGGTGACCGATCAGCGGGTGCTCTACGCGCGCACGCTGCTCGAGGAGACCGACCTCGATGTCGACCGGATCGCCGAGCGCAGTGGATTCGGCACCGCGACGCTGCTGCGCCACCACTTCCGCCGCGTCATCGGGGTGACACCGTCGGACTACCGGCGCCGGTTCTGCTGCACCAACGACGGCGCCGAGCCTGCCGAAGCCACCGCCTGATCACTCACCTTCGCCCGCGAGTGCGAACCGGCCGTCGGCGGTCTGTTCGACGAGGCCGTCGACCAGAAGCGAGCCCAGCGCCCGGTCCCGCTGCGCCGTGTCGGTCAGCCACGCCACGTCTAGCTCGGCCCTGGTGACGGGAGACGTGTTGTTGCGCAGCACATCCAGCAGGCGGCCGCGGACCTGCCGGTCGGTGCCCGCGTAGCGCTGCACACGGCGAGCCGGGGTGTCCGAGGCGGGAAACCCACGCGACCGCCAGGCGCACCCGCTCAACGGGCACAGCCCGCACCGCGGCGCCCTGGCGGTGCACACCGTGGCGCCAAGTTCCATGAGGGCGACCGAGAACTCAGGCGCTGCAGCGTCATCCGGCAGAAGCGCCTCGACGTCTGCGAGGTCCCGCGCCGACGACGCAGCCGCAGCGTCGCCGCGGCCGTGTACCACCCTGGTGACCACGCGTCGCACGTTGGTATCGACCACCGGCACCCGCTGTCGATAGGCGAAGCACGCGATCGCCCGCGCGGTGTACGCGCCGACCCCGGGCAGCGTCAGCAGGGTATCGACGTCGGACGGCACCTCGTCGTCGTAGTCGGCGGCGATCACGCCGGCGCACTCGTGCAGGCGTTTGGCCCGTCGCGGGTACCCGAGCTTGCCCCATGCGCGCAGCACGTCGGCGGCGCTGGCGGCCGCCGTTGCGCTCGGGGTGGGCCAGCGCTCGACCCACGCCACCCACACCGGTTCTACGCGGGCGACGGGCGTCTGCTGCAGCATGAACTCGCTGACCAGGATCTGCCAGGGCGTGACATGTGGTCGCCGCCACGGCAGATCGCGCCGCTCGGTGTCATACCAGTCGAGCAGTTGGTGCACAATGTCCGTCATGCCGAACACCAGTCCGATGACCGCGTGGAAAGCACTCAAGGAGGGTAACCAGCGGTTCGTCGAGGGTAAGCCGGAGCATCCGAGCCAGAGCGTCGAGCACCGGGCCAGCCTCGCCGGGGCGCAGAAGCCGACCGCCGTGGTGTTCGGCTGCGCCGACAGCCGGGTCGCCGCCGAGATCATCTTCGACCAGGGCCTCGGCGACATGTTCGTCGTCCGCACCGCCGGCCACGTCATCGACTCCGCCGTACTCGGCTCGATCGAGTACGCGGTCACGGTGCTCGACGTTCCGCTCATCGTGGTGTTGGGCCACGACAGCTGCGGCGCCGTCAAGGCCACGCTGTCGGCCATCGACGACGGCACGGTGCCCGCCGGTTACGTCCGCGACGTGGTGGAGCGGGTCACGCCGTCGATCCTGCTGGGCCGCCGCGACGGGTTGACGCGGGTCGACGAGTTCGAGGAACGGCACGTCAACGAGACGGTCGCACAGCTGGCGGCCCGCTCGACCGCCGTGGCCGAACGGCTCCAGGCGGGCCGGCTCGCCATCGCCGGGGTCACCTACCACCTGGCCGACGGCCGGATGGTGGTGCGGGACCATCTGGGCGACCTGGGCTGATCCCACATCGGCGACACGCCGGGCTACCTCGGGCGATAAGGCGTGACCTGGGCTTACCGTGAGCTTGTGCTGGATCTGGAACCGCAGGGCCCACTACCGACGCAGATCTATTGGCGTCGCCGGGCACTCGCGCTGGGCATAGCGGTCCTGGTGGTCGGGGTGATCGCGGCCATCGTGGTCGTCGTCGCCAAGAACACCGGGGGCACCGACAACACGAGCGCCGAGCAGCAGGCGTCCAACGCGGCCGCCGGGCCGACACCGCTACCCGGGGAGAACCCGGAGGTCAAGTCTCCGGTGATGGCGCCCGCACAGCGGGCGCCGCAGACCCCCACCGCGACGGCGGCCGTCATCCCGCCGCCGGTACTCCAGGAGGGTGACGACTGCCCGGATTCGACCCTCGCGGTCAAGGGCATCACCAACCAGCCGCAGTATGTGGTCGGTGACCAGCCCAAGTTCACCATGGTGGTCACCAACGTCGGCCTGGTCGCCTGCCAGCGCGACGTAGGTGCCGCGGTGCTGGCCGCCTACGTCTACGGGCTGGACAACAAACGGTTGTGGTCGAACCTGGACTGCGCGCCGTCGAACGAGACGCTGGTCAAGACTTTCCAGCCAGGGGAGCAGGTGACCACCGAGGTGACGTGGACGGGCATGGGTTCGGCGCCCGGCTGCCCGTTGCCGCGCCAACCCATCGGGCCGGGCACATACAACCTGGTCGTCCAACTCGGCAACCTGCGCTCGGCGACGGTGCCGTTCATCCTGGCCGACCCGGGTCAGATGCCGCCGCCCGCCGCGCATGGAGGCGCGCCACCGGGACCGGTGCCCGCACCCGTCGGCTGACGGAGCGGGTCGGCTCAGGCCAGCCGGTCGGCGATCGTCGACTCGGCCAGGTGGGACAGGCCCTCACGGATGTGGCGGGCCCACATCGAGCCGATGCCGTCGACGTTCTGCAGGTCAGTGGCGCTGGCGGCGAGCAGGCCCTGCAACGATCCGAACGAACGCACCAGCAGGTCGACGTGGGCGAACTGCAGTCGCGGGATTCCTGCCATCGCGCGGTAACCACGCGAGCTCATCGCCGAGTCCTGCGCCTCGATCGTCGATGGATAGCCGAAAACCCTTGCCAGCGTGGTGAAGTCGAGCAGTTCATTGTCCGACAACGCGTCCAGTTCCTCGAGCGTGGCGCTGACCTGCGCCGCCGACGGCGGGTCCGGGTTGGCGTGGTAGTCGCGCACGATCAGCTCGCGGGCGGTGTCGTTGTCGCCGACGAGCTCCTCGAGCTGCAGTTTGAGCTGTCGGCCGTCGGTGCCGAGTTCGACGACGTCGGAGTCGATTTCGAGGCTGATCCGGCGCACCATCTCCAACCGCTGCACCACGGTCATCACGTCGCGCAGGGTGACGAAATCCTCGATCTCGGCCGTGGACAGCTGCCTGCTGACCTCGTTGAGACGGGTCTTGTAGCGCTCCAGCGTGTCGATGGTCTGGTTGGCACGCGACAGGATCGTCGCCGAGTCGGGAATGACGTGCCGCTCGCCGGCGACGTACACCGTCACGATGCTCATCGAGTGGCTCACCGAGATCACGGGATAGCCCGTCTGGATGGCCGCACGCTCGGCGGACCGGTGCCGGGTTCCGGACTCCTCGGTCGGGATCGAGGGATCCGGCACCAGCTGCACGTTGGCCCGCAAGATGTGGCCGCCGTCGCTGGAGAGCACCACGGCACCGTCCATCTTCGACAGCTCCCGCAACCGCGTCGGTGCGTACCGCACGTCGAGCGAGAACCCGCCGTCACAGATGGCCTCGACGCTGTCGTCGTAGCCGATGACGATCAGGGCGCCGGTCCGGCCCCGCAGAATGCGTTCCAGGCCGTCGCGTAAGGGTGTTCCCGGGGCCAGCCGCGTGAGGGTCTCGCGCAGCGTGGGCCGGGCCAACGGCACGACTGTGCGGCTTGATCTGCCGCCGGCCTTCACGGCCATCGCCGCCTCCTAGGATCGGCCGCCATGGGGGTCATCTTTGCTGATGTCCCGCAAAACCCGCAACGCAGATCCGATGTTGTCGACCGGTACCACGCGCAGTCCCGTCGGAACCGAGGTCACGCCCGTCGGCACCACCGCGCGGGTGAACCCCAGGCGCGCGGCCTCCGCCAGGCGGCGGTCCATCCCGGCCACGCGGCGCAGATCACCCGCCAGCCCGACCTCGCCGATGGCCACCACCGCCGGCGGCAGCGGCAGGTTCATCTTCGACGAGGCGATTGCCACGGCCACCGCGAGATCGGCCGACGGATCGGTCAGACGCATGCCACCGACCGTCGACAGGTAGATGTCCCGCCCGCCGATGCTCAGTCCGGCGTGTCTGTCGAGCACAGCGGTGATCATCGCCGCCCGCGAGGAGTCGATGCCGCTGACCGCGCGCCTTGGTGTACCGCTCGCCTCCGCCCCGATCAGTGCCTGCACCTCGCCGATCAACGGGCGCTTCCCGTCGAGTGTCACCGTGATCGCGGTGCCGGGCACAGGCTTGGGTCGCTGGTCCCGGAACAGTCCCGACGGATCGGCCACCCCTTCGATGCCGTTGTCGTGCAACAGGAAACAGCCGACCTCGTCGGCGGCGCCGAAACGGTTCTTGACGCCGCGGACCATGCGCAGCGACGACGTGCGGTCACCTTCGAAGTGCAGCACGACATCGACGAGGTGTTCCAGCGAGCGCGGCCCCGCGATGGCGCCGTCCTTGGTGACGTGGCCGACCAGGATCATCGCTACGCCCGACATCTTGGCGGCCATGGTCAGAGCGGTGGTGACCGCGCGTACCTGGGTCACGCCTCCGGTGACACCGTCGGCCTCGGTGCTGGACATGGTCTGCACCGAGTCGACGACCACCAACCCGGGTTGCACCTGCTCGATGTGGCCCAGCGCGGTCGACAGGTCCGATTCGGCCGCCAGATACACCTCGTCATGAGTGCAGCCGGTGCGCTCGGCGCGCATCCGGATCTGTCCGGCGGACTCCTCGCCGGACAGGTAGAGCGAACGGTTGCCCGCCTGGGCCCAGCGATGCGCGACCTCCAACAGAAGCGTCGACTTGCCCACCCCGGGATCACCGGCCAACAGCGTCACCGAGCCGGGAACCAGCCCGCCGCCGAGCACGCGGTCGAGTTCGGAGACGCCGGTGTCGAAGTGGCGGGTGCGGCCGGGGTCGATCGACGTGATCGGCACGGCCGGTGAGCTGGGGGCGACGGCGCGTCGGGTCGGGGAGCCTGCCACCGCGGCGAGCGCCGCGACTTCGTCGACCGTGCCCCAGGTGCCGCAGTCCGGGCAGCGACCGAACCATTTGGCGGTGACGTGCTGGCACTCCGAACAGCGGTACTGCGACCGCTGTTTGACACCGCCTCTGGCCACGGTGTGACGGTAGCTGGCTCGACCGACAGAACCCGACCGGTCAGCGATCGTGTCGTGGACCGGTGTGGTCAGTGGCCGCCCGAATGGCCGCCCGCCCCGCCGCCTGCCTTCTCCGCCGAATCACGGCGCGGCGCCTCGCCCGCCGAGAGGGGGACGGGCACGGTCGTCTGGCCTGCCTTCTCGAAGGTGAAGGTGAAGTCGTAGGTCAGGCCGTTGGTGATCGGCTTGTTCAGCTCCACCTTGGCCTCGGCGGCCTCCACGGTCTCGACGCTTTCGAGCGGAGTGATCTCGCCGTCGGCTGCACCGACGATCAATGCGCCGCTCGCGGGCAGTTCAGTGTCGCCGGTCAAGGACACCGAACCGATGTCGGAGGTGATCGAGACCAGCTTGTCGGCGGTGTCGGGCGAGTTGTTCGAGGCCCGCAACACCAGATCGACTTCGGTGCCGGGCTGGATGTAGTCGGACTTGAGGTCGGCGCGCAGATGGATGTTGCGCAGCGCGACCTGGCCGACGTTTGCGCTGATGCCGTTGACCGCCGGCTCCTGCATGGCGGTCTGGGAGACCTGTCCGGAGCTGCATCCGGCGAGCGCCCCGCCGACCAGCGCGGTGGCGGCGAGTCCGAAGGCGGCCAGTCTCAAGCGGTCCACACGTGCCTCCTGCTCGACCGTCGGGGCGACCGGTCACACCGGTCGCGGGTTTCGACTATGCACAGTAGTAGGTGCGGGTCGGGCACGGTAGCGGAGGGCCGACAGCAACCGCGATGTGGCCCCGCGCACACGATGCACAGACGATGAGGCGTCGCCGACAGCTACCTCCAAAGCTGTTCGGCCTTGCACGGATTCGTCGCCGTGTCAACCCCTAGTCTTCACCTGCGATGCCCCTGACCTGCACCGTTGATCCCCACCCCGTTGAGGCCCGTGTTAGCATTGTCATGTGAAAGGGGCTCTAATCTGATGATTTTCAAGGTCGGAGACACCGTTGTTTATCCCCACCACGGTGCTGCGTTAATCGAGGCGATCGAAACCCGGACCATCAAAGGCGAACAGAAGGAATACCTCGTTCTGAAGGTCGCCCAGGGAGACCTCACGGTCCGAGTGCCCGCCGAGAACGCAGAGTATGTCGGGGTGCGCGACGTGGTCGGTCAGGAAGGCCTCGACAAGGTCTTCCAGGTGCTCCGGGCCCCGCATACGGAGGAGCCGACCAACTGGTCACGTCGGTACAAGGCCAACCTCGAGAAGTTGGCCTCCGGTGACGTGAACAAGGTTGCCGAGGTCGTCCGCGATCTGTGGCGTCGGGACCAGGAGCGTGGCCTGTCCGCGGGCGAGAAGCGCATGCTCGCGAAGGCCCGGCAGATCCTGGTCGGTGAGCTGGCGCTGGCCGAGAACACCGACGACGCCAAGGCCGCGATCATCCTCGACGAGGTTCTGGCCGCCGCCTCCTGAAGGCCCGTGACGGGGTCGATGAGCCGCTTGCGCGAAGAGTAATGATCCTGCCAAGGATCGGGCTCGGCACCGACGTTCATCCCATCGAGGCCGGTCGGCCGTGCTGGCTGCTGTGCCTGTTGTTCGAGGCGGCCGACGGCTGCGCCGGTCACTCCGATGGCGATGTGGCCGCTCATGCCCTCTGTGATGCGCTGTTGTCGGCGGCGGGGCTGGGCGACCTCGGAGAGGTGTTCGGCACCGCACGCGAGCAGTGGCGCGACGCGCGCGGCGCGGACATGCTCCGCCACGTCCGGTCGATGCTGGCGGATCAGGGGCTGCGGGTCGGCAACGCCGCTGTGCAGGTGATCGGGAACCGCCCGAGAATCAGTCCACGGCGCGCCGAGGCCCAGGAATTGCTCTCGGGTCTGCTCGACGCTCCGGTGTCCGTCTCCGCCACCACCACCGACGGCCTCGGGCTCACCGGACGCGGCGAGGGGCTGGCCGCCATCGCGACCGCGCTGGTGGTGGAGGTGGGTGAATAGGCCGGTAGGCTGGGCCGTCGTGAGCGGAGCGAACAGTGGGCCGGGGTGAGCGGAGCGAATGGTCGGCCGGGGTGAGTGAGTCGCTCCGCCTGCACGACACCATGACCGGTGCCGTGCGGGACTTCGCGCCGGTGCGGGCGGGCCACGCCTCGATCTATCTCTGTGGCGCCACGGTCCAGGGGCTGCCGCACATCGGCCATGTCCGCAGCGGTGTGGCGTTCGACGTGTTGCGTCGCTGGTTGATCGCCAAGGGCTACGACGTGGCGTTCATCCGCAACGTCACCGACATCGACGACAAGATCCTCACCAAGGCCGCCGATGCCGGCAGGCCATGGTGGGAGTGGGCGGCAACCTTCGAGCGCGCCTTCTCGGCCGCCTACGACGCGCTCGGCGTGCTGCCGCCGTCGGCCGAACCGCGGGCCACCGGGCACATCACCCAGATGGTCGAGTTGATCGAGCGCCTGATCGAGCGCGGTCACGCGTATGCAGGCGGCGGCCCGGGAGATCAGGACGTCTACTTCGACGTGCTCAGTCTCTCGGACTACGGCAAGCTGTCCGGCCACAGGATCGACGACGTCCACCAGGGTGAGGGTGCGGCCACCGGGAAGCGCGACGAGCGCGACTTCACGCTGTGGAAGGGCGCCAAACCCGGCGAACCGTCATGGCCGACGCCGTGGGGGCGCGGGCGTCCCGGGTGGCACACCGAATGCGTGGCGATGTGCGAGGCCTATCTGGGCGCCGAATTCGACATCCACGCCGGCGGAATGGACCTGGTGTTCCCGCATCACGAGAACGAGATCGCCCAGGCCGAGGCGGCCGGTGACGCGTTCGCCCGGTTCTGGTTGCACAACGGCTGGGTGACCATGGGCGGCGAGAAGATGAGCAAGTCGCTGGGTAACGTGCTCGCGATTCCCGCTGTGCTGCAACGGGTCCGAGCGGCCGAACTGCGGTATTACCTGGGCAGTGCGCATTACCGGTCGATGCTGGAGTTCTCCGAGACGGCGCTGCAGGACGCGGCCAAGGCGTACTGCGGTATCGAGGACTTCCTGCAGCGCGTGCGCACCCGCGTCGGTGCGGTGGTGCCCGGGGGGTGGACGCCCAAGTTCGCCGCCGCACTCGACGACGACCTTTCGGTGCCGATCGCGCTCGCCGAGGTGCATGCCGCACGTGCCGAAGGCAACCGAGCCCTGGACGCCGGCGACCACGAGACCGCACTGTCACAGGCCATGTCGATCCGCGCGATGATGGGCATCCTCGGCGCGGACCCGCTCGATGAGCACTGGGAGTCCAAGGACGAGACGACCGCGGCGCTGGCGGCGGTCGATGTGCTGGTGCAGGCTGAAGTAAAGCGACGCGAAGAGGCTCGCGCACAACGGGACTGGGCGGAGGCAGACGCCATCCGCGACCGCTTGAAGGAGGCCGGAATCGAGGTCACTGACACCGCCGACGGTCCGCAGTGGACGTTGCTCGACGGCGGGAGCAAGTAGTGGCCGGAAACTCCCGACGCCGGGGTGCGGTGCGCAAACCCGGCACAAAGAAGGGGCCGACGGTCGGATCGGGCGGCGTGCGCAGACGGGGACTGGAGGGTCGCGGTGCGACGCCGCCTGCCCACATGCGCCCGAACCATCCGGCCGCCAAGCGCGCGGCCAAGACGCAGGGACGCCGCCAGCCAAGGAAGACCGACGAGACCGAAGTTGTGCTCGGCCGCAACCCGGTGCTCGAATGCCTGCGCGCCGGGGTGCCTGCGACCGCCTTGTACGTCGCGCTCGGCGCCGACAACGACGAGCGGTTGACCGAGGCCGTCCGGATCGCCGCGGACAGCGGCATCTCGATCCTCGAGGTGCCCCGCCACGACCTGGACCGAATCGCCACCAACGGCCTGCATCAGGGTGTGGCCCTTCAGGTTCCGCCGTATTCGTACGCGCACCCCGACGACCTCCTCGCCGCGTTGACCGCCGACGGCGCACCGGCCCTGCTGGTGGCGCTGGACAACATCTCCGACCCCCGCAACCTCGGCGCGATCGTGCGTTCGGTGGCGGCGTTCGGCGGCCACGGGGTGCTGATTCCGCAGCGACGGTCCGCGTCGGTGACGGCGGTGGCATGGCGCACGAGCGCGGGCGCCGCTGCACGGCTGCCGGTGGGGCGGGCGACGAATTTGACCCGCACGCTGAAGAGTTGGGCCGACGCGGGTTTGCAGATCGTCGGCTTGGACGCCGGGGGTGACACCACCGTCGACGAGATCGACGGGTCGGGTCCGACCGTCGTCGTGGTGGGCTCGGAGGGCAAGGGGCTCTCGCGCCTGGTTCGCGAAACGTGTGACGTGGTGGTGTCCATCCCGATGGCGGGACCGACGGAATCGCTGAACGCGTCGGTGGCCGCCGGCGTGGTCCTCGCGGAGATCGCCCGGCAGCGCCGGGCCCGTTGAGTCCGCTACAAGACCCTGGCCAGCGTCGTCGACTTGGGTTCGACACCCGCACCCGGAGTCACGCGTCGTAGGCGCCGCGCCACCCACGGTGCGGCGAACGCGGCCGTCCACCTCAGGTTCGCCCGGAAGTCGAACTCCGGCGGGGTCGACGTCAGAAGCGCGGCCGAGGCGCTGGTGAGCCGGTGCGAGATCGCGATGGAGTCAAGCACTTTGGCGGCCATCCGTTCGTGCCCCAGCGGGGACAGGTGGACGCGGTCGCTGTCCCACAGGCACGGGTCACGGAACTCCGCGAACCGCCAGAAGTCGACCAGTCGGATTCCGAGATCGTCGGCGATGGCGCGCAGCAGCTCGTTGTAGACCGCGGCGCGGCCGCGAAGCCGGCGAAACAGCGGTACGGTCCCGAGGTCGGCGGCGGTGAAGGTGAGAACGAGAGCACCCGTCTGCTGCAGGCTTTTCAGCGCGTCGGCGTAGCGCGCCATCATCGCGTCGATGTCCTTGCGGACCGCCAGCAGATCGTTCATGCCCGCGTAGATGGTGACCAGATCCGGCTCCAGCATGGCCGCGGGCTGTATCTGCTCGGCGACGATCTCGTCCATGGTGCGGCCCCGCACCGCCAGGTTCGCGTACCGCATCTCTGGGTTGCGCTGAGCGAGCACCTCCGCGACGCGGTCGGCCCACCCGCGCAGCCCGTTCGGGCTGGCCGCGTGCGGGTCGCCGATTCCCTCGGTGAACGAATCGCCCAGCGCCACGTACCTGCTGAACACCGCAGGGGCAGCCGATGACGCGGACACAGCCACGACACCAATGTGGCCGAAGGCTCGGCGGTGCGCACGCCGCAGCGCGGGTTGAGAACGAATCGACGTCCGTCGTCCGACCGGCGTTCGCGCCGCCGTAACCGGTGTGACACGCCCGTGCCGCCCGGGTACGTCGCCTCAGCTGAGCCACGGGTCGGCACGCTGCCACAGTGTCGGCAGGTGCAGCGCCACCCCGTCCTGCTCGGCCAGACGCCTCAGCACCCGCATCGAGACGTCGAGATCGTCGACCGCGTACGGCAGCGCCCGCAGCGGCTTGTGCAGCGGGCGGAAGAAGTCGTCCCAATGGATGAGGACCACGCGGCGGGCACCGACCGTGCGGACCGTCTCGGCCCAGTAGTCGAGGAGGTAACGCTCGGGTTGCACGCCGAGTTGCCCGACACCGAGATATACGACGTCGGCCCGGCTTCCGCTCAACGCACCCGCGACGAAACCTGCGCTGCCGACGATCAGCAGCGCTTGTTTCGACGGCCGATGGTGCACCAGCGTCGACCATGCTTCACCGCACCGGTGGCCGACACCTTGACCGGCGGTACGACCGGTGTGGTGATGACGCCGGGAAAGCGGTCGGGCGGGCAGTGTGCTCCCTCGATCAGCGTGACGTCGTAGGCGCCAAGGCGGAGCGGCGCGCCGGAGACCGCCGTCACCACACGGTCGTCGGCCAGGCCGTGGCCGCGCCCGACCTGGGCCGCCGAAGTGCCGCCGACGAGCTTGGCTCCGGTGCGCTCGGCCACCGCCGCGCTGTCCATCGCATGGTCGTAGTGGGTGTGCACCGGCAGCACCGCTTCAAGTCGGTCGACCTGCAGTCGGGCCAGGCACCCGTCGATGCGGGGGTTCGACGGCGCCAGCCGCCGCAGCCCCACTGCGGCGAGGCTCGGTCGCGAGAAGAACCCGTCGGTCATCAGCGCCGACTCGCCGTCGTCGATCAGCAGGGTGGTGACACCGGCCCACGTCACGGTCAGCGGTGCGCCGGGTCCGGCGGCCGGGACGTCGTGACAGCGGGAGTACTCCGCCAGGTCCGGTCTGCCCGTCTTGAGGCGCATGACGCCAACATTAGGCGCGGCCGCCGTATCGCCGCCTGAACTTCTCGACCTGCCCGGCGGTGGCGACGTCGCCCACGTGCTCGGTTCGGTCGTCACAGGGCTCCTCGTGCCAATGAGCGTGAGAGGCTCGGTGAACCCGGCTGTGGCAGGATCAACGCGGCGTAGCCGGTTGCGACGGAGAGTGAATACACCTGAGCGTGAGGATTGATACCGCACTCGCCGACACCGCCCGGTACGGCGGATTCTTCGCGATCCGGACCGGCGCAGCCGGCGACAATTGGCGGCCCATCACCGACTGTTACGCCGACGGATTCACCGACCTGATCACGATGACAGCGCAGCGCAACGGCAGTACCGAGCCGCGGGTGGCCGCGTCGCTGGTGCAGTTCAGTCTCGCCTCCCGGCTGTGGTCACCGGTGTTGGCGTGCGCGCTCATCCACGGCGTCGTGCCCGATCTAATAGATTTGCACCGGGCTGAGGACTCCGCAGAGTTGCTGGTGGGCCAGCCTACCGGCGCCCTGGTCGACGACGAAAGCAAGCTAGCCGCAGCGCTTTTCACCACGGTTGTGATCGGCCACCTGGAGCCGTTCGCGGCCGGTCTTCGGGTCAAGCTGGCGCCCGGGCTGCTGTACGGGAACGCCGCGTCCGCGATGGTGGCGGCCACGAGGGCGTTATACGGCATCCGGCCGGACCTTCGCGACAGCGCCACCCGTCTGGCCCGCTCGCTGCTCGAGATCCCGGTGTTGGCTGGAACCGGCACCGTGAAGTACAACCTGGCTTTTCGCCGCCATAGCTGCTGCCTCTACTACCGCATCGCCGACGGCGCGAAATGCAGTGACTGTGGCTTGGTCAAGAGGTGACGGTCCGTGGCGCGGTCAGTACGCGTACGGGTTGGGGGGCGCCTCGGTCTTCGATTGGTTGAGCACGTCGATGACAGGGATGGTGCGACCGCTCGGATCAGCCTGATTCGGCCGAACTTTGGCTTCGACACTGACCCAGGTGTTGTCCGGGTACGCCACGAGTTGCGACGCGGCGGGCCCCGCCAACCGGACACGCGCGAGCCTGGCGTCGGCGGCGCAGCACATGATGACCACTCGGCCGAGGTCGGTGCGGCCGTCCTGCTTCATGGTGAAACCCGTGACCGTAACCACCCGATTGTCGAGGGTGTTCGCCGAGTCCTGTGCGATGCGAACCAACAAGTCCGGCAGCGAGAGCAGTGGGGCCCGCTCGTCGGGAAGCGGTGGGAAGGGCCGGCGAAGCGCTTCGGGCGACACCTCGGTGACCGACGACTCGGTCGCCTGCGGCATGATCGCCGGCGGAACGACGAACGCCAACAAGGCGATCGGCAGGAGCAGCAGCCATGCGGCGCCGGGCCGGTGCGGGTGGTCATGCTCATGGTCGCCGGGGTCGTGGTCATGCTCGGCCGCAGAGCGGCGCCGGATGTCGCGGACTATCGCGATGACGGCGAGCGAGATGAGCAGTACTGCGGAGGCGGCCAGCCACGGCAGCAGTGACGGCTTGACGTATCGGGTGTAGGCACCGGTGATGGTGATCATCCCGACACTGATGCCGACCAACAACAGCACGGCGTTCTCGGTCTCGCGGCTCATGGCGTACCCAACAACATTAAGCCGACCCCCGTCGCCGCCAACGTCGCCACCACGAAGGTCGTGGGCGCGAAGCGAAGTGCGAAGGTGCGACCGAACATGCCGGCCTGCATGGCGAAGAGTTTGAGATCCACCGCCGGGCCCACCACGAGGAACACCAGTCGGGGCAGAAGCGGAAGCATGGTCATGCTGGCGGCGACGAACGCATCGGCCTCCGAGCACAGCGAGAGCACCACCGCCAGCAGCGCCATGGTCAGAATTCCGAGCGCGATCTGCCCGGCCAACTGCTCGTACACCCAGGGCGGGACGACGACGTGCAGGGCCGCCGCCGCGGCTGCGCCGAGCACCAGATACGAGGCCGCCTGCAGGAAGTCGTGGCGGGCCGCTTCGGTGAACACCGTCCATCGAGAACCCTCGCCGTCGTGCAGTCGAGGCAGCCGACGGGTGATCCACTCGCCCCGACCGAATCTCGCCCAGGCGGCGCCCATGATCAACGCCGTCACCAGCGAAGCGATACACCGGGCGGCCACCATCTGCGGTCGACCGGGGAATGCCACCGCCGTGGCCACCAGCACCACCGGGTTGATCGCCGGAGCCGCGAGCATGAACGTCAGCGCCGCCGCGCCGACGGCACCCTCGCCGAAGAGGCGGCGCGCCACCGGCACCGCACCGCACTCGCACCCGGGTAGTGCGGCGCCGCCGACACCGGCGGTCAGGATGGCCGCCGCAGGCTTGCGCGGCAGCCACCGTGCAAGCCGATCGGCCGAGACGAAGGCCGCCACCAAGCCGCTGATCACTACGCCGAGGGCGAGGAACGGCATGGCCTGAACGAAGATCCCGCAGAACACGGTCGCAGCTGTCGCGATGTCCGCGCTGCCCACGACGAATTCGCGCAGCGCGCTGCCGAACACCGCAAGCGCGATCATGCCGACGACGAGGATCTGCATCGACTTGATCCGCCGAGGTGCTTCGGTGAGGGTGGTGGTCACAGTCAGACGAACGCCCTCAGCTCGACGCCTTCGGCCAGCAGCCGTTCACGCACCGCAGTGGCAACCTCCACGGCACCTGGTGAATCCCCGTGCACGCAAACGGACTTCACCTCGACCGAAATCGTCGATCCGTCGACCGCATCGACCCGTCCGGCTGTCACCATGGACGCGACCCGGTCGGATATCGCCGCCACGTCATTGAGCACGGCGTTGCGTTCGCGCCTCGAAACCAGCCGGCCGTCCGGCCGATAGGCGCGATCCGCGAAGGCCTCGGGAACGGTGCGCAAACCGAGGTCCCGGGCAGCGCCGAAGAAGGCCGAGTCCGCCAATCCGAGCACCGGTAGACCGGGATCGACGG
Source organism: Mycobacterium sp. IDR2000157661 (assembly GCF_022317005.1). Lineage (NCBI taxonomy): Bacteria > Bacillati > Actinomycetota > Actinomycetes > Mycobacteriales > Mycobacteriaceae > Mycobacterium > Mycobacterium sp. IDR2000157661. The sequence continues at coordinate 2,151,198 of NZ_CP081006.1, forward strand.
CATGTACCGCGGCCGCGACTGCTTGAGCCTGGTCTCGGTGCGTGACAATCGAATTGTACAGCGCACCATGGGGTTTGACGTAGCTGACGGCTGAACCGGCGGCAATCGCCAGCGCTTGCAGCGCCCCGATCTGATAGATGACGTCGGCGGTCAGGTCGTCAGGTTCGACGTCGATGAACCGACGGCCGAACCCGGCCAGGTCTCGGTAGCTGACCTGCGCGCCGATCCGGACTCCCCGCTCGGCTGCCGCACGACACGTTCTCGCCAAGGTCGCCGCATCGCCGGCGTGGAAGCCGCAGGCCACGTTGGCGCTGGTGACGATGTCGAGCATGGCCTCGTCGTCGCCGAGGCGCCAGACTCCGAAGCTCTCGCCGAGGTCGGCGTTGAGGTCGATCCTCATTCACACGAGCTTAAGCTCGTGCGCGCTCGGGACTGCGGCGCACCGTCCCAGGCGTTCTCAAATACGAACTCGGCAAGTGGCCGCCCATACGTCCACTTGTCGATCTCGAGGGCGGGCCGCTCGGGAAACGCGGGTACCGGCCCGAGGCAGATGACGGCGACTGGTTCGGCGTCGCCGGGGATGTCGAGCAACGCTGCGAGGTCATGCGGTTCGAAGATCGAGACCCAGCCCATGCCGAGGCCCTCCGCTCGGGCGGCGAGCCACAGATTCTGCAGAGCGCAGGACACGGATGCGAGATCCATGTGGGGAAGCGTGCGCCGGCCGAACAGATGGGCTGCTCTGCCATCGGCGAGAGCGACGACGAACAGCTCGGCGCAGTCGAGGATGCCTTCCACCTTGAGCTCCAGGAATTCGTCGCTGCGGGCGCCGAGTGCTTCCGCCGTCCGCAACCGCTCCTCGTCGACCAGGCGGTGAATGCTGCGACGCAGTGCTGTGTCGGTGATTCGGATGAACCGCCACGGTTGCATCAACCCGACGCTGGGTGCCGCATGGGCCGCCTGCAGCAATCTGGCCAGCACCGTCTCGGCAACCTCTGCATCGGGGACGAAGCGGCGCATGTCGCGCCGTTCGGCGATCGCCCGGTACACCGCCCGCCGCTCATCGGGGCTGAAGGCGTGCTCGGTCACGCGCTCAGCCTAGGTGGCGGCCGCATCAACGGGAGCCGAGGGCGGCCAGGATGTCGCAGGCGCCGAGTAGGCGATCAGCATGAAAACGGTTATCGTTGTCGACGTGATCTCCGCCAAAGTTTTCGCTGTCCCCGCTTGCATCGCCGGCCTCGTGCTCGCCGCGCCGTTCGCCCTTGTCGCGTGCGGGGGTGGCGGTGAATCGGGTGGGTCCGCACCGGACACCAGCGCCGCGCAGTGTCCGACCGACCCGGTCGACGTGGTGGTCAGCGTCGACCAGTGGGGAGACATCGTCGAGGAACTGGGGGGCGACTGCGCGAGCGTGACCACCGTGCTGGCCAGTTCGGCGGTCGATCCACACGATTACGAGCCCGCACCATCGGATGCCGCCAAGTTCGACGGCGCGCGATTGGTGGTCGTCAACGGCGGCCACTACGACGAGTGGGCCAGCAAGCTCGCCGCCTCGTCAGCGCCGGATGCGCCGGTGGTGAATGCGCTGCAGGCCGGTGGCGCCGACGACTTCCATGAGGGCCACGACCAGGGCCCCGAGGAACACAGTGACGAGGGGGAACCGAACCCGCACGTCTGGTACAAGCCCGCGGCGGTGACCGGTGTCGCTGATGCGGTGATCGCCGAATTGAGCAAGATCGCGCCCGATGCCGCGGACTACTTCGACGGGCGTCGCGCGGCGTTCGCCGAGAAGATGAAGCCGTACGATGAAGCAATCCAATCCATCCAGGCCAATGCGGCAGGCAAGACGTATGCAGCGACCGAGAGCGTGTTCGACGAGATGGCCGCTGCGCTGGGCCTCGTCAACCAGACCCCGCCGGGGTACCAGGCCGCGTCGGCCAACGAGGCTGAGCCCTCGCCGGCCGACCTCGACGCCTTTCTGCGGCTGCTCGGCGACCGCGGCGTCGACGTGCTGATCTACAACGTGCAGACCGAAGGCTCGGTGCCGCAGCAGATCCGGGCCGCAGCCGAACAGGCCGGTGTGCCGGTTGTCGAGGTCAGCGAAACGGTACCCCCCGAAACGGATTCGTTCGAGACCTGGCAAGTCGACCAACTGCACGCGCTCGCCGCGGCGCTGGGTGTGCCTGCGTGACGCGATGGTAGGGCAGCAGGCACTGTCCTTCACGGACGTCAGCGCGGTGCGCGGCGGTCACACGATCTGGACCGACGGCACCTTCGACGTTCCGGCCGGCGGAGTCACCGCGGTCATCGGTTCCAACGGGTCGGGCAAGACCACACTGCTTCAGATCGTGCTCGGTCTCATCCGGCCGGCGACCGGGCAGGTGCGGGTATTCGGCCGGCCGCCGGGCGAGGGTAACGACGACATCGGCTACGTCCCACAGAATTACGGGTTGACGCTCGGTGAGGCTATCCGGGTCCGCGACGCAGTGATGTTGGGGCTCAGCGGAAGCCGATGGGGTTTCCGCACGGCGACGCGGTCGGACTCTGAGAAGGTCGACGCAGCACTGGCAGCGGTGGAGGCGAGTTCGTTGGCCGACAAGCGGTTGTCACAACTGTCCGGTGGGCAGCGGCAGCGGGTGGCGCTTGCGGAGGCGCTCGTCGGATCGCCGTCGCTGCTGATTCTCGATGAACCCTTGGCTTCGCTCGACCTTCGGACCCAGAGCGAGATGGTCGCTCTGCTGCGCCGAATCAACGCCGACTTCGGGATGACGGTCCTTGTCGTCGCCCATGACCTCAATCCGTTGCTCGGCGTCATCACCAGTGCCATCTACCTGGTCGACGGGCACGCGCACTTCGACACACTCGACGGCGTCGTGGACGAAGAACTGTTGAGCCACCTGTACGGCACCCGGATGGCGGTCGTGCGCACGCCGCAGGGTGACCTCTTCATGCGGAGACCCTGATGACCACGACCCTCGTCGCGATCGGCTATCAGGACAATTGGCCGCAGATCATCTCGTCAAGCTTCATGCGCAACGCGCTGATCGGCGGGACCATCGTCGCGCTGGCCGCAGGGGTCATCGGCTATTTCGTCGTGGTGCGCAGCACGGCATTCGCCGCCCACGCGCTCGCCCACATCGGACTGCCCGGCGCAACCGGTGCGGTGCTGGTCGGACTGCCGGTCGCGCTGGGCCTCGGGGTCTTCTGCGTCGGCGGCGCTTTGATCATCGGGGCGTTGGGGCGGCGTGCGGCCGACCGGGAGGTGGCCACCGGAACGGTGCTTGCGATGGCCACCGGACTCGGGCTGTTCTTCAACTCCCTGGCCACCAGGAGCAGCAGCACGATGACCAATGTGCTGTTCGGCAACCTGTTGGCGATCACCCATCGACAGCTGCTGACCTTCGGGCTGCTGCTGGTGCTCCTGACGATGAGCATCGGCTTCATCTATCGCCCGCTGTTGTTCAGTTCGGTCAATCCCCAGGTGGCCGAAGCCAAGGGTGTCCCTGTGCGGTTGCTGTCCGTCATCTTCATGACCCTGCTGGGGCTGTCGGTGACGATGGCCGTCCAGGCCGTGGGCACCCTGCTGCTGTTCGCGTTGATCGTGACTCCTGCCGCGACGGCGATCATGCTGACACCTCGGCCGATTGCGGCCATGGTCGTCGCGACCACGATCAGCGTGCTCTCGGTGTGGTTGGGTCTTGTGGTCTCAGCGATGTTCAACCTGCCGCCCAGCTTCGTGATCGTCACGGTTGCGTGCTCGGTATGGGCCGCGGTGTGGGCGGTGGAGCGCGGTCTGCGGCCCTCGGGTGATCGCGTGCTGGTCACGTAGACGGGGCGTCTTCGGCTACCCTCACAGAGCATGTCGAGGAGTTCCGCGCCCATGCGGCGTGCGACTCTGGCTTCGCTCGCCGCGGAACTGAAGGTTTCCCGCACCACCATCTCGAACGCCTACAACCGGCCGGACCAACTGTCGGCAGACCTGCGCGAGCGCGTACTGGCCACGGCCAAGCGGCTGGGCTACCCGGGTCCTGACCCGGTCGCCCGCTCGCTGCGCACCCGCAAGGCGGGTGCGGTCGGGTTGATGATCACCGAACCGCTCAACTACTCGTTCAGCGATCCAGCGGCACTGGATTTCGTCGCGGGTCTGGCGGAGTCGTGTGAAGCGGCCGGCCAGGGCCTGCTGTTGGTGGCGGTTGGTCCGAGTCGCACTGTGGCCGAAGGCACTTCAGCGATCCTGGCCGCGGGTGTCGACGGGTTCGTGGTGTACTCCGCCTCCGACGACGACCCCTATCTGTCCGTGTTGGCGCAGCGCCACCTACCCACCGTCGTCGTCGATCAGCCCAAGGACATCCCGGGCGTCTCCAGGATCTGCATCGACGACCGCGATGCCATGCGCCGAATGGCTGAATATGTTGTGGCGCTGGGGCATCGGGAGATCGGCCTGTTGACGATGCGGCTCGGACGCGACTGGCCGCACAGCGGTTCCCAACCCCGTATCGCCTCTCCGGACCGGCTCGACACCCCGCACTTCCACGTGCAGCGCGAACGCATCGCCGGTGTTTGGGATGCGATGAGCGTCGCCGGCCTCGACCCCGATTCGCTGACGGTGGTGGAAAGCTACGACCACCTGCCGACCTCGGGCGGGGCCGCCGCGGAGGTGGCGCTCGACGCCAATTCCCGGCTGACCGCGCTGATGTGCACCGCCGATATGCTCGCGCTCTCGGCGATGGACTTCCTGAGAGCCCGCGGCATCTACGTGCCCGGCCAGATGACGGTCACCGGATTCGACGGCGTGCCCGAGGCGTTGCGACGAGGTTTGACCACCGTGATCCAACCAAGCATCGAAAAGGGCCGCCGCGCAGGAGATCTGCTGCACCAGCCGCCGCGCTCAGGTCTTCCGGTGGTCGAGGTGCTCGACACGGAAGTCGTCCGCGGCCGCACCGCCGGCCCGCCAGCATAAGTCCGGTCACACGTCAGCGGGCGCGACGCCGGCCGAGCAGATACCCCAGGGCCGCCGCAGCGTCTTCCGGCGATTCGACGCGGTAGCCGGCCAGGGTGTCGCCCGGTCCGACCTTCACGCCGACATCCCCGGCCCGCAGCCGACGGAATGCCTTCTCGTCGGTGACGTCGTCGCCGAGGAACACCACCACGTCGGCGTCCTCCTGGGCGCGCAGGATGTCGACGGCCTCGCCCTTGTCGGTCTGGATGACCGCGAACTCGAGCACCGCCTTGCCCGCGGTGGTGTGCGCATCCCATGCCTCCGAGGCCGCCCGGGCCGAAGCCAACGCCCGCTGGCTGTCCTCGGGCGAGGCGTTGCGCACGTGCAGGGCGACGCTGGCCGGCTTGGTCTCCACCGTGACGCCGGGTCTACCCTCGGCGATCTCGCGAAGTTCGCCGGTGATCCGATCGAGCAGCGCGCGATCGATGTCGTGCGAGAAGCCGGAGGTGAACTCGGCGCCGTGGCTGCCGACCAGGTGCACCGTCGGCGGCATCCCCGACAGCGACCGCAACACTTCGAGTGCACGTCCGGAGATCAACGCCGTGGCGGTATGCGGCAGCTCGGCCAGTGCGACGAGCGCGTCGGCGGCTTGGTCGAGTGGCCGCGCGTCCGCCGGGTTGTTGACGATCGGGGCCAGCGTCCCGTCGAAGTCGGAGGTGACCAACAGGCGGGGTGCCGCGGCGGCCGCGTCCAGCGCGCGGGACAACTCGTCCGGTAAGCCCACCGGCTAGATCTTAGGGTGTTCCCCGTCACCGATCAGCAGGCGCACGGCCAGGTCGAGCCGTTTGCTGACATCGGTGGCCGAGGCTCGCCGGGTGAGCCAGGCGAGCAGGTTCGACAGCCAGACGTCGGAGATGACGCGCGCGATGTGGTACTGGTCCTCGGTGGGTTCGCCGTCGCTCATGGCACGCGCGAACATGGAGTCCATCAGCTTGCCGACGTGATCGACCTCACCGGCCGCCGACGCGTCGGCGAACACGAACGCCCGCGTCATCGCCTCGGTCAGCAGCGGATTGCGCTGCATGGCGCGGTTGAGCTTGCCGACCATGATGTTGAGCCGCTGGTAGGGCGTACCGCCGGACAGCGCGGCGCGATCGGTCTTGGCGTCGATGCGCTCGAACTCCCGGCCCAGCGCCGAGACGAGCAGGTGCACCTTGGACGGAAAGTAGCGGTACAGCGTGCCGACCGCGACGTCGGCGCGTTCGGCGACGGCCCGCATCTGAACGGCCTCATAGCCGCCCTTGGAGGCGATGGCCAGCGTGGCGTCCAGAATGCGCTTGCGCCGCTCTCGCTGAGCCTCGGAACCCAGTTCCGACTCGGACAGCACCGCCACGTTCATCACCTGCCGCGGCCGCGAATCCGACGTCGGGCTCGAGTCGGTGGCTGCTGGCTGAGACGGGCCGGACATGCGGCGAGTAACTCCTTCATCGTGCGTTCGCGCGGAAAACGATACGCATGCCGATCCTCTATTTCCCAACCCGGCACCCGCTGTCGCACCGAGGTGTCCTGCTGTGATGGCGGTCGACTTGACGGTCGAACGCTGGCACTATTAGAACACGTTCTAGTGGGGAGCACGGCCTTCTCACCCAAACGCTAGGAGAAGACGGTGCCGCTCGCATCCCCGGGGACCATTTCCGACGAGCAGTTGGCCGTGCGCGAACTCGTTCGGGACTGGGCCGCCGCGTCGAGTCCCGTCGCGGCCGCCCGGGAGGTGGAGCAGGGCCGGCAGGACGCCTGGCGGACCGCATTCGACGGTCTGGCGCAATTGGGCATCTTCGGTGTCGCGCTGCCCGAGGAGCACGGCGGCGCCGACGGCACGGTCGAGGACCTGTGCGCCATGGTCGACGAGGCCGCGGCCGCGCTGGTGCCGGGGCCTGTCACCACGACCGCGTTGGCGACGCTCGTGATCGATCGGCCCGAGGTGCTTGCGGCGCTGGCGTCCGGTGAGCGGGTCGCCGGTATGGCTCTGTCGTCACAGGTGCGATTCGTCGACGGTCGCGCGTCGGGCACCGCGGACTTCGTGCTGGGCGCCGACGCGGCCGGGGTGCTGCTGTTGCCGGCCGTCGACACCTTCGTGCTCGTCGACGCGACGGCCGGCGGTGTCACGATCGAACCGCTGCAGCCCACCGACTTCTCCCGGCCGTTAGCCCGCGTCGTCCTCGACGACGCACCGGCACAGGAGGTAGGCGTCTCGGCGCAAACCGTCTCCGACATCGCGGCCGCGGTGACGGCCGCCGAAGCCGCCGGCCTGGCGCGCTGGACGCTGCAGACCGCCACCGAGTACGCCAAGGTGCGCGAACAGTTCGGCAAGCCGATCGGCAGTTTCCAGGCGATCAAGCACATGTGCGCCGAGATGCTGTTGCGCTCGGAGCAGGCATCGGTGGCAGCCGGTGACGCCGCGCGGGCCGCGGCCTCCGCGTTGACCGGCGGCGACGAGCACCAACTGTCGATCGCGGCGGCGGTCGCCGCCGCGGTCGGTGTCGATGCGGCGAAGGCCAACGCGAAGGACTGCATCCAGGTGCTGGGCGGCATCGGCATCACCTGGGAGCACGACGCGCACCTGTACCTGCGACGGGCCTATGGCGTCGCGCACTTCCTCGGTGGCGCGCAGCGCTGGCTGCGCCGGGTGGCTGCCCTGACGCAGCAGGGCACGCGCCGCGAACTCGGCATCGACCTCGGCTCGGTCGCTGAGATGCGGCCCGAAATCGCTTCGGCCGCAGCCGAAATCGCGGCGCTGCCGGTCGAGAAGCGGCAGGCGGCACTGGCCGACGCGGGTCTGCAGGCACCGCACTGGCCCAAGCCCTACGGCCGTGCTGCCGGCCCTGCCGAGCAGCTGATGATCGACCAAGAGCTGGCCAAGGCGGGTGTCTCACGTCCCGACCTCGTCATCGGATGGTGGGCCGCGCCGACGATTCTCGAGCACGGCAGCGCTGAGCAGATCGAGCGGTTCGTGCCCCCGACGCTGCGCGGCGAACTGCTCTGGTGCCAGCTGTTCTCCGAGCCGGGCGCGGGTTCGGACCTCGCGTCGTTGCGCACCAAGGCCGTCCGTGCGGACGGGGGCTGGAAGCTCACCGGCCAGAAGGTGTGGACCTCGGCGGCGCACAAGGCGCAGTGGGGCATCTGCCTTGCCCGTACCGATGCCGACGCACCGAAGCACAAGGGCATCACCTACTTCCTGGTCGACATGAAGTCGGCGGGCCTCGACATCCGGCCGTTGCGTGAGATCACCGGCGACAATCTGTTCAACGAGGTCTTCTTCGACGACGTCTTCGTGCCCGACGAGTTGGTCGTCGGGCAGGTCAATGACGGATGGCGGTTGGCCAGAACGACGCTGGCCAACGAACGCGTCGCGATGTCGCACGGCACCGCGCTGGGCAATCCGATGGAGGAACTGCTCGAGCAGGTGGCCACCCTGGACTTCGACGTGGCCGGCCAGGACCGGCTGGGCGAGCTGATCGTGGCGGCCCAGGTCGGGTCGCTACTGGATCAGAAGATCGCGGAATTGGCCGTCGGGGGCCAGGATCCCGGGCCGCAGGCCAGCGCCCGCAAGCTCATCGGGGTGCGCTATCGGCAGGCACTGGCCGAGATCAGGATGGAACTCGCCGAGGGGGCGGGTGTCGTCGACAATCAGCAGGTCTTCGACTTCCTCAACACCCGTTGCCTGACCATCGCCGGCGGCACCGAGCAGATCCTGCTCACCCTCGCCGGCGAACGCCTGCTCGGCCTGCCCCGCTAGCTGAACGCGGCTTGCGCGCAGGCGTCCGGCGAAGTGAGGTTCACCCCGGCGTAGACGACCTGGATGTGCGAGCAGGCGATCAGCGGGACATCGGTCCTGGGCGCGCCGGTGCTCTGGTCGACGGGCCATACGTCGGCCCGGAACTGGAATTTCTCCGGAGGCCCGCCGCCGAAGTAGATCGTGGTGAACTCGACGTCGGTGAGCGACTTGAACGACCGGGTGTTGGGCACATCGAAGGTGAAGTGCACATAGACGCCCCGGTCCATCGTCCGCAGCGTGGTGGTCTGGCGCGCCCACAGATCGCCGGGAAAGCCGAGGACACCCTCGGGTGCGCGCAGATTGGCCTGCGTGTTGACGAGACACTTCGCCTCGGCCGCGATGCAGTTGGCCGTCACGTGCATCTCGAGGGTCTGCGCCGCGTTCACGGGAATCGACGAGTCGGCGGTGTCCACCGCTGCGGCCGCCTGTGGCATCGGACCGGCCAGTGCGACGGTCAACCCCGTCGCCGCAGCGAAAACGTCGAGCCACCGCTTCACTGTCTGCTCCCTTTCGGTCGTGCGGCGATGCTAGCCCGCGCGTTATTCGTCGTACGTGACTTCGACCGAATCCGATCGCGGCCTGGCCTGACAACCCAGGATCAGACCCTCGTCGAGATCGGACTGCTCGAGGACGTCGTTGACCTCCATGTCGACCTCGCCGCTCTTCTTGAGCACCGCACACGCGCCGCAGTGGCCCTCACGACAGGAGAACGGGGCGTCAAGTCCCTTGTCCAGCAGCACATCGAGCAGCTTGGCGTTGCGCGGCCAAACCACCTCATGGGTCTGACCGTCCAGCGTGACCACCGCGGTCGCCGGACCCTCGTCGCTGTCGTCCTCCTCGATCACCACCGCGGCGAACGGGTCGGACTCCAGCGACTTGAACACCTCGATGTGCACGTGGTCGGCGGGCGCGCCGACGTTCTTGAGGGCCTCTTCGGCGGCGGCCATGAACGGTCCGGGACCGCAGATGTAGGCGTCGTGGCCGGCGTACGGGGCGGCCAACGCCGCCAGCGCCGCGGCACTCGGCAGCCCCTGCACGGCCTCGAGCCAGTGCACGACCACGAATCGGTCGGGGTACTTGGCGGCCAGATCCTGCAGCGCGGTCCCGAAGATCACCGAGTTCTCGTCGCGGTTGGCGTAGATCAACACCACCTTGCCGCTCCCCTCGGCGAGCGCCGACTTGCAGATCGACATCATCGGCGTGATGCCGCTGCCCGCGGCCAGCAACAGGAAGTCGGTGTCGAGCGTCTTGGGCACGAAGGTGCCCGACGGCGCAAGCACGTGGATCTTCATGCCGGTGTGCGCGTGATCGCACAGCCAGTTCGACGCATACCCGTCGGCCGTCCGCTTGACCGTCACGGTCATGGGGTCGCCGGTGAACGGCGAACTGCACAGCGAGTAGCAACGGGCCACCGACCCGGTCCGGTCGCTGGGGACCCGCAGCGTCAGGAACTGACCGGGCGCGTAGCGCAGCCGTTCGGCAGGCACTTCCGGGTCGTCGGGGCCGTCGGGGACCCGGAATACCAGCGACCGGGCTTCGGGGGTCTCCTCGACGACGTCGGCCAGCTCAAGCTCGAGCACATGGCTACCGAGCGGCTCGTCGGTCACTTGCCTGTCCCACCCTTTCTGTCCGGCGTTGACGCCGATAACTAGAACAGGTTACAGAAATACATGTGTGCAGGTCGAGCCCCTGAAGGATCGCGCTGCTCGACACAAATCGTAACGTGTTCTAATCTCTGTCTAAGTCCTTAGCACCGGGAGGCACACCAGTGACGTCCATTGAACAGCGTGACGTGCAGTCGGTCCTAGCCGGCATCGACGACCTGCTGCCGCTCATCGCCAAGCGCGCCCAGGCGACCGAGGAACTGCGCCGCCTCCCCGACGAGACGGTCAACGAACTCGACGAGGTCGGCTTCTTCAAGCTGCTGCAGCCCGAGCAGTGGGGTGGTCTGCAGTGCGATCCCACCGTTTTCTACGAAGCCGTGCGCCGTCTCGCCAGCGCATGCGGGTCCACCGGTTGGGTCAGCTCGATCATCGGTGTGCACAACTGGCACCTGGCGCTGTTCGATCAGAAGGCGCAGAAAGAGGTCTGGGGTGCCGATCCCACCGTGCGGATCTCGTCGTCCTACGCGCCGATGGGCGCGGGCACCGTCGTCGACGGCGGCTACCTCGTCAACGGCACCTGGCAGTGGTCGTCGGGTTGCGACCACGCGACCTGGACCTTCGTCGGCGGCCCGGTCATCAAGGACGGCCGACCCGTCGACTTCGGGAGCTTCCTCATGCCGCTCGGCGACTACACCATCGACGACGTCTGGAATGTGGTGGGCCTGAAGGGCACCGGCAGCAACAACCTGGTGGTCAAGGACGTCTTCGTGCCGCGGCACCGGTTCCTGTCGTACAAGGCGATGAACGACCACACCGCCGGTGGCCTGCAGACCAACACCGCTCCCGTCTACAGGATGCCGTGGGGCACCGTGCATCCGACCACGATCTCGGCGCCGATCGTCGGCATGGCCTACGGCGCCTACGACGCCCACGTCGAGCACCAGGGCAAGCGGGTGCGTGCCGCGTTCGCCGGGGAGAAGTCCAAGGACGACCCGTTCGCCAAGGTACGCATCGCCGAGGCGGCCAGCGACATCGACGCCGCGTGGCGCCAGCTCATCGGCAACGTCGGGGACGAGTACGCGCTGTTGGAGGCGGGCCAGGAGATCCCGTTCGATCTGCGCGCTCGTGCCCGTCGCGACCAGGTCCGCGCGACCGGCCGCGCCATCGCGTCCATCGACCGCCTCTTCGAGGCATCCGGCGCCACCGCGCTGAACAACGACGCTCCGGTGCAACGCTTCTGGCGCGACGCGCACGCCGGCCGGGTGCACGCGGCCAACGACCCCGAGCGCGCCTACCTGATCTTCGGCAACAACGAGTTCGGACTGCCGCCGCAGGACACGATGGTTTAACGGAAAGCCTGATGACCTCCTACATCCAGGAAACCGAACAACAGGTCGAGATCACTTTCGAGTCGACGTCCCGCTACGCGCAGGTCCGGGACGACATGCGGCTGCACTATCACGAGGCCGGCGTCGGCCACGAGCAGACGATCGTGCTGTTGCACGGCGGCGGACCGGGGGCGTCGAGCTGGTCGAACTTCTCGAAGAACATCGAAGTGCTGGCCCGTCACTTTCATGTGCTGGCCGTCGACCAGCCGGGTTACGGCCATTCCGACAAGCACACCGAGCACGAGCAGTACAACCGCTACAGCGCCACCGCCCTGCTGAATCTGTTCGACCATCTCGGCATCGAACGCGCTGCGCTGGTAGGTAATTCGCTCGGTGGCGGCACCGCGGTGCGATTTGCGCTCGACAATCCGAAGCGGGCCGGGCGGTTGGTGTTGATGGGCCCCGGCGGGTTGTCGGTCAACCTGTTCGCTCCCGACCCGACCGAGGGCGTTAAGCTGCTCGGCAGGTTCGCCGCCGACCCGACGCGCGAGAACATCGAGAAGTTCCTGCGCATCATGGTCTTCGACCAGAGCCTGATCACCGACGAGCTGATCGACGAGCGGTTCGCGATCGCCAGCCAGCCCGAGTCGCTGGCGGCCACGAAGGCTATGGGCAAGTCGTTCGCCGGCGCGGACTTCGAACTCGGCATGATGTGGCGTGAGGTGTACAAGCTGCGCCAACCGGTGTTGCTGATCTGGGGCCGTGAGGACCGGGTCAATCCGCTCGACGGGGCGCTGGTCGCGCTCAAGCAGATCCCGCGCGTGCAGTTGCACGTGTTCGGGCAGTGCGGCCACTGGGCGCAGGTCGAGAAGTTCGACGAGTTCAACAAGCTGACAGTCGATTTCCTGGGAGGCTAGGTCATGAGCATCAAATCGCTTGGCTACCTTCGCATCGAGGCCACCGACGTCGCGGCGTGGCGCGAGTACGGCCTCAAGGTGCTCGGCATGGTCGAGGGCAAGGGCACGCTCGACGGTGCGCTGTATCTGCGCATGGACGAGTTCCCGGCCCGGTTGGTGATCATTCCCGGCGAGCATGACCGCCTGCTGCAGTCCGGCTGGGAGACCGCCAATGCAGCTGCGCTGCAGGAGATCCGCAAGCGGCTCGACGTCGAGGGCGTGCCGTACAAGGAGGCTTCGGCGGCCGAACTCGCCGAGCGCCGGGTCGACGAGATGATCCGGTTCGACGACCCGTCGGGCAACACGCTCGAGGTCTTCCACGGTGCCGCCCTCGAACACCGCCGCGTGGTCAGCCCCTACGGTCATAAGTTCGTCACCGAGGACCAGGGCCTCGGCCATGTGGTGCTGACTACCCGCGACGATGCGGAGACGCTGCACTTCTACCGCGATGTGCTCGGCTTCTATCTGCGCGACTCGATGCGGCTTCCACCGCAATTGGTGGGTAGGCCGGCCGACGGCGCGCCCGCATGGCTGCGGTTCCTTGGCGTGAACCCGCGCCACCACAGCCTGGCGTTCATGCCCGGCGAGACACCCAGCGGCATCGTGCATCTGATGGTCGAGGTCGGCGAGGCCGACGACGTCGGGCTCTGCCTGGACCGGGCCATGCGCCGCAAGGTGCCGATGTCGGCCACGTTGGGCCGCCACGTCAACGACAAGATGCTGTCCTTCTACATGAAGACCCCCGGTGGTTTCGACATCGAGTTCGGTTGTGAGGGAATGCAAGTCGAGAACAACGAGCAGTGGGTGGCACGCGAGAGCACTGCGGTTAGTCTGTGGGGTCACGACTTCAGCGTCGGTTTCAAAGGATAGTGTCGGCCGAACCGATCGACCCCCGCACATTCCGCAATGTGCTCGGGCAGTTCTGCACCGGTATCACGGTCATCACCACGATGCACGACGGCGGCCCAGTCGGATTCGCCTGCCAGTCGTTCGCCGCGCTGTCGCTGGAACCGCCGCTGGTGCTGTTCTGCCCCACCAAGGTCTCCCGGTCCTGGCAGGCGATCGAGGCCAGCGGCCACTTCTGTGTCAACGTCCTGCACGAGAAACAACAGGACGTCTCGGCGCGGTTCGGTTCCCGGGAACCCGACAAGTTCGGCGGGATCGACTGGCATACCTCGAAACTGGGCTCACCCGTCATCGAGGGGACACTGGCCCACATCGACTGCTCGGTGCACTCGGTGCACGACGGCGGTGACCACTATGTGGTGTTCGGCGCCGTGCACTCGCTGTCGGACGTGCCGCACCGCAAGCCGCGGCCGCTGCTGTTCTATCGCGGGCAGTACACCGGCATCGAGCCGGACAAGAACACCCCGGCCCACTGGCGCGACGACCTCGAGGCGTTTCTCACCGCCACCACCGACGACACCTGGCTCTGAGTCCCGATGATCGTCGGTGTGGTGGGGGTAGCGGCCGGCTACGGCCGACGATCGATGACTTCAAGTACGGCGATTTGGCCGTCGCGCAGGAACTTCTCGACGCCCGATGCTGCGGCCCGAAGCCCTTTCTGAGTGGGGTGTTCAGGCCCGAGCAGTGCGGTGACAGCCTTGCCGAGAACCTTCAATCGGCCATCGGTGCTGACCGGGTCGCTAACGATCGACAGCGTGACACCGGTGATGAGCGATTGCATTGCGAATGCTTGATCGGCACTGGCCCAATCGGTCCGAGCCATTCCGTGCGCTCGCCACAGCGGAAGTGCTGCGCCCAGCACGGCCGCGGGCCCCAGTGCCTCGTTGAGCGCAAGAGATCGCGGGTGGTCGGCGAGCACACCGAGCAGATCGTCGTCGTTGCGCTGCAGGGCTGCGATGAGAGGCTGGCCGGTCGCAGTCCGCAACATCGTCGGACAGAAGCGCGATGGGCGGACTAGAGCGGGATCATCCGCGAACTGCGCGATCAGATCTTCGAGGATGCGCAGAAACCCCCGGCCTACCAGCCCGATGAGCAAGTCCTCCTTCGTCGGCCAGTACAGATACACGGTCCCTTTCCCGACATGCGCTCGCGCGGCGACGTCTGCGACGGTGAATCCTCTTGCGCCGCGACCGAGAAGCAGATCGTTGGCCGCGGTCAGGACTCTTGCCGCTGTGGCGGAGTTCTTCTCCGGCAATTCGTCGATGGCCGAGCTCACCCGATGGACTATATCGACGGCAGTCGCCGCCTCCGGTCCGGATTATTCAATCTGACCGTAATCGTCATTTGGTCAGTTAGGCGCTATAGTCGGTCTCGAAGGCACCAACGTCCACAGAACGGATGCGCTGATGACGACGACACCGGACGTCAGTATCGACCGCATCGTCAACGAGCCCTCCCGTGTGCAGGTTCTGCGGAGGCGGATCTTCGCTGTCGCAGACGGATTGGCTCCTGCAGTCGATCTCTGTCGTATCTATGTCGACGGACTGGAGAACTTGCCGTGCGACGGAAGGTTCCTGCTCGTCGGCAATCACACCCTGTCGGGTTCGAGCGAAGTGGTTCTGATTCCCTACTTCGTGCACCGCGAGCTGGGTGTCCGGGTGCGTGGTCTCGCCACCAGGCAGATCGGTGAGGCCAGGGGCCTACTTCGTGACGTCCTGGAGGCGGCGGGCGCGGTCCCCGGTTTGCCCGACACCTGCGCGGAGTTGATGCGCCGAGGCGAGACGATCCTCGTGTTCCCCGGTGGCGGCCGGGACATGCTCAAGTTCAAGGGTGAGGAGTACACGCTCCAGTGGCACCGCCGGAGCGGTTTCGCCCGGCTGGCGGCAGCGCACGATTACCCGATCGTGCCGGTCGGATTGGTCGGCGGAGACGACGTTTACCACAGTCTCGTCGAACGCGACGGCCCGTGGGAACGGTGGAGCCGAGGCCTCGGTGAGCGCCTGCACGGGCTACCGGGTGTCGGCGTACCGATCGTGCGCGGGTTGGGACCGACCATGATTCCCCGACCGCAGCGCATGTACCTGCGCTTCGCTTCGCCGATCGACACGTCTCGACCGTCTGATGTCGAGCCTGAGAAGTGGGTCGACACGGTGAAGGAACGAACACAGACCGCACTGGAAACCACCCTGGCTGAGTTGCAGCAGTTGCGGGCGACCGATCCGTTCCGGAACTTGAACCCTTTTGCCTGGAGCAACGCCCTGCAACCTCGATGACCGCGCGCGGCACAGCGCCTTACACGTGCTCGCCGATGAAATCGACGATCACCGCTGCCACCTCGCGGTGCACGGTCTCGTTGAGGATGTCGTGATGGCCCGGGAACTCCGCGAGCCGTAGCGGTTCGATCTGCTCTGCGTATGCCCGCACACCGCCGATCTGCGCGATTGGATCGCTCACGCCATGGACGGCCAGCGTGGGAACCGACAACTTCGGCAGCTCGGCGCCGAAGCGGTCCCACGCCCGATCCAGCTCGCGCGCCAGCGGCGCACCGTCGGCGTCGACGAAGGCCAACGGGTCGTTCTCCATCATGTCGAGGTAGAACGGGTCGTCGGACAACCAGCCGGGGTCGAGGTCGAAAGATGTGTCCGAGTCCAGCATTCCGGGCATGGGTACCAGCGGAGCACCGGAGATCACCCCGGCGCGATACCGGTCAGGCTGACCGAGCAGTCGAAACAGCGTGACGATCGATCCGAACGAGTGGCCCTGCGCGATCAACGGGATTCCGCGCCGCTCTCCCTCGGCCAACTCGGTCAGCGCATCGGCCAGTTCGGAGCTCTGCTCGATCTTGCCGAAGTCGCCGCGGTCGCCGGGGCTGAGCCCGTGGCCGAACTGGTCGACCGCCCACAGATCGATGCCTGCGGCGTTGAGAGCGAAGCCGTACCGGTGGTAGACGCCGGTGTGTTCGCCGAAGCCGTGCAGGAAGACGACCGCGGCACGTGGCTCGGCGGCCGCCCAGTGCCGGTAGTAAGCGCGGCCTCTGGCGTTGTCGATGTACGGCATCACACGACTGCATCAGGCGAACCGGATCCGCGCAAGATCTTTCAGCTGGTCGTCTTGAGGATCAGTTCGACTGTCTCCTCGGGTCGGTCCCAGTGTGGGAAGTGCCCGCAGTCGGCGAACCAGTGCAGCCGCGCGTCCGGGTAGAGCGTGGCGGCGCGGACCGCCTGACGAGGTAGCGTGACCCGGTCTTTCTCGCCCCAGCCGATGACCACGGGCGCTTGCAGCGCGCCCGCACGCGCCCCTTGTTGCTTGGGTCCGTGGACCAATGCGCGCATGGCCTCGTCAAGGCTGGGTGTCCTCCTGAAGGCACGCAGTTCGGTGGTCACCAGGTCGGCGTCGAGCCGCCAGGGTTTGGCCGAGAACTGCAGCAACAGGGCAGTGCGGCCGGCCGCGGTTGCCGCGAGGGCAGGCAGGACCGGATCGATCGCGCGCACAAGTTTCAGAGATCCGCCGACCGTCGCCCCGAACACCTTGACCTCGACGTCGGTCCAGAAGCCGCCCGGATCGAGCGCCACCACCGCGCCGCGATGCCCGCGGCGGGCGAGTTCGAGCGCCATGCGCGCTCCCATCGAACTGCCGACCACGTCCACATCCTCAAGCGCCTGCTCGTCGATGAATTGCTGGACCGCATCAGTCAGTGCGGCGATGGTCACTTCACCGGCCAACGGCGGGCTCTCGCCGAAACCTGGTAGGTCGACTGCGATCACCTCCCGCTCACGGGCCAGTGCGGGGACGATCGGGTCCCAGTTGTGCAGTTGCGATATTCCGTGCAACAGCAGAATAGGTTTGCCGGTACCGGTCTGAACGAAGTGCATCGACTCCGCATACCCGGTCGACGCCGGGTGAACCTCGTCAATGCCTGCCAAGCAGCACATCCTGCTGATCGCGTACCCGGTCTCGGATGGCGTCCACGACGGCGGCGACCTCCGGCCTGCGCAGCGTCTCGGGACGGGTCACGAGCCAGTAGGTCAACCGTACGGCGACCGCGTCGGGCAGTACCCGGACAAGGTCGCCGTGGCGGTCGGCCATGAAGCAGGGCAGCAGCCCGATACCCGCCGCGGCACGCGTCGCTTCCACATGGACGAAGACATTCGTCGACGTCACGGACTCGCGCATCGCGGGTGCGAAACTCGTCGCCACGTCGAGGTCGTCGACCTGCAGCATGGAGTCGATGAAGTAAACCAGCGGATAGCGGGCCAGGTCGGCGATGCTGCTCGGTTTCCCGTGGTCGGTCAGGTAGTCGCGGGTGCCGTAGAGTCCCAGACAGTAGTCGCCGAGACGAATGGCCCTGGCGCGGTGCACCTTCGGCTCGCCGACCACGACCTCGACGTCGAGCCCGGACCGTTGTTGCGTGACTCGTCGCGTCGCGGCGACGATCTCGACCGCCACCTTGGGATGCAGCCGCTGAACGGCCGCCGCCGCGGGCGCTGCGATGTAGGCGGAGAACCCGTCGGTCGCCGAGATCCGCACCACGCCCTCGAGCGTGCGATTACCGCCGGTGTCGACCGTCACCGACCGGACTGCGGACTCGATGACCTCCGCCGCGGCCAACGCCTCGCGCCCCAGTTCGGTCAGCTCCCAGGCGCCGGCGACGCGGGCCAGCACCCGCCCTCCGATCGACTCCTCCAGCGCGGCGATCCGTCGCGAGATCGTCGTGTGGTTGAGACCGAGTTCCTCCGCGGCGGTGGTGAAGCGGCCCGATCGCCCGACCGCCAGCAGCACCAGCAGATCGTCCGCACTCGGTCGGCGGCCAGTCGAATAGGTCATGTCTGCATTTTTGCAGATACCTCCTGCAGTTTTGGCCATTGCAGGCAGTGGGTACCTGCATGAATACTCACAACCGTCTGTGTCCGCGATCACAGCCGAAGGAGGCATCGATGAGCGCCACAAACCAATCGATGGACCACGGGTCGGGATCCGTCACCACCGGCCTCAAACGCGTCGTCGTCGCCTCCATGGCGGGCACGGTCGTCGAATGGTACGAGTTCTTCCTCTACGCCACCGCCGCCACGCTCGTGTTCAACAAGGTGTTCTTCGCCGAGGGCACCAGCGATGCCAATGCGCTCATCGCCGCGCTGCTGACCTATGCGGTCGGCTTCGTGGCGCGCCCGCTCGGCGGCGTGGTGTTCGGGCACTTCGGCGACAAGTACGGCCGCAAGAAGCTGTTGCAGTTCGCGATCCTGCTTGTCGGCGCCGTCACGTTCCTGATGGGATGTCTGCCCACGTACAACCAGATCGGCGTGTGGGCACCGATCCTGCTCGTGGTCCTGCGGTTCCTGCAGGGCTTCGCCGTCGGCGGCGAGTGGGGCGGCGCAGTGTTGCTCGTCGCCGAACACAGCCCGAACAAGAGCCGAGCCTTCTGGGCCAGCTGGCCGCAGGCCGCGGTGCCCGTCGGCAACATGCTGGCCACCGTCGTGCTGCTGGTGCTCACCGGGGTGTTGTCCGACGACGCCTTCCTGTCCTGGGGTTGGCGTGTCGCGTTCTGGCTCTCGGCCGTAGTGGTGGTCATCGGCTACTACATCCGTACCAAGGTGACCGACGCACCGATCTTCGTGGCCGCTCAGGAGGAAGTAGAGCGCGTGAAGTCGGTGTCCTACGGCGTGGTGGAGGTGCTCAAGCGTTATCCCCGTGGTGTTTTCACCGCGATGGGCCTGCGCTTCGCCGAGAACATCATGTACTACCTGGTGGTCACTTTCTCGATCGTCTACCTCAAGACGGAGGTCGGCGCGGACACCGGCGACATCCTGTGGTGGCTGCTGGTTGCGCACGCCGTGCACTTCCTCGTCATCCCACAGGTCGGCCGGCTGTCCGATCGGTTCGGCAGGCGACCGGTCTACATCGTCGGGGCCATACTGGGCGCCACCTGGGGCTTCTTCGCGTTCCCGATGATGAACACCGGGAACTATCTGCCCATCATGGCCGCGGTGATCCTGGGTCTGATCATCCACGCGATCATGTACGCACCGCAGCCGGCCATCATGGCCGAGATGTTCCCCACCCGTATGCGTTATTCCGGTGTGTCGCTGGGCTATCAGGTCACGTCGATCGTCGCCGGGTCGCTGGCGCCGGCGATCGCCACCTGGCTGCTCGACAGGTTCGACTCCTGGGTGCCCATCGCCGTCTACCTCGCCGCCGCCTCGGTGATCACGCTGGTGGCCGCCTGGTTCACTCGGGAGACCAACGGCATCGACCTGAAGGCACTCGACGAGGCCGACCGTGAGCAACTCGCCAAGGCGGGGGTGGTATGACCGGCCTCGCCGGCCGCACCGCTCTGGTCACCGGCGGTGCAAGCGGTATCGGCACTGCTTGCGTCCGCGAGCTCGCTGCCCGCGGTGCGACGGTCACCGTGGCGGACCTTGACGGGGCCGGTGCGAAGGCCCTCGCAGGCGAGATCGGCGGAAAGGCCTGGGCCGTCGACCTTTCGGACGTGCACGCGCTGGAGGACTTGCGCCTCGAGGTCGATATCCTGGTGAACAACGCCGGTGTGCAGCACGTCAGCCCGATTACGGATTTCCCGCCGGAGCGGTTCCGCTTCATCCTCGCCCTGATGGTGGAGGCGCCGTTCCTGTTGATCCGCGCCGCCCTGCCGCACATGTACGCGAACAGGTTCGGCCGCATCATCAACATCTCGTCCGTGCACGGCTTGCGCGCATCGGAGTTCAAGAGCGCGTACGTCACCGCCAAACACGGGCTGGAGGGGCTGTCGAAGGTGACGGCGCTCGAGGCCGGGCCCCACGACGTCACCAGCAACTGTGTCGACCCGGGGTACGTTCGAACCGCGTTGGTCACCAAGCAGATCGCCGACCAGGCGCGTACGCACGGCATCGGTGAGGACGAGGTGGTGGAGAAGATCCTGTTGAAGGAGAGTGCGATCAAGCGGCTCGTCGAACCCGAAGAGGTCGCGTCGCTGGTCGGCTGGCTGGCTTCCCCGGCTGCCGGGATGGTGACCGGCGCGTCGTACCCGATGGATGGCGGGTGGAGCGCACGGTGACCGGCGAAGCGCAGTGGACACCGAGCGACTCGGACGTCGCCGATGCCCGGATCACCGACTTCGCGCGGTTCGTACAGGACCGTACCGGCCTGAGTTTCGACGGCTACCAGTCGCTGTGGCGCTGGTCGGTCGACGATCCAGGCGCGTTCTGGGCCGCGCTGTGGGACCATTTCGAGCTCGGCGAGCGACCCGACACCGTGCTCGCCTCCACCGAGATGCCCGGCGCCGTGTGGTTTCCCGACACCCGGCTCAACTACGTCGATCAGGTGGTGAGAAACGCCCGCACCGACCGGCCCGCCATCATCCACGTCTCCGAAGGCGGCGCCACCACCGAGATCTCCTGGGCCGAACTGGTCGGTCGGGCAGCTGCTTTCGCCCAGCGGCTCCGGTCCCTCGGTGTGACTCCCGGCGACCGGGTGATCGGTTACCTGCCCAACATCCCCGAGGCGGTGATCGCGTTCCTGGCGACTGCGAGCATTGGCGCGATCTGGAGCGCCTGCGGCCAGGACTACTCGGCGAAGGCCGCCCTGGACCGGCTCGGCCAGCTCGAGCCGTCCGTGCTTGTCACCGCCGACGGCTACACGTACGGAGGTAAGCGCCACAACAAGGCCGCCGACGTAGCGGCTCTACAGGCGGGGCTGCCGACGCTGCGCGCCACTGTCATGGCCTCCAATCTCACCGGCGGCGCCGACGCCTCGACGTTGACCACCACGGCCGTCGACTTCACCCATCCGCTGTGGATCCTGTTCTCCTCGGGCACCACCGGTCTGCCCAAGGGCATCGTGCACGGGCATGGCGGTGTGCTGATCGAACACCTCAAGGCCATTGCGCTGCAGTCAGACATCGGAGAAGACGACACCTTCTTCTGGTACACCAGCCCCAGCTGGATGATGTGGAACTTCCAGGTCGCGGGCCTGCTCGTCGGTGCGACGATCGTCTGCTACGACGGCAGCCCCAGCGCTCCGCGTGCCGACGCGTTGTGGGGGATCGCCGCGCAGGTCGGGGCCACGGTGCTGGGCACTAGTCCCGGGTACGTGTTGGGCTGCGCGAAGGCCGGCGCAGTGCCCCGCAAGGACCACGACCTGTCGGCGCTCAAGACGGTCGGCATCACCGGATCGTCGCTGCCGCCGTCGTCGTCGCTGTGGTTGCGCGACAACGTCGGCGGAAATGTGCAGGTCGCGTCGATCAGCGGCGGTACCGATGTGGTGTCGGCGTTCATCGGGGGCGTGCGAACCGTTCCGGTGTGGCCCGGCGAGTTGTCGGCGCCTTACCTGGGGTGTGCGCTGGACTCCTGGGACGAGTCGGGTAATCCGGTGCGCAACGAGGTCGGCGAGTTGGTGGTCACCCAGCCGATGCCGTCGATGCCGGTGGGGTTCTGGAACGATCCTGACGGATCTCGCTACCGCGCCGCCTATTTCGAGATGTACCCGGGTGTGTGGCGGCACGGTGACTGGATCACCATCACCGACCGCGGCAGCGTGATCGTGCACGGCCGATCGGACTCGACGCTCAACCGCCACGGCATCCGGATGGGCAGCGCAGACATCTACCAGGCCGTCGAACGACTCCCCGAGGTCACCGAAGCGCTGGTGATCGGAGCCGAGCAGGAGGACGGCGGCTACTGGATGCCGCTGTTCGTGGTCTTGCGCGAGGGTGCGGAGTTGACCGAGGAGTTGCGCGAGCGCATCAAGAAGACCGTCCGCGACGAGGTGTCGCCGCGGCACGTGCCCGACGAGATCATCGTCGCCCCCGGCGTCCCGCACACCCGCACCGGCAAGAAGCTCGAGGTGCCGATCAAGAAGCTGTTCCAGGGCGCCGACCCCGCGAAGGTGGTGGAGCGCAGCGCCGTTGATGATCCTGGTCTGCTCGACTGGTACGTCAAGCAGCGTCGAACGTGACCAGGTCGATGCTGAGCCGGCCCTCGAGGGTGCTCAGGGTACGAACCGGTGGTCCGGGTAGCGGCGGCGCCGTCGATCGGTATGTTGCGCCGGTCGGCGTGGTGAACTCGGCGGTGTGCTCGCCGTCGCGTTCAGCGGTCGTGACCGACCAGCCCGACGCTTCCTTCGCGTAGTTGCACGCTTCACATTCGCCGAGACCGTTGACCGCGCTCGTCGGTCCCGCCCGGTGCTTGGGTACCGCGTGATCCCGGTGGCGTATCGGGGCGTTGCAGTACGGGGTCCGACAGGTCTGATCCCTTACTCCGATGAACGCCGCCAATCCCTTCGGGAAGACGCGCGCTCGCGACTCCATCGCCACCAGTTGGCCGCTCTCGGGATGGCGGTAAAGCCGGCGCAGCATCGCCTTCGCGGCGGCGTCGGCACACGCATCGCCGGTCAGCCCTCGAGCGATCGCGGCCGGCACTGGGCCGTAGCCGTCGAGCCAGGCAGGTGATTCATCGTCACCGACGAGTGTGGTGTCGGCCATCACGAGGTTCAGAGCAACTGAAATCGGTTGTGTTGCGGACTGTCCCGTCACTCGTTGCACCAGCGTGTCCGCCATGATCTGACCACGGCTGCGGTCGTCGAAGGTCGTATCCGCAGCGCGTTTCAACGCCGCGTACACGCTCACTCCCTGGGCCACCGGCAGGAGCGCTGTCACCCAGGTCATCGTGTCGGGCGCTGGCCGGATGGTCACACAGCGGTCGGCTGCTGCTTTGGCGGCACGATCGACTACTGCGCCCACGTCGAGTTCACATGCGATTCGCTTTGCCTCAGCGGCAATCCGCTTGTCTCCCCAGCCGTCTAGACGATCTGTGTCACGGCACATCCGGGCATCGAGCATGCGGCGGTGTTCGACGCTCAGGCACGCCGACTCGCGCACGATCAGAGTGGCACGCCATTCCGACAACTCCCCGGATTCCAGGGCCGCAAGTGTGTACGGCATCTCGTTCACCAGAGCTATGGCGAACCCGACGTGTCGGCCGCCTTGTACTGGAGCCTCCCGGCGCGCCAATGCCACCTCGCCCGCGAAGCCGCGGCCTCGTTGTTTCGCAGGCACCCCCGCGGTCTCCTCGGCGGCAGTGCGCTTGCGCTTCCACAACGCGGTCGCCCGGGCTTGCGCAGCGGCGGCCGCGGACTTGATGCGTTCCATACGCTCGATGTGCGCCCGCAACTCCACCTCATCGGCCGCAGAGTCGATATCGAACACACTTTCGAACATGATTTTAAGCGTAGCGCGGCCCGCTGACATTCAGCCTTTCCCTCGACTAGCCCAGCCAGGCGGCGATGCGTTCGAGTGCCGCCTCGATGTCACTCGTCGGGCCTGCGAACGACAACCGCACGAACGATCCCCCGCGCGCCGGGTCGAAGTCGATGCCCGGTGCGATCGCCACCCCGGTGTCGTCGAGCAGCGTCGAGCAGAACGTCAGCGAGTCCGTCGTCAGATGCGAGACGTCGGCGTATACGTAGAACGCGCCGTCGGTCGGCGCCAGTCGGTCGATGCCGATACTGCGCAGCCCGTCGAGCAGCAACCGCCGGTTGGCGGCGTAATGGTCCAGCAGCGCGTCGGATTCGGCGATCGACTCCGGGCTGAACGCCGCGACCGCGGCAAGCTGCGGCAGCGTCGGCGGACAGATGTTGAAGTTGCCGGTGAGGCAATCGACCGCGCGTAGCAATTCCTGCGGCACCAGCAGCCAGCCGAGCCGCCAGCCGGTCATCGCGAAGTACTTCGAGAAACTGTTGACCACCACGGCATCGCGCGACGTCGCCCACGCGCAACTGGTCGGCGGTGCGCCTTCGTAGACCAGGCCGTGGTACACCTCGTCGCTGATGAGTCGAACACCGGACGACGCGCACCACGACGCGATCGCGGCGAGTTCCTCCGGCGGGATGACCGTGCCGGTCGGGTTGGCCGGGCTCGCCACGACGACGCCCTGAACCGGCGGGTCCAGTTCGGCGAGCATCCGTGCCGTCGGCTGAAACCTCGTCTCCGGGCCGCACGGTATCTCGACGACCTCGCAGCCCAGCGCAGAAAGGATGTTGCGATAACAGGGGTAGCCGGGGCTCGCGATGGCGACCCGGTCGCCCACGTCGAAACAGGCCAGGAACGTCAGCAGGAAACCGCCCGAGGACCCGGTGGTCACCACGACGTCGTTCGGGTCGACGACGAGCCCGTGCTTGTAGAGATAGGAACTGGCGATCGCCGCCCGAAGTTCCGGGATGCCCAGCGCGACGGTGTAGCCCAGCACGGTGGTGTCCAGCGCCTCCTTGGCTGCCGCGCGCACGACCGCGGGCGCTCCCGCACTGGGCTGGCCCGCCGACAGGTTCACCAGGTCGCCGTGGCTGCGTTGCCGATCGGCGGCGGCCAGCCACACATCCATCACGTAGAACGGCGGTATGCCGGCCCGCCGCGAGATGCTCACAGCATCAACGCTAGAACACCTCGGCTTCGAGGCGGCGTAGATGTTCGCGCGGCGGCCCGAGCAGCTGAGCGCTGCCGTGCGCCCGCTTGAAGTACAGCTGGATGTCGTGCTCCCAGGTGATCGCGATGCCGCCGTGTAGCTGGATCGCCTCTCCGGCCACCTTCGAGAACGCTTCACTGGCCGAGAAGCGGGCCAGCGCAGCCGATGTCGGCGACGGATGGGCGATCGCCTCGTCGACGACTGCGCGTGCGGACTGGACGGCGACGTAGAGGTCGGCCATCCGGTGCTTGAGCGCCTGGAAGCTGCCGATCGGCCTGCCGAACTGCACCCGGTCCTTGGTGTACTGAACGGTCAGGTCCAAACAACGCGACGCCGCACCGACCTGTTCAGCCGCCAATAGCAGCGCGGCGGCGTCGGCCAGCCCGGGGTCTGCGCCGATGTCGGTCTTGTCGCCGCCATCGAGGCGGGCGAGCCGGCGCGTCGGGTCCATGGCGACGACAGGTGTCACGGCGAATCCGCTCCACCTGTTCAGCCGTTCACCGTCGGCGACCACCACCACCTCGGCGATGTCGCCGTTGACGACGAAGCCTCGGCCTGAGTTCTCCTCGCGCGAGCGCTCGTCGGTGTCGAACGCGACCGCCCCCACTTTGACGCCCTCGGCGAGGCCTTCGAGGGCGTCGGCGTCGGGTTCGTCAGCGGCCAGCAGCGCCAGCTCGGCCAGGGTGGTGCCCAGAAGCGGCGTTGGCGCCAGTGCCTTGCCGAGTTCTTCGAGCACGACGGCCGCGTCGGCAAGTTCTCCGCCTGCGCCGCCGAGCTCCTCGGGGACCACCAGCGCGGCCGCGCCGACCTGCTCGCACAGCAGCTTCCACAGGGACTCGTCGTAGCCGCGTTCGGACTCCATCGCCTCCCGCACCGCAGCCGGCGAGGCGTGCTTGTCGACGAGCGCTGCCACCGTCTCGCGCAGCAGTTGGCGTTCTTCATTCATGCGCGATCCGCCTTCGCTCCTCGCTGGCCCTCACGAGAGGGCGTCCAATACCCGCTGCCTGTGGACGGTGGGATCGCCCCATGCCGACCGCAGCGCCTGTACACGAAGCAACCACAGGGACAGGTCGTGCTCCTGGGTGAACCCGATCGCCCCGTGGGTCTGCAGCGCAGAACGTGCCGCCAGCAGGGCGGCCTCGGCGGCGGCGACCTTGGCGGCGCTGACGTCACGAGAGGTGTCCGCCGAGTCGTCGGCCAGCGACAGCGCCGCGCCGTACACAAGGGGCCGTGCCAGTTCGACGGCGATGTGAACGTCGGCGAGCTTGTGTTTGATCGCCTGGTACGTGCCGATTGCCCGGCCGAACTGGCTGCGCTGCTTGGCGTACTCGACCGACAGGTCCAGCATGGCCTGGCCCGCGCCGACCAGCGCGGCGGCCGTCGCCAGCACGCCGAACTCGTAGGCGCGCGCCACATCTGCCGCCTTGCCGTCACCGGAGGCCTTGACGTCGAACAACTTTCGGGCCGGGTCGACGGACTCGTGCCGGGTGCCCACGGTGCCGTCGCGAACCTCCTGCCCGGTGGCCACCAGGATCAGGGCCGCCGCGTCCGCGTCGACCGCCCGCGGCACCTGCGGGGGCATCGCGACGGTCGCGATCAGGTCACCGGCCGCCAACCCCGCGCTGCGGTCGGCCCACTCGTCCTGGCTGGCGAGCAGAACGGGTGCCACGGCAATGGATTCGACCACCGGGCCGGGCACGCACCACCGGCCCAACCGCTCGAGCGCGACGACCAGATCGACCGGATGTGCTTCGATGCCGTCGAACTTCTCCGGAACCGCGAGCGCGGTGACCCCCAGATCGGTCAGTTGCGACCAGACCTTGCGACCGGGTGCGGTGTCGCCCGCCGCCCACGCGCGCACCGCACCGGGCATGTCGGCGGCGCCCAGCGCGGCATCGATGCTGGCGGCGAAGTCGCGCTGTTGCTCGTCCAGATCGAATCTCACTTCGACTTCTCCCGCGGTAGGCCCAGTAGGCGTTCGGCGATGATGTTGCGCTGAATCTCGTTGGTGCCCGCATAGATCGGGCCGCCCAAGGCGAACAGCAACCCGTCGGTCCACTTGTCGACGAGCTCGCCGTCGGCGCCGCGTAGGTCGAGCGCGGTCTGGTGGATCGCGACGTCGAGGTCGGACCAGAACACCTTGGTCACCGACGACTCGGCGCCCAGCTCACCGCCCGCGGCCACCCGGGTGACCGTGCCGAAGGTGTGTAAGCGGTAGGCCTGCGCCTTGATCCACGCGTCGGCGACCCGCTCGGCGTGTGCGGGGTCGCGGTGTTTCTCCCATTCGGCGACCAGTCTCTCGGCGGGGGCCAGGAAGCGCGCGGGGCTGCGCAGCGACATGCCGCGTTCGTTGCTGGACGTGCTCATCGCCGCCCGCCACCCGTCGTTGACCTCTCCGACGACGTCATTGTCGGCTACGAAGACGTCGTCGAGGAACACCTCGCCGAAGCCGGTGTCGCCGCCCAACTGCGCAATGGGGCGCACCGTCACTCCGTCGGCCTTGAGGTCGAACATGAAGTACGTCAGGCCCTTGTGCCGCTTTGCCTCCGGGTCTGAGCGGAACAGGCCGAACGCGCGCTCGCCGAACGGAGCCCGTGAGCTCCAGATCTTCTGCCCGTTGAGCAGCCACCCGCCGTCGGTCCTGGTCGCCGTGGAGCGCAGCGAGGCCAGGTCGCTGCCCGACTCCGGCTCCGACCACGCTTGTGCCCAGATCTCCTCGCCGCTGGCCATTTTCGGCAGCACGCGGTCGAGTTGCTCCTCGGTGCCGTGTGCGAACAACGTCGGTGCCAGCATCGAGGTGCCGTTGGCGCTGGCTCGGCCCGGCGCTC